>CAZZGE010000129.1:0-12970 GCA_964653665.1 uncultured Porifericola sp. | reverse complement strand
AGCTGTTGGCTTTGTAACCATGATTCTTTACCTCAATCGGTTTTTGATGTCTATCGCTCCACCGACCAATGTGCAGGCAAACCGTAAATGCGATAGCTACCAAAGCGAAAAGTTTACGTAAACGCTCTAAATCATCTAAATGCGTATCTTCTAAGCGAAAACCTCTCTGCTTGATGCCGCGCGGTGGCTTTGAAAGAAAGTCTCGATTGACCAACGGCGCTGGTAGATATTTAAAGCTAAATGTGTGAAAGTATTAGTCATGACAATAAGATGCTCGTCATCCTGCTTAGTATGACGTTTTATTGCCAGACTTACCGCGCCATAGTGGCCCAATGGTTATGTATCTTCACTCCATCTAGTAAGCGCTTTTTACGCTGACCCAGCCAATCAATTGCACACCGTATCTGCCCATCTTTCTCTACTAGCGTGTTGCTTCGCAAACGGATATAAAAATTAATCCCATTGGAAAAGAGAAACTTAATCCAGTGAGTACCTACAAATTCACGATCACCAATAATAGCTACTGATCGGCCAGTTAGCAGTTTCAAACATGCTTTCAGTATGGCAATACGCTCCTTTTCATTGCTATTGCCCCCCTTCTTATCCTCCAGTAATTCAAACCATAATGGAATGGCTGCCCCCTGAGAGTATGCACTGATAACCAGAAAGTTGATGTCACATTGCCCAAATCGCCAGTTAGTGCGGTCAATAGCCAAGGTGATCTGCCCTTTAGTAGGAAGAAATCGGACCGCCGCCGCGGCAACATAAAAGCATAGCAACCTGCTCGTAGTCTAGCTCATAGTTAGCTACAAAGTCTTGGATACGGCGTAGATTTGATTCAGTCCTAAGTTTTGTAGACATGTGATTGGCTACTTCTACAAACTGTACACTACGCCCCCTGATGAGTCCCCCTACAAAGAGAGTCATAAACTTTTTGCGAGCTAAGTTAATCGGTTTAGAGGGCATCAGAGCATCCACTTTTTCAAATATTCTACCGGGTGCCGGCCACTTATCTTTTCGCTGAAGTTCATTCTTCAAGGGGGTTAGTGAGTGACGTTGAACACCACAAAACTAACCCCTTTTCTCTTTATCTATTTTTTCTCATGTAGAGTGATGAATGCCAATCAACTTATGGTATTAAATTAATTTCTTTTTTTTCATGGTACCCAACAGTATGTAGAAGTAATTGCTCTGGCTACCCCTGCACCAGCTACTGCATGTATCGTTTTATGTTACAAAGGAAGAGACGAGCCATTAATGGATTATCAAATGTCTCAGCCTAATCCTGGTTTAGAATCGCTCATTAGTCGCTATTGGACTTTAGAAGTTTCTGTTGATAACAATTTGCAAAAAACAGCGAGTCGTTCTAAATGGTTGTGATAATCTAATTCTTTATTATTGGTTATGATATAAAGTGATATGCCTGGGAAGATGAATTTATCCTGCAATTTAATGATATCTGGGCAAATCATAGAGCTCTTTTACAACGTACCAACAGGATAATACAATCACAAACCGATTTTATCCTTTTGAACCTAATAACTTTGTAATTGAACAAATTGAAACTTTTGCTGCTTTAGTTTATTTAGATTTTCGGTACAAAAAATTTAGCATAACTACGAACATGAATACAGATCAACTTAAGCTATCTTTCTTTACTGCTTTAGCGGCAGCCTCGATACTTGCATCTTGCAAAACCCAGCAATCAACAAATCAGAATACAGCGACCAGACAGCCAGCAATGGTGGAGGAAGTAAAAGAAAAGGAAAGCCGACTGGTCTCGAGTTTTAAAGAAGTAATCCCAATTTTAAAGGAACCGTATATAGATCAGCGGGAGGATTATAAAAAAAATTTGGAGGCCAGTTTAGACTTTACGGTAGAAACGCTGGAAATGATTACGGAAGATATGACCGCCAGCGGTTTCTACTTTGCCGAAGAGCCTAAAGATGGAAAAAATAGCCAAGTCGTACTAAAAAACGAAAATGGTGCTATTGCTGAAGTTTATCCTTCAGGAGGAGGACTTTCAATATCTATGGGTTTCGCTGTAGAATTAGATTCTGCTCAAATTAAGGAAATAGAGAATGTCTATTCCACAGTAGAAGATATAAATGCAGGTGCCGTATTTCTGCAAAAGAGAAATGCAAAGGAAAGTGATAAGGAATATACTTATATGGGGATATCTTTTTTGGGAGTTCCCGTTACTCCTGACCGATATGAAGAAGGAGAGTATGAACCAATTATAAGAAAACAGGTGATTCCCGCTTTCAAAACTGCCTTAGCCAATCTCGCGGATGTGGATTTCCAGTTTGGTGAATAAGTTAAGGAGTTTGATAAAAAGAAGTCTTCACTAAGAATCTGATAATATTCCTGCTGACCAAATGAGTAAACTAGAAGGTGATTGGGTGTACGACAAAGATGTAATTTTGCGAGATAATTCGTATTCTACCGATAAAAAGCCATGGAAGACCAGAGTAAAAAAGCAAAAGTAATGGCCATGTTCTCAGCGCGTTATGATGCCTGGGTAGCTTCACAGGCTGACTAGATAAGTGCCTATGAATATAAGCGTTCGTTTGATGAGTTTATTCAGCAAATGGGTCAACAGCTACTACAGCATTCGGTAGAGAAAGAACAAAATGCCAGAAAAAAAGCCTTCAAAGTAGGTACGGTAAGATTAGCGTGCCTAAAAAGCATGTACTTTGTAGTACACCAGCAGGCTTTCGTGTGACCGCTTATTGGCAAGAATAATGTCTGTTTATGGGTCAGGAGCAGGTTTTTGAGCAGGCAAGTCAGGTGCTGGAAGCGCTTGCTAGCAGCCGTGTGACGGCTAAATAGCTTGAACGTCTGTGCCATTATTACGGAGAACTGGCCGAAGCACGACAAGAAAAGCAAGCTGATGCGTTACACCCCGTGGATAACCGCTTACACTATGCGATGGTAGATGGTGGCCACCGTAGCGCGGCATGATACTGACTTGCCAGGATGATTAGAAAGAAATGAAGCTCGTCCGCTTATTTGCTGCCCAAGAACACTCCAATAAGAGCGCCTAGCGAAACATGATTCATCAATCGGAATATGTGGCCCATCTGGGCGGTCACCGTACTTTCTCCAACAAGCTATTAACTTTAACAGATAGTTTATCCAAGCTAGTCTGGATTGCTGAAGGAGCAAGGTGGATATGGCCACCATGGAATGGGATCAGGTAGTAACTTACTATCCGGACAACATTCAAATTCTGGATTACTATCATTGTGAGGAAAAGCTCTGTGAGTTTGCCCTAGAAGCTATGAAAGATAGCGATGAGCGCAAAGAATGGATCAATTTGTAGGAAGAACTCTTGTTAGCTGATCAAGCCAAGATCGTTATTGCTAACATTACCTTGATAAGCTGTAAGAGTAAAGCCCAGCAAAGGCAGCGTAGTCTATTGACTTACTATGAGAATAATCTGAACCGAATGCGCTACTAAACCTTTCGGCAGAAGGGCTTATTAATTGGCTCAGGCCCGATGGAATCGGCCGAGCGGCCGCTCATAGATATGTTATCCAACAGCGGATGAAGCGCTCCGGTTAACGTGGGACGATAGTTGGTACACAACAAGTAGCTACCCTCAGGGCACTAAACAGAGGTAAAAAATGGAACGTGGTCAAAGACTTGATTTGCTAATACAATTCACTATTACAAAATTGTCGTATACCCCATTGAAATGATACCTGACCTAAAATCTATGTATAGAAAGTATAAAGATAAACCACTTAAAATCATTAGCGTTGCCTGTGAACTCGGTAGTGACCAAGAGGTCATGTACAATAAGGTGAAATCCTTTGTTGATAAATATGGAATGGATTGGATGAATGTGGTAGAAAGTAAAAGCTTACGTTCAAGTTCCCAGTCCATAGCACATCAATATGCTGTAGATATTTTTCCCACTACTTACATTATTGATCCAACTGGAACGGTCGTTTATCAAGGGAGTGGCAAAGGAGAGATAGACGACATAGAAAAAATCCTAGAGAAAGGATTGGAATAAAAAGCATAGTCAAAGAAATCAATCTATGCCCCTTTTCCCTCACTACTAACAGCCTGACCATAAGGACTGTGGACTTACTTGCCTGAAGATCATGGCTAAGCACTTTGGGAAGATCACTGCTTTGCAAAAAATCCGGCAGCTTGCTAATTTTATTTATATAGTTATATTTTATGAAAAAATTATATAATTTTATCTGATAAAGCAGCCTGCTGTGAGGCAGCCAGATCGCCCGTATTTGTATTACTAAGCACTTGCCGTGTATTTTCGCTGTGCATCGGTAAAACGTGCCCGTAACTGGATAATCTGTTGACTTGCTTAATCCTCCATATTATATACCCGTACGTAATCCACTTCCATGCTTTGTGGCCAGATGCCTTCGTCTACGCCCTCTGCACCACCCCAGTTACCACCCACTGCCAGGTTGAGAATGAGGTAAAAAGGCTTATCAAAGGGCCATGACGCGTTATTACCCTCATTTTTGAAAGTATGGTACTGCTTCCCGTCTACATACCAGCGAATTTCTTCCGGCGTCCACGCTATGGCATATTCATGAAAAGCCTCGTTGAAGTCCAATATATTTATTTGCTTACCTACCTGGGTACCTTTTACATGATTGTAAGCTTCCGTGTGTACTGTGCCATGTATCACACCGGGGTCGTAGCCCACGTGTTCCATGATATCGATTTCTCCGTCTTCGGGCCAATTGAGTTTTTCAATATCGGGAAGCATCCAGATAGCCGGCCAGGTGCCTCTTCCTTCCGGCAGGCGGGCACTAATGGCAATACGACCATACTGCCAATCAGCTTTACCCCGGGTTACCAGTTTGGCCGATGTATAGAGATTATTGCCAAACTGCTCTTTTCGGGCAGTGAGGATGAGGTATCCGTCTTTCAAATGCACATTGTCAGGATCATTTTCAGTATAGTACTGCAGTTCATTGTTTCCCCAGCCGTGGCCTCCCACATCGTAGGCCCATTTTTGCGAGTCGGGCATCCCTTCCCGGTCAAATTCATCAGACCAAACCAGAGTCAGGTTTTTCTGGGCCATGGCGGTATGAAAACTCATCAGCAGTGCTGTAACCAGTGTTTTGGGGTAATGCATAGCGTTCTTTTCTCTGTAAATGCCGAAACCTACAAAATTTGTTGTAAGCGAGCCGGCTGCCATTAAAAATTTTATTGTTAAATTAGCTATTCTGGTATCAGATAGAGAGATGATGTTTAGCACACACCGATTAACCTTGGTTTTTTTCTTATTGATTTTCCTGACCTCCGTGTCCGCTCAGGCGCAGAATTCCGATAACCCCTGGAAACTACTGTCTGACGTAAAGATTGAAGACCGTTATGATGAAGCGGCCGGATACGAGGTTTCTTATCCGGTATTTGGTGAAAAGGCAAGGAGCCTTGACGGAGAGACAATCACTGTGAAAGGGTACATGATTCCTTACGAGGTATACCTAGGCCCCAAGTACTTTATTCTCTCTTCGCTGCCCATCGCTGCCTGCTTCTTTTGTGGCGGGGCCGGGCCTGAAACAGTCATGGAGGTGTTTACCGCAGAACCTGTAGAACTGACCAGCGAGACCATAAAAATCAGAGGCAGACTAGAACTGAACCCGGATGATCCCGACCGTATGATGTACATCTTGAAAGATGCCGAGTTAGTAGACTAAATCCTGAGCTCTTTTTTGAAACCTAATCATTTAACTACAATACCTTATACTATGAACTCCAAGCCTTTAACGATGCTCCTCGCGCTGCTTTGCTGCAGTCCGCTCTTACATGCCCAACAGGAGGAGGATGCCGAAATGATCCGCAGTATTTATGACGAAACATTGTTACGTGGCGAAGCTTACGAAAACCTTAGATACCTCTGCAAAAACATCGGAGGACGCGTCGCCGGTTCTCCCCAGAGCGCTGCTGCGGTAGAATGGGGCCGTCAGTTGATGGAAAGCTACGGCTTTGATAAAGTAATCCTGCAGGAGGTGATGGTGCCCCACTGGGTGCGGGGAGAAAAAGAAGTCGCCCGTATTGTTAACTCCCAAAAACTGGGCTCAGAAGATGTGAACATCACTGCACTGGGTAACTCGGTAGGCACTGGCCCCGGAGGTATTGTTGCTGAGATCGTAGAAGTGCAGAATTTTGAAGAACTGGCAGCCCTGGGACGCGAAAACGTAGAAGGAAAAATCGTCTTCTTCAACCGCCCGATGGACCAGACACAAATTCAGACCGGGGCAGCTTATGGGCTGGCAGGAAATCAGCGCCGCAGCGGACCCTCTGAGGCAGCCAAGCATGGTGCTATCGGTGCTGTAGTACGCTCGCTATCTACTGATTTTGACGACTATCCTCATACCGGTAGCACGGTCTATACTTTCAACGTGCCTAAAATCCCTGCTATCGCGATCAGTACTAACGATGCCGACATGCTGAGTGATTTGCTACAGGATGATCCTGATCTACAATTTTATTTTGAAACGCACTGCCAGATGCTTCCAGATGCTGTCAACTACAATGTGGTAGGTGAAATCACCGGAAGCGAGACTCCGGAGGAATACATCGTGGTGGGTGGCCATCTTGACTCCTGGGACCTGGCCGAAGGAGCGCATGATGACGGCGCTGGTGTAGTACATTCCATTGAGGTGTTGCGTACCCTCAAAGCCATGGGCTACCAGCCGAAGCACAGCATTCGTGCCGTATTGTTTGCTAACGAAGAAAATGGCCTGGCCGGGGGTAAAAAGTATGCCGAACTGGCGGAAGAAAACGGCGAGAAGCACTATGCTGCCATAGAGTCGGACGCCGGGGGATTTACACCCCGTGGTTTTAGCCTGGACGTAAGCAAAGTAGCTTTTGAAAAAATCCAGAGTTGGGCGCCACTTTTTGAGGAGTATGATCTGCATAAGTTTAATAAAGGAGGTAGCGGTGCGGACATCAGCGCACTCAAGCCGCAGGGTGTAGAGTTAATCGGTTTACGCCCAGATTCTCAGCGCTATTTTGATATGCACCACTCTGCGCAGGATGTGTTTGAGATCGTTAACCAGCGTGAACTGCTGCTAGGAGCTGCTGCCATGACTTCCCTGGTATATCTGATTGACAAATACGGCCTCTATGAAGACCAGCAGGGCAGGTAAACACCTGGTCAAAGGTCAGATGGTTCGTCTCTGAGTAGATACCATCACACTTTTTAAGACTGAGATCAACATAACAAAGGCAGCTCCTTCCGGGGCTGCTTTTACTATTTTTGTAGAATAATGCTTTAGAGCGACTGGTTTTCTATGGAAGCCAGTTGTACCAATACTTCGTACTCTTCGGAAGTAATGTCTTGGTAGAAGTAATGGATAGGATTCACCTTTTCGTTGTCTTTGAGAATCTCGTAGTGCAGGTGAGGCGCGGTAGAAGTACCGGTATTTCCCACGTAGCCAATGCACTGCCCTCGCTCTACGGTCTGCCCAACCTTTACATTAAAATCTGACAAGTGCGCATATTTGGTAACGTAGCCGAAACCATGGTCTATTTCTACCTGCTTGCCATAGCCGGTAAAAGAGGATTTGACGGTGGTCACTTTCCCTGAACCGGTAGCATAAATTGGCGTTCCTTTGGGAGCAGAAAAATCTATGCCCGGGTGCATCATTTTTACCTTATAAATAGGGTGTACCCGCATTCCAAAACCAGAAGCCAGCCGCCGTAACTCCTTGTTGGAAACCGGCTGAATGGCCGGAATGGAAGCCAGCATTTCGGTTTTATCTTTTGCCTTTTTCAGCAGGTCGTCGTAGGATTTAGTTTGTATGTAAAGCTGTCGTTTGAGTTTATCAACCTTCTCCTTCGTCTGTAAAATTAGTTCTTCCCTTTTTAGGCCGTCGTCCAGTAATTGCTTGTAGCGCTCTACACCGCCTACACCGGCGTTACGTACCGAAATAGGGATAGGCTCCGCCTCAAAGATAGTGCGGTACACGTGGTTGTCGCGCTCCTGTAGGGACTTGAGCATTTTGTCAGCCCGCTCCATATCTTTGGAGAGCATTTCGTAGTAAAATTCCAGCTCCTCATTTTCCTTTTTAAGTCGGGCTGCTTTGGGTGATTCAAAGTAAGTATCAAAAATGATGATCAGGCAAAAGCCAGCAACCAAGACCAACGAAATAAAGCCCAGCACATTGAGGAATACATCCCATCGGCTGACCCGGACGCGTTCGTACTTACAGGTCTCGGTATCGTAATAATATTTTATCTTAGACATTGTTAATGCTGGTTTCTAATCTTTAATTTTGCTCGTTGAAACGCTAAAAAAGTTGAATTTCTACCGTCATTGGTCTAATAAAGTGTGTCAATCAGGCAATATCCTAACTGTTTATTGGATCATGACAAATAATTCTCCGGATAAATTACATCTACAATGAATTCCAAGGAAATCAGAACAACATTCATACAATTTTTTCAGGATAAAGGCCACCAGTTTGTACCATCTGCCCCTATCGTAACGAAAAACGATCCTACGCTTATGTTTACGAACGCGGGTATGAACCAGTTTAAAGACTATTTTTTGGGTAACCGCCCAGCACCTCATCCTCGCACTGCAAACAGTCAAAAGTGCCTAAGGGTTTCAGGAAAGCATAATGACCTAGAAGAGGTGGGAATAGATACCTATCACCACACCATGTTTGAGATGCTAGGCAATTGGTCGTTTGGTGATTACTTTAAAAAGGAGGCCATCAACTGGGCCTGGGAACTTCTGACGGAAGTATACCAGCTACCCAAAGACCAGCTGTATGTTACCATTTTCGAAGGGGATCAAGGAGATAAGCTGTCTATGGATCAGGAAGCTTATGACCATTGGAAGAAGATTATAGCAGAGGAAAGAATCCTATATGGTGACAAAAAAGATAACTTCTGGGAGATGGGTGACACTGGCCCCTGTGGACCCTGTTCAGAGATACACATTGATCTGCGGCCAGCTTCTGAAGTACAGGCGGTACCCGGTAAAGACCTGGTCAACCAGGATCATCCGCTGGTGGTAGAAATCTGGAATCTGGTATTTATGCAGTTCAACCGGCAGACGTCCGGTGAACTCCATCCCCTACCCGCCAAACATGTAGACACCGGGATGGGCTTTGAGCGGCTGGCCATGGCCATACAACAAAAACCCTCCAATTATGATACCGACGTTTTTACGCCACTGATCGATAAGGTCTCCTCCTGGGCTAAGGTGCAGTACGGCGATCAAAAAGAAACGGATATTGCACTACGGGTCATGGTAGATCATATCCGGGCTATTGCCTTCGCTGTCGCAGACGGGCAGTTGCCTTCCAACAACAAAGCCGGCTATGTGATTCGCCGCATTCTGCGCCGGGCCGTGCGCTACGGGTATACTTTTCTGAACTTCAAAAAGCCTTTTCTCTACCAGCTACTGCCAATCTTATCGGAACAGTTTGATGAAATTTTTCCCGAGCTTAAGGCACAGCAGGATTTTGTCATGAAGGTTGTTCAGGAAGAAGAGGCATCTTTCCTGCGTACACTGGAGGTCGGGTTGAAGAAAATGGAGCAAATCAAGCAATCTCATAAGGACGATAAAAGGATTCCTGGTAGTGTGGCCTTTGAACTTTACGACACCTTTGGCTTTCCGCTGGATCTGACCGCTCTCATTGCTCGCGAGGGTGGCTTTACCGTAGACGAAGTTGGCTTTCAGAAGGAAATGGCACTCCAGAAAGAGCGTTCCAAGGGAGCTGCTACCGTAGATACGGGTGATTGGGTAGTAGTGCGGGAGACTGACCGGGTGGACTTCGTAGGCTACGATATGCTGGCGACCGAAGCGCAACTGGTGCGTTATCGGCAGATGAAAGAAAAGAAAAAAACCTACTACCAGTTAGTGCTGGACAGAACTCCCTTTTATCCGGAAGGGGGAGGGCAGATCGGGGATACCGGCTACCTGGAAGCTGATGGTAAGAAGATCAGTATTTTTGGTACGAAGAAAGAAAACGAACTGATCATTCACTATGCCAAAGAGCTACCGGAAGATACGGAAGCCACCTTTCGCTGTGTGGTAAACGAAAATAAGCGCCTGCTGACAATGAACAATCACAGCGCCACACATCTGCTGCATGCTGCCCTCAAGGAAGTACTGGGTGAGCATGTGCAGCAAAAGGGCTCACTGGTCAATAACCAACTCCTCCGTTTTGACTTCTCTCATTTCGCCAAGATGACAAATGAAGAAATCCGCCGTGTGGAACATATTGTAAATCAGCGTATTCGTGCCAATATTCAACTGGAGGAAATGCGAAATGTGCCTATGGAAGAAGCAAAAGCAATGGGGGCTACCGCGCTTTTTGGAGAAAAGTACGGAGACTATGTGAGGGTAATTGCTTTTGACCGGGATTTTTCCCTAGAACTCTGTGGAGGAACACACGTCCCCTCTACTGGTAATATTGGCTTATTTAAGATTACCACCGAAAGCTCTATTTCTGCAGGGGTACGCCGAATTGAGGCCATTACTGCCGATACTGCAGAAAAATATGTAGAAGAGCAGGATATCCTTCTCAAGGAGATAAATGAAGTACTGAAAAACCCCACTGACCTGAAAAAAGCAGTGAAAAACCTGCTGCAGGAGCGAAGCCAGTTGCAAAAAGAATTGGAGTCTCTGCAAGAGAAAGAAGCCCTCAACGTGAAGGATCAGATTCTTGACAAAGCTACTTCGGTAAGAGATGCAGTGTTGATAGTTGATAAGATTGCCATTCCCAGTGTCGATATGCTCAAAAAACTGGCTTTTGACATTAAGAACCAAAAGAGTAAGCTGGTATTGGTGCTGGCAGCTGATGTAGGTGGCAAACCGCAGATCGCTATGGCGATAGATGAGTCTCTTATCAAGCAATATGACCTGCATGCAGGAAATATGGTGAGGGAACTGGCTAAGAATATAAAAGGAGGGGGCGGTGGTCAGCCTTTCTTTGCTACAGCTGGCGGAAAAGATGTCAGTGGATTAGATAAGGTGGTAAGCGAGGCTAGAAAGATGTTGGAGAAAAAACTACAATAGAAAAGATACGAGAGTGATGGGTCTGTAGGCTGATCACTCTTCGTTAAAGTCAATTTTATCTAACAGGTAAGTGCCTTCGATCTGTTTGATGAGCATAAAAACACGGAACTCTCCCCGGTCGTAAGTGTAGGTGCCTACAGTGTATTTCAAGCCCTCTTTGGACGAACCTTGATGAACGTAGCGAAAGCCTTGGGAAGGATACTTGTTAAAAAAGTCTTTCAGCACGAACTCTGCTTGGTTACGGCTGTAACTTGATTTTTCTCCGTTAATACTAATCTCAACGGTATTGTTCAGATATTTACTAAGCTCTCTGGAACTGCCGGTCTTCAGTGCATCGCGTACATTATTAATTACCTCATTCTGAGCGTTGGCTGAGGTACCGCCCAGCGCAAGTATACAGATAAAGGTCACCAAAAAAGCTCTGATCATCTTTGCATTCATGTGCTTCCTACAAATTTGCAGTTATATTCTCCAAAACTGTGCCAACGGCCTGCTTCTTTGAAACATTCAACTTTATCATGGATTAATGGTTGAAAAGAGGTATCAGTAAGGATAAAACATTAATATATTTTGACTCGGTAAGTAGAACTTACATAGATAAAATAAAAAAATGATAGTATAGCCATTGAACAATAAAAAAATGATAAAATGAATGTTGATATGTTTTAATTTTTTAAAAAAAGCTAGCTGGCAAATGGGTAACAGCGCTATTCTCTCACGATTGGTTTTCAATCTATCTGAACTACAGAAATTGTTAGTTTTCTACGAACATATATCTTTGGGATGATTTAAAATTCAAGTCTGAGATAGCCCCCTGCATTAAATGTTGAATGATAAAATACGGAAAAAACGGGCAAGAGAAGCCTGCGACTTGGTCGTATTATGCTGGATATGCTGTTGTTACTATTTAGTGTATTTATAGGCGTGCTGGGCTTTATGGTAATAGAAGATTTCTCGGCTATTGAAGCGTTCTACATGGCTATCATCACGCTTACAACCGTAGGCCTCGATGAGGTAAAACCTCTCTGACAGCGGTCGTATCTTTACCGGGTTTTACATCATCTTCAATCTTGGCATCTTTGCTTATGCTATCTGCATTATCACCACTTACATTGTTGAAGGCGAGTTCAGAGAATTCTTTTATCAGTATATTATCAGCAAACGAGTTGAACGCATGTATAACCATATCATTGTCTGTGGATTTGGCAGAAACGGGTCCAAAACCTGTGAAGAGTTGCTCAGGAGTCATCGGCAATTCATACTGGTAGAGCAAAATGCCAGCCTCGCTGATACATTTCCGGAAGATCCCAACTTTGAATATATCATAGGAGACGCTACCACAGACGATACCTTGCTTTCTGCCGGTATAAACCGGGCCGAAGCCATCATCACCACGCTCCCACGAGATACCGATAATGTGTTTATCACGCTTACGGCCCGGGAGCTCAATCCTGCTGTTTATATCATATCACGGGCTACTGAGGAAAGTGCTGCCAAAAAGCTTTACCGGGCAGGTGTTGACCAGGTAGTCATGCCAGATGCCATAGGAGGAGTGCATATGGCCCAGTTGATAACGAAGCCGGAGGTGGTAGAATTTTGAATTTTTAAATATGCTTACTGGTGTCAGCAGCGAACGCCTCAAACTTGAAGACATTAATTATGATGAGCTAAAAAAAGAATACCGTGACAAATCAATCAAGGAACTGGACGTGCGCCGGCTCACTAGGGCAACAGTGATTGGCTTCAAGAGCCAGAACTTCGGGTTTACCTTTAACCCTACCAGTGACCTGCAGGTGGGTCAGGGTGATACCATTATTATTGTCGGTACTTCCTAGAATATCTCAGCCTTTAAAGATACCTACAGCTAATGTGTGCTGAGCATATCACTGTACGAGCGCTCCAGTAAATCTTCGGAGCTGATCTTCAGTAGTTCTTTAA
>CAZZGE010000128.1:0-12997 GCA_964653665.1 uncultured Porifericola sp. | reverse complement strand
GAAACAGGCTGATATTCTGAGGGCTCTTGTTGATAGCATTTTAACAGAGCGGCGATAATCCATCACAATGAATGATGCGAAAGTTGGAAGGAGATTAATGAAGAAAGATAGGAATCCTGTAAAAAAAAAGTGGGGCGTACTGGATTCGAACCAGTGACCTCTGCCCTGTCAAGGCAGCGCTCTAAACCAACTGAGCTAACGTCCCGGATTGGTTGACAAATATACTTACTTCAAAATGAAAACCATCTGAATTCTGAAAAAATCATGAATTTTGCCGCCGTTCGTAATTTTGGTTTATGATCTCAAATGCACGTTCTATCATCGTATCCCTGCCACGCCTTAGATCTGCTTCATCAAGATCTAAACGTTCATCGGGCGCAACCCCTGCCTCAATATTTTCTCCACCTACCGTAGTGGTCACTGTAGAGGAAAAGCGATAACGCCAACCATTAGGCAACTCCCGATTGATAGGCAAGCCACCACCACCTCCGGTACTGTCTCCTAATACGTATACATTAGGAAAGTTTTTCATAATCTGTATAAAGAAATTAGTGGCGCTGTAACAGGAGCGATTGGTAAGTATAACGACGGGTTGCCGGTACTGAAAATCGCCGGTGGGTTCTACGTATTTGGGAATACGATCCGTGAAGTCATTATGGTCAGGCCCGTTTTTGTATTGCCAAAAATGCACCAGGCGCCTTTCGTCAGCAAAGCGTCCCACGATATTTTCTACATTCCTGAGCTTACCACCACCATTATTACGAACGTCAAAAACCATCCCTTTTACTATAATGGTATCTTTTTCGTTTACAATGCGAGGTGAAAATTTACTGATCAGGTATTGTACAAGGTTATCACTCACATCATCCTCAAAGCTTTCATAATACACATAACCAATAGAATCAATGACGCGATTATAGAAAGGGCCTGATATTTCGTAGTCATCGGCCAGGTAGTTTCTTTCTACAATATCCCAGTCAAAATTAGGTGGATAGTCAAGGTACCATTCCCAGTTTCGCGAAAGGTCAAAGCCTGCCTGTAGGTTGACGTGTCCGTCGCGCAATTCAAAAAGCATATCTGACAAAACGTTGAACAGCGAATCACGCCTCATACCATTTTCTACGCGGGAGCGGTTAGCGTCGTAAACTTCGTCCCAGTTAATATCCTTCAAATCAAAAAAAGTGTAATTCTCGTCCACAGTTGTCCATAAAGCATTGAACACATCTACCGCATTTTCTTCATACTCTTCATTGATGATCACTTCTTCACAGGAAGAAAGGAAAAGCAGAGAAATCGTAACAGACAATAAACCACGTGATAACGCTTTCATAGGAATCATCAGCAGTTGCTCAAAAGTTAAACATCGTAGCGAAGGTAATATTGTGAGTAGCCATTTGTAAAAGTCGAGGCTCACTGTAGCGGATATAGTTCCATTCATAGCTAAGCCTCAGTCGGTTGGGATTTTTCTTTAGCGGGTACTCTAAAGAAAAGGTATTACTGTAGCGAAAAAATTTGTTTAACGAAGTAAGCTGACCACTTTCCAATAGTTGACGAACAGTATCATCCCGCTCATCGTCCAGGAAACCGAAAAAATTACTAGAGCCGTAAGAGGGACGCATAGCGTAGGTCAACAGAGGAAGGTAGGCTGAGAACTGTGCCCGGAAGTCGCGGTTCCAGAGGTTAAAATCATATACCAGGGAAGTCTGGGGGCTCAGCGAAACGTAAGCACTGTTGTTGAAGGAGTTGTTGTTAAATTCCTGGTACTGCAATAAGGTATAAAGTGAATTCAGCGATCCTCCCACATACCAGCGAAGACGGTCTTGCCAGATGTTTTTCAGGTAATGCTGATAACTATAGTTGACTTCCGCCCGATAATAAACCGCGGTGCCAAAGCTGGTTTCATTGCTCAGTTCGCCATAGTCGAAACGCAGGTCCAGGTGATCCAGAAAGGTAGGTTTACGCCGGTGATACTGAGCGACAGCGGTGGCGGCCATTCCCCGATACACAAGTGTAGAAAAGCTGGCGTCGTAGGAAACGGGACGCGTGTAGCCACCCCCGAGATTAAAAAAGTGTAAAGCTTTTTCTTCTTCCTGCCCGTAGCAATGACCTATCGGATCCAGGGTCACAGCAAAAATAAATAAGAGGCAGGCAAACGTTGTTTTCATGTTACAAATCTATTAGCACCTGGTTCTTGAGCAAATCCGCCATGGTTTCACGCTGACGAATCAGATGTGCTTTTCCCTGGTAAATCATCACCTCGGCAGGTCGCTTGCGGGAGTTATAATTAGACGCCATGCTAAATCCGTAAGCCCCGGCATTTTTGATAGAGAGAATGTCACCGGGCCGAACCTCGCTCAGGTCACGGTCACTTCCAAATGTATCAGTTTCACAGATATAACCCACCACCTGATACTTCTTCTTAGGCCCTCCCGGGTTTGATAGGTTTTCAATATGCTGGTAGGCGTCGTAAAACATAGGTCTGATCAGGTGATTGAAGCCTGAGTCTACGCCTACGAAAGTGACTTCCGGGTTCTCTTTCACTACGTTGACCTTTACCAGAAACTGCCCCGCTTCGCTAACGATAATTTTTCCCGGCTCCAGCCAGAGCTCCAGTTGTTTGCCGTACGCATCACAAAATTTCTGAAAAGCATCCTGTAACCTTTCTGCCAATTCCTGCAAGTTAGTAGCCTGGTCACCCTGGTGATAGTTTACCTTGAACCCACTGCCAAAGTCAATAAAGCGAAGATTTTTGAAGCGCTGGGCTACTTCAAAAACAACGTTAGCACTCATCAAAAAAACGTCTACATCCGTAATATCAGAGCCGGTATGCACATGCACACCACTGATGTCAATGTCATGTTTTTCTACAACTTGCACTAATTCGCGCACCTGAATGGCCGAAATACCAAACTTAGAAAAGCTGTGTCCGACAGAGATTTTGCTATGACCACCTGCCATGATACTAGGGTTCACCCGTATGCAACAGGGAACACTGCTGCCGTAAGCTTGGCCAAACTGCTCTAAAACCGGCAGATTATCAATGTTGATCGCCACGCCCAACTCCACGGCTTCCTGTATTTCCTCAAAACTCACACAGTTGGGCGTGTATGAAATTTCATGGGGGCTAAATCCAGCTTTGACACCCAGGTGGGCTTCCTCAATAGAAACCACATCCAGCCCGATACCCTGGGCTTTTATGAGCTTTAGTACCGATAAATTGGTAAGTGACTTAGCAGCATATTTAAGTTGAAGCGGTACCTTGGAAAAGTAATTGCGGAGTGCATCAATCTGGCGCACAATCTTGTTCGCATCGTACACATAAAGGGGTGTACCAAATTCTTGGCAAACATCTGTCAGTGCTACACCCTGAATGGCATTCAAACTTTGCAGTGTTTTGTTGTGAGAAGTATCGATAATGGCTGCGATTTATTAATATATGGTAAATATAAAGTATGATGTGAGAAAAGCTTTCATCAGTAACAAACAATATCCAATATTTACGTTCAACTATAGCTAAATAGTAACACCATTTTCAATGAAGCAAGATGTTGTCAACACCTACAAGAACAGAATTGAACAGTTTTCAGAAAAAGCGGGAAGGCTTGCTACCAAAGACAAAAACTTCTCTTGGTTAAGAACGATAGTATTTATTTTGTTCTTGGTAGGGCTCATTTATTTTGCTAATCAAAGAAATGGCGAAGCTATTTTCATACTTGCTGCAGTATTTGCTGTCATTTTCCCTCTTCTGGTACGCTATCACAACCGACTCAAAAAGCAACACTTTCACCTGCTGAGTCTTCAGCAGATCAATGATGAAGAAATCAGGCGCTTGCAGTCAAAGCTAAAGGACATGGAAAGCGGTCAGGAGTTTCAGGACGCATCGCATCCCTACACGGGCGACCTGGATATTTTTGGTGAACACTCCCTTTTTCAGCTGCTCAACCGCTGTAGTACTAGCAAGGGCAAAGCGATGCTGGCCCGGCAGATGCAAAACCCTACCCGGCGTGAGGATGTATTGGTCCGACAGGCGGTTGTTCAGGAGCTACTGCCTCAACTGGACTGGCGTCAGGATTTTCAGGCAAATGGCAGGGTAGCTCAGGCCAATGAAGAAGATACTGATACGCTGCTGCGGTGGACAGCCGAGCCTCCGTCTATAGAAAAAAGGCTACCTTATCTAATCGCTTTGTTTATCTTACCGCTAGTAACACTGGCAGGTATCTTTTTCTACTTTTTTTGGGATGCCAGCGCTTACTGGCCGATAGGGGCCATTGCCGTCAACATGCTGATTCTCTGGTCTACTGCCGAAAAAGCCAATCTGACCCACAAAAAAACATCCCACAGTATCAGTGCCTTGCAGGCTTACAAAGCCATGATCGGTAGTGTGGAGCAGAAAGATTTTGAGCACGAGCGGCTGCAGCAACTTAAGGGCTACTTTCTGCACGAGGACGTACAGGCTTCCAAAGAGATCAATAAGCTGGAGTATATACTGGATAATTTTAATGCCCGAGGTAACCTGTTTTACCACATATTTAATGTTGTACTGCTGCTGGATGTTTACTGGCTGCTTCGCGCCGATCGTTGGAAAATGAATCTGCGGGGCGATATCAGTCGCTGGTTTAATAGCATCAGTGAGCTGGAAATGCTCAATAGTATCGCGGGTTTTGCGTACTCACACCCCGATTATGCATTCCCGCAGATCACCGAGCAACCCTACGTTTTTGAAGCAGAAAATCTGGGCCACTGCCTGATCCAGAGCGAAGGTAGAGTAAGTAATGACTTTGGCATGCAGGGCAAAGGGACGGTCTGCATCATCACCGGTTCTAACATGTCGGGTAAGAGTACTTTCCTGCGTACCATAGGCATCAACATTGTGCTGGCGCTGATGGGTGCGCCGGTCTGTGCCAATAAAATGACTACTTCCGTCACCCAGGTTTTTACCAGCATGCGTACCCAGGACTCGCTGGAAGAAAGTGTCAGCTCGTTTTATGCTGAACTCAAGCGGCTCAAGCAACTTCTGCAAATATTAGAAGCTCCACAAATTCCGGTTATGTTTATGCTGGACGAAATCTTAAAAGGCACCAACTCGCAGGATCGTCACAACGGGGCGGCATCACTCATTCGTCAGCTGAGCAAACTACCCTCGTTTGGCTTTGTCTCTACCCACGACCTGGAACTGGGCCGTATGGAAAACGAGCTGGACATAGTGATCAACTACAGCTTTACGAGTACTATTGAACAGGACGAAATTTACTTTGACTACAAAATCCACCAGGGCATCTGTAAAAGCTTCAATGCCAGCAAACTTATGGCAAAAATGGGCATCGCAATCGGAGAATAGTATCATATGCTCGGTGTTATAGTTTATGGTTTTTTCATTAGATAATATGAACCATAATACCCTCGCGCTTTACAGTTTTAAAAGTCTTCGGCATACACATCCAGTAACTTTCGCCTCATTTGTGAGATAATCTGCTCATTTTCAGAATATTCGGCGATATTGATATTTTCCAGGGAATCCTGCGCATGATCGTAAAGCATGCGGGCATATACCTGGCCCGTGCTGTCGCTCCACTCTGTATAGCGGTAGCGTTCATTTTTGATAGAAAAACCATTGTAGTATTTGCTGATTGTTTCTGATTTCCACGACTGATCGGGATTACTCATCAGGGGTACAAAACTTACACCTTCTACATGATGGGGGACCGGCAGTGCTGCCAGTTCGCAGAGGCTGGGATAGATATCTACAAATTCAGTAAGTGCAGCAGTACGTTTGCCACCTTTGATCTCCGGCGCTTTGATCATCAGGGGGGTACGCAAAGCCGTTTCAAAATTGGCGTGCTTGCACCACAGTCCGTGTTCCCGCAGGTTCCAGCCGTGATCGCCCCAGAGAATGATGATGGTATTATCTACCAGTTCCAGGTCTTGCAGCGCCTGTAGCACTTTACCGATCTGAGCGTCAGTGTAGCTGACGCAGGCATAGTAGCCATGTACCAGTCGGCGGGCTTTTTCATCAGTCAGCTGGCCATTTCGGAGAATGTCTGTATAATTCCGAAGCTCACCCCAGTTATGCATGGCAGCATCAGGAGCGTTCTTAGGGCGGTAATCATTAGCAGCCAGTTCAATAGTTTCTTCGTCGTACAGGTCCCAGTACTTTTTGGGAGCGTTGAAGGGCAAATGCGGTTTGAGGAAACCAGCCGCCAGAAAAAAAGGCTTATCTTGCTGAGACAGTCTTTTCAGGTCTTCAATTGTTTTTGCAGAGGTTTTCCCGTCAAAGTAGGCCTCATCGGGTACATCGGCTATTTCATAGGAAGGGCCGTTTCCTCTTTCGCTTTGCGCAGATATCTTGACATTTTCCTCCAGTACATAATCCCGCCAGTTGGTACCGCTTTCGTTAGGATGCCAGGGCTTTTCACTCCAACTTTCTTCGGCCATGTCATCCCGGTGATGAAATATCTTGCCATTGGAAATGGTGTGATAACCGTGGTCTTTGAAGTGTTGCGGCAATGTCAGTGCCCCGGGCGCATCTTCGCTGACCCGGGTAGAGTAACCCAGGAAGCGATTGCGGGTGGGGCGGAGGCCGGTGAGCAAACTGGCCCGGGAAGCGCCACAAACCGGCACCTGGCAATAGGCCCGGTCAAATACCAGGCTCTCGCTGGCCAGTTTGTCCAGGTTGGGAGAAATGATGTGTGACTTACCGTAGCAATTGAGTTCCGGTCGTAGGTCATCAACAGCGATAAATAGCACATTCGGCTTTTGCTGTTCCAGCAGGATTTCTGTACGGTTGGCTTCCGAACGGCAGCCGTAAAAGAAAATGACAGTCAGGGTAACAATCGTCCACGTTCTTAGCTTACTTCTCATTATGAGGTTAGGGTTTAAAACTATTTGTTGAGGAAAGCACATCTGTTCATGATAAACCATAAATTTGTGCTACTCAACAGCAATGTAATAATATAAAAATGTCTACAGCATTTTACCAAAGTTTTAAACTCGGTGTACTGGGAGGCGGTCAGTTGGGGCGCATGCTGATTCAGTCGGCGATTGACTTCAACCTGGACGTGTGGGTCCTGGATCCCGACGAAAACGCACCCTGTAAAGACATCTCTACCAAATTTCAGCAGGGCTCACTCAAGGATTTTAACACGGTCTATAACTTCGGTAAGCAGTGTGACCTGGTTACCATAGAGATAGAGAATGTCAACACTGACGCACTGAAAAAGCTGCAGGAAGAAGGCATCAAGGTATACCCCGAGCCGCAGGTTATCGAGCTGATCCAGGACAAGCGGGAACAGAAAACTTTCTATCAGGAACATGGCATTCCTACTGCTGAATTTGTACTCACTGAAGACCGCGAAGGGGTAAGAAAGTACATTACCATGCTACCTGCCGTACATAAGTTAGGCCGCGAAGGCTACGACGGCCGGGGCGTACAGAAAATCACCACTTCCGACGAACTGGAAAAAGCCTTTGACGCCCCTGGCTTACTGGAAAAACTGATTGATTTTGACAAAGAGCTGGCGGTCATCGTTGCCCGAAATGAACGAGGAGAGATGAAAACCTTTCCGCCAACCGAAATGGTCTTTCATCCCGAGCACAACCTGGTAGAGTACCTGTTTGCCCCGGCGGATATAAGCGAGCAGGTCGCGCAAGACGCTGACGCACTCGCTAAGCAGGTAATTGAGCAACTGGATATGACCGGGCTGTTGGCGGTGGAAATGTTTCTCACCAAAGAGGGTGAGCTGCTGGTTAACGAAATTGCACCCCGTACCCACAATAGTGGACACCATAGCATTGAAGCCAATGTGACTTCACAGTTTGAGCAGCATCTGCGGGCTATTCTCAACATGCCACTAGGCGATACCGCTACCAAGATGCCTGCGGCTATGGTTAACCTATTGGGCGAAGATGGCTTTACCGGATTAGCCCAACTTGAAGGGCTGGAGGAGACACTGGCGATAGAAGGCGCCAAGGTGCACCTTTACGGGAAAAAATTGACCAAGCCTTTCCGCAAGATGGGCCACGTCACCATCATTGAGCAGGATGTAAACCAGCTGAAAGAAAAAGTACAGCAAGTAAAACAAACGCTAAAAATAAAAGCATGAGCAAGCCTATTATAGGTATCATTATGGGCAGTAAATCAGACCTGCCGGTGATGGTAGAAGCCGCCAACATACTGGAAGAACTGGAAGTGCCTTTTGAGGTCACCATCGTCTCGGCTCATCGCACTCCGCAGCGCATGATGGACTATGCCACCGGGGCGCGGGAAAAAGGCCTGCAGGTAATTATTGCCGGGGCAGGAGGGGCAGCCCACCTGCCGGGTATGGTGGCCTCGGTCACTACGCTGCCGGTCATCGGGGTGCCGGTTAAGTCCAGTAATTCTATAGATGGCTGGGACTCGGTGCTGTCTATTCTACAGATGCCGGGGGGCGTACCGGTAGCTACCGTAGCGCTCAATGGTGCCAAAAATGCGGGTATCCTGGCTGCACAGATTGTCGGTGCCAACGATAAAAAAGTGGCTGAACGTCTCCAAAAGTATAAGGATGAACTGCGTGAGAAAGTAGAAGAAACCGCTGAACACATAGAAAAGAACGGCTTTAGAGGTGGTAGAATAGGTTTTGGTAACAATTGAACGTTCGTTTAATATAGATTCTAATAGAAAGCTTATCCTCGGCGTAGACGCCGCCTGGACCGTTAATGGCAGCAGCGGCCTATGCCTGATGCGCTATGAGGAAAACGAAAAGCCCAAAGTGGTCCGACTGGCACGCTCTTATGATGAATTTCTACAGGGAGAAATCCGCTGGGCCGAAAAAGCTACTGCTTCTGCACCTCGTCTGGATGAGATCATTCGGCAAATTGTTGAGATTCCCCAAGTAGTGGCGTTGGACATTCCGTTGTCACCAGAGCCTATCACCGGCTACCGGGAAGCGGATCGGCAAATCACCCGCCGCTACAGCCGAATGGGTGCCGCCGTCCATAGTCCGACCCAAGACCGGCCTGGTAAGATTGCCGAAATGATGTTTGAGCAGCTGACTGCATCGGGTATCCGCTGGGCCGATACCAAAGCGAAACCCGACCGTCCGTACTTTATGGAAGTCTATCCGCACGTGACGATCATTGAAATGCTGGGGCTGGACTATCGGCTGCCGTACAAAGTGCAGAAAAAGGGGCAGTATTGGAAAGACGAGGTGCCTGAGGAACGGTACCGCAAAAGCATTCAGCAGCTAAATTTTCTAAAAACAGGAATAGAAACTAAATTGCAGCATTCTCTGGATGATTTTCTACCTGCGCTGGTAGAAAGAGAGAAGTATACGCTGCACTTTCTCAAATCGTATGAAGACTTACTAGACTCCGTTGTCTGTGCGCTGAGCGGCTATTATTTTCAGATCGGCCAAGCAGTGGGTGTGGGGGATGAGACCAGCGCCATTTGGATTCCTGCGCTAAAAGACAAATAATTGTGCTCTTATGGAAGTGTTAGATCAGGTACAACTCAATTTTAACCAGGACAGCATGCTGCTGCTCAATATCTGCATTGGGCTGGTGATGTTTGGGGTGGCCATAGAGTTGGATTTAGGTGACTTTGCCAAAGTGCTTAAAGCGCCGCGGGGCTTTGTAGCTGGTCTGATCTCCCAGTTTTTACTACTGCCGGTCATCACTTTCCTGCTGGTACTGTTGATTGATCCGATCCCCAGCGTAGCCCTGGGCATGATTCTGATCGCCTGCTGCTCGGGCGGAAATATTTCCAATATGCTGACCGTGATGGCGGGTGGCAACTCTGCGCTATCGGTCAGCCTGACGGCTTTTGCTACCCTAGCAGCGGTGGTAGCCACACCGGCTAATTTTGCCCTCTGGGGTCAGCTATACCTGAATACCGGGGCTGACCTGCCAGCGGTGAGTATCAGCTTTTTGGAGATGCTCAAAACCGTGCTGCTGATGCTCGGTCTTCCATTAATTATGGGTATGGTATTTCGGCACAAATTCCCTCAGCTCAACGCGCGTATCCGTAAGCCTATCCGCATCGTATCCATCGTCATCTTTGGCGCTTTTGTAGTTGGGGCTTTTTCAGCCAATTTCCAGATCTTCCTGGACTACATACACTACATCATTCTGATTGTGCTGCTGCACAATGCCCTGGCCTACGGGAGTGGTTATAGCCTGGGAATAATCTTTGGCCTTTCTACCGCCGACAAAAAAGCCATCACCATAGAAACCGGCATCCAAAACGCCGGGATTGCGCTGGCGCTGATCTTCAATTTTTTTGACGGACTGGGCGGCATGGCTATCATCGCCGGCTGGTGGGGTATCTGGGATATCGTCTCCGGACTGACCGTAGCTTGGGGACTTTCCAGGATCAAAGCACGCCGAACCAGGTCAAGCCTGGTTTCTTAGCAAGAAGATCCTAAGTGCCTCACTTACCACGCAATTACTTCATTGATGTATGAAATGAGTGTACTTGCGTTTATCTTTAGCACCGCACCAAAAAAAATCACCAACATGCCCGGAACTTCTGACAGTCCTGAACTGAAACGCGTTAGTCAACTTACCGAACAAAATGCTGGCTGGAAACGCTTTGGCCCTTACCTCTCTGAACGGCAGTGGGGTACAGTGCGGGAAGATTACAGCGAGCACGGCAACGCCTGGCAACACATCTCTCACGATATGGCGCGAAGCTACGCGTATCGCTGGGGTGAAGATGGTATCGCCGGCTTTTCGGACAACAAGCAGCACATATGCTTTGCGGTCAGCTTCTGGAACGGACAGGATACCATCCTGAAAGAAAGGCTCTTTGGGTTGAGCAATCCCGAGGGTAATCATGGTGAGGACGTCAAAGAGCTGTACTACTACCTGGACGCTACCCCCTCGCATGCGTATATGAAAATGCTGTACAAATATCCACAACGGGCTTTTCCCTATGCACAACTCGTAAAGGAAAGCCATGCCCGTACTAAGCAGCAAACCGAATACGAACTATTGGATACGGGTATTTTTGACCAGGACGAATACTTTGATATTTACGTGGAATATGCCAAGGTAGCTGAAAATGATTTTGTCATGAAGGTAACCGCCTGGAACCGATCACAGCAGGCGGCACCTTTGCATATCATTCCTACCTGTTGGTTTCGTAACACCTGGAGCTGGGGCTACGACAGATACAAGCCTTCACTGGCTGCTATGCCCGATGGTACCGTGCAGGCTACATACCGTACGCAGCCCGACTACTACTTGCATAGTCAGGGTGAGCCTAGGCTACTGTTCTGCGAAAATGAAACCAACGAAAATCGCTTTTCTAAAGAAAAAGCCAGTCCGTATCCTAAAGATGCCATTCACAGCTATGTGGTGCAGGGCGAAAAGAATGCTGCCAACCCCCGGCAAAATGGCACTAAGGTAGGCTTTTATTACCAGCATAGGGTCCCGGCAGGCGAAAGTTGGTCGGTGCAGGTACGCTTTTCGCCACACGCTAAACCGGCGGAAGAGGCAGACCAAATTGTCGCCCGGCGACAACAGGAAGCAGACCAGTATTACGACCATTTGCAGGCAAGGGTTAACGATGAAGACCTGCGCCGCATACAGCGACAAGCCTATGCTGGTATGCTCTGGACCAAGCAGTTTTATTACTATGATGTGAACAAATGGCAGAAGGGAGACCCGGCCAAACCCCACTTGTCGCCCCACCGGAAGTCAGGGCGCAATAAACATTGGCGACATTTAGTCAACCGCAACATTTTGTCCATGCCCGACAAGTGGGAGTACCCCTGGTACGCGGCCTGGGACCTGGCCTTTCACTGTGTACCGCTGGCCCGCCTGGATCCGGTATTCGCCAAACGACAACTGCTGCTGATGCTCCGTGAGTACTACATGCATCCCAACGGACAAATACCTGCTTATGAGTGGAATTTTAGTGACGTGAACCCACCGGTACATGCCTGGGGTGCCTGGCAGGTGTACCAGATTGACAAAGAAATGCGGGGTGAGGGTGATATCCAGTTCCTGGCCTAGATTTTTCATAAGCTGTTGATGAACTTTACCTGGTGGGTCAACCAAAAAGACTCCATCGGTAACAACCTCCTCGAGGATGGTTTTTTGGGTTTAGACAACATCGGTGTATTTGACCGTAGCCACGGAATACCGGGAGGGGGCTACCTGGAGCAGGCCGACGCTACTGCCTGGATGGCCATGTACAGCCTGAATATGCTACGCATCGCGCTGGAAATCGCCCAGACCAGTGCCTACTACCAGGAGATGGCTTCCAAATTCTTTGAGCACTTCCTGGCCATCGCCTCCGCGATGTTTAACATTGGCGAGGAGCATGTGGACCTGTGGGACGATGAAGATCAGTTCTACTACGATGCCATCCATCCGCCCGGGCAGCCCGGCCATGTGCTGAAGGTACGCTCCATCGTAGGCATCATCCCGCTCTTTGCTACCGAGGTACTTGACCCTAAGCTGCTGGAAAAGTTGCCTGACTTCACCCGTCGTTTGGAATGGGTACTAAAAAATCGCCCCGAACAGGCCGCCCTGATCTCACGATGGTACGAGCACGGACGGGGAGAAACGAGGATGCTCTCGCTGGTGCGGATACACCGCCTCAAAGGCATTTTGCAGCGAATGCTGTCGGAAGAGGAGTTTTTGTCAGCGTATGGCGTACGGGCACTTTCCAAGTACCATGAGCAGCACCCGTATGATTATCATGTGGACGGTCAAACCTATTCAGTAGCCTATATGCCCGGTGAATCTGACTCCCGCATGTTTGGTGGCAACTCTAACTGGCGGGGCCCCATCTGGTTTCCGATCAACTTTATGATTGTAGAAGCCTTGCGGAAGTTTCACCAGTACTACGGCACATCGCTGCAACTGGAGTTTCCCACTGGCTCAGGCAAAGAATATACCCTGGACTATATCGCTGACCAGATCGCTAAACGCCTCATCCGTATTTTTAGAGAACATGATGACGGACAGCGTGCCTACAACGGGAGACACCCTAAGTTTGCCGACCCGCATTTCC
>CAZZGE010000127.1:0-13064 GCA_964653665.1 uncultured Porifericola sp. | reverse complement strand
CCAAGCTTGGAAAGTAGCGTTGGAGAAAAATCCTAAAATTCGTATAGCCTACTTTAACAATACCCCGGTAGAAGGTCTGAAGAGAATCAGCCACTGGTACTTTCGCCGTTGGCTGGGCATGCCTCGTCCGCACAATGTCTTGGTCGGCACCCTGGCGATCGCGCTGAACCTGGGGTTTGAAAATTGCTACATTACCGGAGCAGACCATTCTTGGCTGGGTGAGATTTTTGTGGCCGATGATAATCGGGTTTTTCTCAGCCAGAAGCATTTTTATGATGACCATTTAAAATCAAAAACTTACAATGCCGATGCCCGGCCCATGTACGCGGGCAACAGTACACAAGAAAGAAGATTACACGAAATTCTGGAGAAGTTTTACTTTTCTTTTCGTTCGTACTGGGAGCTAAAAGCCTACGCCGAGAAGTTGCATACCCACGTCTACAACCTGACTCCTGGTTCTTTTATTGATGCCTTTGAAAGAAAAAAATTAGATTAACCGACCATGAATCAGCAGCTGAGAAAGCATATCAGACCCACAGTTTGGGACAAATACCGCATCTGGAGAATTCGTCAACAGTTGGGAAATTGCGGTAAAGGCGTTTTTTTTGAAAGAAACACAGCTTTCATGCGATACCCTAACCTCATTCGTATCGGCAGTAACGTAATCATCAAAGAAGGCACAAAAATCTGTCCCTGCAATGAACAGGCGCTGGTTACGATTGGTAACAACACCACCATTGGCTACCACACTTTCCTTTTTGCTTCAGCATCAATCAGCATTGGAAATAATTGCCAGATCGCGCCGTTTGTGTACTTTGTGGACAGTGATCATGGTATCGCTAGGGACCAGCTGATGAATCAGCAACCAAATATCACTGAACCCATCACGGTGGGCGATGATGTGTGGATTGCTACCGGCGCTAAGATTCTGAAAGGCGTTACTGTCCACAATGGTGCGGTGATTGCTGCCGGCGCGGTAGTAAAAGATGATATTCAGCCTTATGAAATTGTGGGAGGCATACCCGCCAGGCACCTGGGTTTTCGTGAGTAGTTATTTTACTACAGAGCATACTTTTTCTAAATTACCCCTTTACTTTTCAAATCATTTTTATGCGTATAGGTTGCATTATTCTGGCCCGTTTCAATTCCAGCCGACTACCCGGAAAAGCACTTCGGGAAATAAGAGGGCGAGCTTTGCTGCACCGGATACACGACACACTCAGCGATTTTTTTCCTGACTGCCAGCTCATCGTCGCCACCTCGGAGGAAGAAAGTGACCTTCCCATTGCTACTTATTGCAAGCAACGCGGGATTCAATGTTTCCGGGGTAGCCTGGCCAGAGTAGCGCAGCGCTTTTATGATTGTGCTCAGGCTTATGATCTGGATTATGCCTTCCGTATCAACGGAGATAACCTATTTGTAGAAACGCAAAGTCTGCAAGCCATGAGGGAGGCTGTTCGGCAAGACCGCTCCTTGGACTTTCTCAGTAATGTGAAAGACCGTACCTTTCCTATTGGCATGAGCGTAGAGCTACTGAAGACTGAGTTTTACAGCAAAGTGCTACAAAAATTTCAACAGGATACGCGTTACCAGGAGCATGTAACGCTTTATCTCTACGAACATGAGCAGGAAGGCTCAAGAAAATATTTCTTTAACGACAAGTACCTGGAAGCCCGGGGAGCACATTTGGCGGTAGATACGCCTCAGGATTTTGAGATCGCCCGAAGAATGCTGGATTTGATGCCTCAGTATCGGCCACTACCGCCCCTTAACGAACTAATCAGCTATTATGAACAAGCCAGAAATGAATATGAGCAGTCCCTGGCAGGGTAAACATGGCCCGCTTTTGATCGCCGAGATTGGCGGAAACCATGAAGGAAATTTTGACTACGCCCTTCGGCTGGCCGAACTGGCCATTGCCGCCGATGTGGACTACATCAAATTTCAGATGTACAGCGGTGATTCGCTGGTAAGTCGGCTGGAGGGTGCACAACGCAATGCCCATTTCAAAAAATTTGAGCTTTCTCAGGAAAAATATATCCAACTGGCCGAAATGTGCCGGGAAGCCGGGGTGGGTTTTATGGCTTCCGTCTGGAACCCGGAATACATCAGCTGGATTGATGCCTATATGCCTATCTATAAAATTGGGTCTGGTGACATGACGGCTTATCCGGTGGTCCGCGAAATTGCTAAAACCGGCAAGCCCATGATCATTTCTACCGGCCTGGCCAACCTGCAGGAAGTACTGGAAACAATTGAGTTTGTTCAAAGTCTGGATACATGCTACACGAACCCTAATATGCTGGCCTTACTACAGTGCACTTCTATGTACCCGATTTGTTTGGCAGATGCCAACCTTTCGGTCATGAATTTATTGAAACAAACTACTGGTCTCAGTGTGGGTTACTCCGACCATACCGAGGGCCCGCTGGCCCTGGAAGTAGCGATGGCAATGGGCGCTGAAGTTCTGGAGTTTCACTTCACTGACAGTAGAGAAGGCAAAACATTTCGGGATCATAAGGTATCTTTAACCAAAGACGAAGTTCTGAATCTGATACAGAAGATTGGTCAAATCGGCGAACTTAAGGGAAATCCATTAAAAAGGCCGCTGGAGGTGGAAGCTGAACATCGCGTCAGCTTTCGTAGGGCAGTGTATCCGGCCCGCGACTTACCTGCTGGAATAGTGCTAAATTCCGAGGATCTGGTTACTTTGAGGCCCAACCAGGGGATTGATGCCCGTGACTTTGATCAGCTAATTGGTAAAAAGCTCAACACAGACGTAAAGGCTCACCAAAAACTGGATTGGAATTTAATTGATGATTAAGCTATGAATTGGTACAGAAAGGAGAGATTATCACTACGGCAGCAACCGGTAAACCAGGAGTACTGGAGCCGCCAGGATGGTAGTGAGCATTGGGATTTTCCCATTGATACTTACCTGGGAAAGAAAACGGATCTGCTCAAGCTAAAAAAAAACGTGGTAGGCAACATTCAGGAAACCCTGGAATATTTCCGAAAAACCCGTAAGGAAGTATACAGCCACGATTCACCCCAAATGGTGCAGCATTGCCCAGTATGTGGTTCTTCATCGGATGAGACTACCCCCCGCATAGAAATATACGGTGCCCGGTATGTACAGTGCCAGTGCTGCAGCCATAGTTACGTGATCAACCGGCCAAATCCCACAGCCATTCATAATTTTTACCTGAGTGATGTTAATTATGCAGCCACTTACACGGATAAGTCTGCTGCCGAATCAAGGCTGCAGGCTATTGCTGTGCCCTGGCGCGATTGGATGGTGCAGGTATTTGAGAAATATTACGGACGAAAACCTACTTCAGTGCTGGATGTTGGTTCAGGCGCCGGTCACTTTGTTGAAGCCTGCCGCAGGGCAGGAATACGGGCCGACGGCATAGAATTGAGCGAAGCTAGCCGTAAATTTTCCCGAGAAATCTGGGGCTTTGAGCTGGACGGTAATGACTACACTCAGATTTATGAAAATTACTTGGGCTACGATTTAGTTACCTTCTGGGGACTGCTGGAGCATACTCCCAACCCTAAAGAACTGCTAAAGGTGACGAAAAAAATATTTGATGCTGGCAATAGCGGTATGGTGATCGCTAAACTACCTCGCTGGGATTCTGTCAGTGCTTTTATACAGAGTATCAAAACGGAAAGTATTGTTAGGCACCTAGACCCGATGGGACATATCAGCTGTTACACCGATGAATCAGCGGCAGAGTTATACTTTCGTTCTGACTTCTACCCGGTAGCGGCCTGGTACTACGGTATGGATGTCTACGAACTACTGATGCAACTGGGACATCAGGTAGAATCTTATGACGTGTTGACCCAAACCTCAGAAATTCAGATGCTGTTGCAGCAGCGCATGGATGAAGCCAAACTCTCCGATGGCTTGACCATCGTAGGGGTACCGAACAACAAATACAAAGCAAGGTTATGACGGATTTTTCTGAGGTTATTAATGACTATCAGGTGCTGGTGACGGTATATATCACCAATTACAACTACGGAAAGTTCATAGAGCAGGCGGTTGACAGTGTTCTAAATCAGTCTTTAGATGATTTTGAAATTATTATCATTGACGATGGCTCAACCGATAATTCCCGGGAGATTATTGAACGCCTGTCGCAGCATCCTAAGATCAAGGTTATCTTTCAGCAGAATAAGGGTCTGAATGTGACCAATAACATCGCCCTTAGAACTGCTCGTGGTAAATACATCATGCGCCTGGATGCGGATGATTTCCTGGATCATAATGCCCTGTTGGTAATGTCCAATGTGCTGGAAAAAGATCCTGAGCTAGGACTGGTCTTTCCTGATTACTATATCACCGATGATGAGGGACATCCCCAGTCCATACATCGCCGACACGATTTTGACAAAGATGTTTCCCTGCTGGATCAGGCGGCTCATGGTGCTTGTACCATGATCAGGGTGGATTTTCTTAAAGAAGTAGGCGGCTATAGTGAAGACTACAGTTGCCAGGACGGCTATGAACTGTGGGTCAAGTTTACAGCGCTTCGTAAGGTGAGTAATATCAATACGCCTCTTTTTTACTATCGTCAACACGGAAGTAACCTCACCAAAAATGAGCAGCGTATCCTCAGTACCCGCGCGACGATTAACCGGGATTATGTCAAATACGAACAGCAGAAGCCCAACACTCTGGCGATCATTCCCGTCCGTGATGCCAATACGGTCAATAATACATTGGCTTTTAGCGCTCTAAATGAGCATACTTTTCTGGAGTATAAAATTCAACAGGCGCGAGAAGCCGAAAATATCCGAAGGGTGGTGGTAAGTTCCCCTGACCTTCAAGTGAAGAAATTTGTCCAGGACAAATTTCAGGACCAGGTGCTATTTATTCAGCGTCCCCAAGCACAGGCTCGTCTGAATGTGGGGCTGGTAGCTACAGTAAATCACATACTTACTCAAGCCGAAATTCAGGAAAAAAAGCCGGAGGCACTGGCTATTTTGGCGATTGAGTTTCCCTTTACCGACTCAGCAGTCATAGACGACGCCGTAAATACACTTTATCTGTTCAGTTCTGACTCACTCATCAGTGTAAGGCCGGATACCCACACATTTTTTCAGCACCACGGGCATGGTATGCAACCAATTCTCAACCAGGAGAAATTTACCAAGCTGGAAAGGGAAGCGCTATATAAATACACCGGGGGGATTTCACTTACCAAAACAAACGTGTTTCAACAAGAACAAAAATTCATCACTGGTAAAGTAGGCCATATTGTGATTGACCAACAGGCCAGCCTGGGCGTTTACAGTGAGTATGATCTTAAATTGGCTCGTTTACTTGAAAAAGAGAAAACGACAGTGTCTCGTTAAATGAAATGATGACTGATTTCTCAGCTAAGAAAATATTGATCACCGGCGGAACGGGCTCATTTGGAAAGGCATTTGTCAAAAAATTACTGTACACTTGTCCAGATATTCAATCTTTGACCATCTTCTCTAGGGACGAATATAAGCAGTACCAAATGCGACGCGCTTATCCCTCAGATAAGTTTTCCCGGTTACACTTTGTACTGGGTGATATTCGTGATCAGTCCGCATTTGCGGACGCTGTGATGAATATGGATATCATCATACACGCGGCTGCCCTCAAGCAAAATCCGATAGGAGAGCAATACCCCGATGAGTTTTTCAAAACGAATGTTGAGGGAACCCGTAACCTGATCAGGGCTGCCAGGGCAGTAAGCGTACCCCAGGTACTGGCACTTTCTACCGATAAGGCCGTCTACCCGACCAGTGCATACGGGGCTTCTAAGCTCTGTGCAGAGAAGCTACTGACGGCTGCGCAGGAAAAAAGTAATTCATCCCAATTTTCTGTGCTGAGGCTGGGAAATTTGCTGGGTTCCCGAGCATCAATTGTACCCACAGTTCTTGATGATAATAAGCAGCAAACAGTAAGTATTACGCATCCAGATATGACACGCTTCAGTTTGTCGCTGACTGAGAGTGTAGATTACTGCTTGCAAACCCTGAAAAGCATGGTGGGAGGTGAAATTTTTGTCCCTAAAATGTCAGCTTATCGTTTGCTGGACCTGGTCCGTTCACTAAAGCCAATGGCGGAAATAACTTCTACCGGTCCAAGAGCTGCTGAGAAAATGTATGAACTTGCTCTCAGCACCGAAGAGGCTCGTTTCGGTTTCTCTGTTCAGGATTTTTTTGTTGTGTGTCCAGTCTCAGCAAGTTATCAGCACTGGCAAAAAAAGGGAGAGCCACTTTCCGATCTTTTTTCTTACAGCTCAGACCATCCGGATCGTTTACTGTCAACAGAAGAACTTTGCGCGTTAATTGACAGCACAAAATAGCTAAACAGTGGGTATCATCCAGCGGCAGACGATTAAGTCCAGCATTTACATCTACCTGGGGGTACTGATAGGATTTGTCAATAGTACTATCCTGTATCCCAATTATCTGACTACGGCTCAGATAGGTGTACTGGGACTGCTGGTATCCTGGGGTTCACTCTTCGCCCAGTTTGGTACTTTGGGCTTTGGCGGAGCTACCATCAAATTCTTTCCTTACTTTCGTAACCGGGACAAGGGTCATCAGGGATTTTTCTTTCTTTTGCTGATGGTTTGTCTGACAGGCTTCGCCATATTTCTGATGATTTTCTTACTGATCAGAGACTGGATTATTCAAGAAGCAGGTATGGATTCTCTGCTCAAGGAGTATATTCATTTGCTGATTCCCTTCACTTTTTTCTGGCTGCTTTTCATTCTACTGGATATTTACAACCGGGCGCTTTACAACGCTAGTACAGGTACTTTTCTTAACGAAACCCTGGCCAGAGTTTTGGTTTTGATACTACTTTACCCCCTTATCATTAAATTGATCAGCTTTGATAGGTACGTTGACCTATACGTGTATGCCCGGGCGTTGCTGGTAGTACTGCTGCTGCTGTTTCTGTTTTATAAGCGGGACATTTCACTTAGCCCGGATTTCAGCTTACTAAACCGTTCTATGCAACGGGATATATTCAGCTTAAGCTTTTACAGTCTGCTGACAGGTTTTAGTACGATTGCCATCATGCGGATAGATGCTATCATGATCAGCAGTTTCTACTCGGAGTCCCAGGTTGGCATTTACCTGACTACCTTTTACTTCGGAACACTGGTCAGCCTACCTTCCAGAGCTTTAAGAAGTATTACACCAACCCTAGTAGCCGAGGCTTTTAAAATAAATAACCTGGAAGAAGTATCAAAGCTTTACCGGAAAAGTACGATTAATCAAATGGCTGCTGGTGCTTACCTGCTGATCGGCATCTGGGCCAATATTGATAATGTGTTTCAGATCTTACCGGAAGAATTTAGAGCGGGGATGTACGTCATCTTTTTTATCGGTTTAATGAATTTTGTTAAAATGACGGCCGGTATCAACGATGTCATCATTGGTTATTCAAAGTATTACCGGTTCAATACTTACTCTATGATTGGCTGGGTAGTAATCATCATACTTACCAACTGGTGGCTGCTGCCGATAATGGGCATCTCGGGTGCAGCGTTGGCTTCTCTGCTCTCTGTAGTGGTCGTAAACCTGGTCAGAGTCTGGTACCTGCACTACAGGTTTGGCTTTCAGCCCTTCAGCCGGGCACACCTAAAGATGGCGTTTATCAGCTTGGCGACCTATTATCTTTCCGAACTCCTGCCTGAGATAGCTCCTTTTTACCTGGATATTTTGATTCGTGGTACTTTCATTACGATCGTTTTCGTTCCTGCAGTTTATTTTACCAAAGTAGCTCCCGAGATCAACCATTTGTTGGATGTCTATCTAAGAAAAATCTGGAACAAAGATCAGTAAGCATCATGCGTTGAAGAAACTTCTTATCTCAGCTGAAACCTGCATTACTTCTTGTTCAGTGAGTTCCGGATAAAGAGGTAGTGAAAGGATTTCCTGACTTTGCCGGGCGGCCACTGGTGCTTCACAGGGATTTAAATGTTCCATTTCTGAAACCGCCTGAGGGTAATGAATCATAGTACCGATGCCTTTATTTTGCAAATGCTGCAGCAATGCTCCTCTTTGGTTTGTTCTAACGACAAATAGGTGGTAAACATGATAAAAGGATGCTGACTCCACTGGTAATTTCAGCGGTAGCCCTTCCAGTTTTTTTCGGTAGAGTACAGCCAGTGTTCGGCGCTTTTGATTTTTCCCATCCAGCATTCTAAGCCGGTAGTCCAGCACGCCTGCCTGTAGTGTATCCATACGGCTATTTCTACCCAATCTAAGATGTTTATCGCGAATTGTCTGTCCGTGGTTAGCGATCATACGGCATTTATCAGCAAGATCATCGTCATGCATAACCATCGCGCCGGCATCTCCCAGGGCTCCCAGGTTTTTAGTGGGATAAAAGCTGAACGCAGCAGCGTGTCCCCAACTACCAACTTTCCTGCCATGCACCGAGGTACCGTGAGCCTGTGCGCAGTCTTCAATGACCAGGAGCTTGTGCTTTTCGGCGATTTTCATAATTGCTGGCATATCAGCCGGATAGCCGTATAAATGGATGGGTATAATGGCTTTGGTCTTCCGACTGATGGACGTTTCAATACGTTTTGGATCTAAGGTGTAACTGCGCTCGTGGCTATCGGCAAAAACTGGCGTGGCATGAACCAGCTTTACCATTTCAGCGGCGGATAGCCATCCGTTGGCAGGAACAATGACTTCATCACCAGGTCCGATTCCCATTGCTCTGAGGATTATTTCTAAAGCATCTGTACCGTTACCGCAACTGATGCAATGCCTGGTATCCAGATAGTTAGCAAAATTGACTTCAAACTCCTTCACTGGCTTCCCGCCCAATAGCTGCTCATTAAGTAGAGTTCTTTCAAAAATTCGGTTTAGCTCCGTTGACTGAGAGCGATTCAGGCGTAACAAATCCAGGAAAGGAATTTTCATAAAAAAGTATCAATACGTTTTATTTAATGATTTTTTTTTAAAATTTTACGCTCGTCAATAGCAATCACAAATTCTAGCTATATCGTTTCATAGGTTTAAGCAGTTGCTGATAAGCGTTGCTAATTATCATAAAAAGGAGATCTAATCCCCAAATCTTAGTCAATTTTTCTATATGAAAAAAATTGCGGTATTGACATCAGGAGGCGACGCGCCAGGCATGAATGCGTGTTTGAGAGCGGTTATCCGAGGCGCTATCTACCATGGCATTGAGGCGTACGGAATCAAATATGGCTACAACGGATTAATTGAGGGCGATATCTACAAAATGAAGTCTTATTCGGTGAGTAATATCATCCAGAAAGGGGGTACCATCCTGAAATCAGCACGAAGTGCAGATTTTCGCACTCTTGAAGGTCGTAAGAAAGCCTACTATCAGTTACAGCGGCGTGGTATAGAAGGCTTGGTAGTCATCGGTGGTGATGGTACTTTTACCGGCGCCAGTGTTTTTAGCGATGAGTACGGTTTTCCTATTACGGGAGCTCCCGGCACCATTGATAATGACTTATACGGTACGGACTACACCATTGGCTTTGATACTGCCGTGAACACTGCCTTGGAAGCCATTGATAAAATACGTGACACCGCCAACTCTCATGATCGTATTTTCTTTATAGAAGTCATGGGCCGTGATTCTGGATACATTGCCGTAGAATCTGGGATTGGCGGTGGTGCTGAGCTGATTATGGTGCCTGAAACATCCACCACTATTGACGATGTGATTCACAACCTGGGCCAGGGCCGAAATCAGGAAAAAACTTCTTCCATTGTGGTCGTGGCCGAAGGAGATGAAGAAGGCGGAGCGATCCAGGTTGCAGAGAAGGTAAAAGCCAAACTCAAAAACAAAGACCTCAAAGTATCTATCCTGGGCCATATTCAGCGTGGCGGTGCGCCTACCGCAATAGATCGTATTTTGGGTAGCCGCCTGGGTTTAGCGGCACTGGAGGGATTACTGGGCGGTAAAAAGAATATGATGGCGGGTGTCATTAACAACCGGGTGGTTTTCACTGATTTTAAGGAATGTATCAATACCTCTAAGCCGCTTGAGCAAGATTTGCTGCGTATGGTTAAAATACTGAGTATCTAATATCGTTATGGGTTATCTGCCAATCATTTTAGCCCTGCTGGGATTTCTTTTTCTCTGGACGATCGTTAACTATCAGAGTATTCGTATCAGAAAAAATGAAGTAACTCAAGCAATAGATGAGATATTCAAAAAAGCTGCTACCAGAAATCAGGCCTTGAAGGATTTATCTGCACAGGTGACCGAAGAAGATGCTGCCCTCGAAATTATTGAGTTTTTCCGGCGTAAGCTTGATGAACAAACTGATAAAAAGCTGTCTTTGGCTGAGAAACTGGAATACGAGATGCACTTTGACAAACTCATGGATGATATTCCCCCTCCCTCAGGGCACACGGCCTACGAGGAAGCTTACCAACAGTTAGTAAAGGTGCATAACCAATACCGGCAGACGGTAGCAAACTATCGTAAACGCGTGCGCGAATACAATGAACTGATTAGCAAAAATCCCAGCCGGCTGGTAGCGGGTTTGACAGGTTTTTCCCCCATTCAGAAAATATGATGGGTTTTAGTAAATAAAACCTGGCTGTGAGGTACACAACGAATTCCTTTCCTATATTTTACCTCTTGATCAGTCGGACAGGCTCTGACGTATGATTTCCGTACGAAAGGGTTACCAAATAAACACCGGGGCTAAGTTGGCTTCCTTTCTGAAAGATGATATCGTTAGACCCTGAGTAGGCCCGGTATGATACTTCAGCTATCTGCTGTCCGTGGGCATTGGTGAGGGTTAGGCGCACGTCAGTACTTTCTTGAAGTGTAAAGTTAATGGTAAACTGCTGTTGAAAAGGATTAGGACCAATCCGGTCAATTGTAATGGGTGCCATATCTCCGGCAAGCTTGTCATGATGTATTAGGACGATATTAAAATACTCAAAGTCCCCGTTAAAGTCTGTCTGCTTAAGACGATAGTAATTCGCCCCATTAAATGGATCATCATCTACGAATTCATAGCTCAGTTCAACATCACTATTCCCGGCACCGGTCATCTGGTCCAGTATTTCAAATTGTTTCCCGTTTCGGCTTCGCTCAATGGTAAAAAAGTCGTTGTTGTCCTCGTTGACCGTTTTCCATTCCAGCAGGGTCTGATCACTCTCTTTCTCTGCCCGGAAATAGGCCAGTGTGATGGGCATTACAACCATTCCACTGGCAAATTCGTAAAGCTGAGGATTATCTTGCATCAGTTCATCTTCTGAACCGAAATTGGCATTTTTAGGATTATTTTGTGACCCATTAAATCTACTTCCGTCGGTACCGGTAGCTTCTCCGTACACATAAAAATTATTGTTATTTTGAATGCTACTACCACCGCTTCCCCGTAAATTTTGAATTTCTACCACATGTCCTTCATTGATGGTACGGGCGCCCCCAGAAGTGATGTAATCATTCTCGACGATGAGCAATCCGTCTTCTTCAATCTTTAGGCTAGCTCCCCCGGTAAGTTCTAAGTCACCAATTATCCTGAGAGTATCATAAATCGTCATGGTTGTATTTCCCGCTACCCTCAGGTTTCCTGACCTGGTGATATATCCTCTTACGTTTACAAAACGAATATTTACATCGTTGCCAGGTGTATCATCCATCCAGGACTGACTTTTTTCCCAAGTAGCAGCATCTTCCCAGTCTCCGGTTCCGGATGAGTTATATTCCTGTCTATTCTTGTTGGCCAGGGAATCACGGCTATTCCCTAGATTCATATATATGAACACACCTGCACCAATGGCTATGGTAACCAGCGTGGCTGCCGCAGCATAGATAAGAACGGTTCTCTGACGTAAGCGAGGCTTAGGACTCTGTCTTAACCTTCTTCTTCCCATGATACTGATTATTCAATGGAGGGAGAAAATAGTAGATCCTCCGCAGTGATCTTATCAGCCTCACAAATCAAGGCTGCCCTTTCTACAAACGACTTGAGCTCCCTGACATTTCCTGACCAGGTGTGTGACAGCATGGCTTCTACTGCATCCTTGCTGAAGGTTTTCTGATTAATTTTATTCTGCTTCAGAAAGCTATCCAGAAAGTGCCTTGCCAGAATGATGATATCATTTTCTCTTTCTCTGAGGGGAGGGATTTCCAGAATAAATCCCTGTAAGCGGTAGTACAGGTCCTCCCGAAAAAGGCCTTCCTTTACACGTTTTGCCAGGTTTTTATTGGTAGCCGCCAGTACGCGGGCGTCTACTTTTATTTCTTTGTTGCTGCCAATACGGCACACCACTTTCTCCTGCAGCACGCGGAGTAGCTTGGTTTGCATATTGATGTCCATTTCACCGATTTCATCTAGTAAAATGGTGCCTTCGCTTGCTTCTTCAAATTTACCGATCCGTTTACTGGTCGCTCCTGTAAACGACCCTTTCTCGTGACCGAAAAGTTCACTTTCTATCAGATCCTCCGGAATAGCTGAAACATTAACCGCTACGAATGGCTTTCTCTTACGGATCGAGTTATAGTGTATGGCCCGGGCAATGACTTCCTTTCCGGTACCACTTTCCCCGGTGATTAACACCTGGATGTTATTATTTTCTATCTTTTGAAGGAGCTTGACCACTTTGAGAATGGCTGGACTTTCACCAATAATGGTGTTATACTTATGTCGGTCAATGATCTGTTCTCTTAGATTTTCTACCTCACGTTGTAAACCTATCTGATTGACAAGCTTTCCAATGCATAAATCCAGTTCAGCCAGTGCGTCAGGATTCTTGATGATATAGTAGTCTGCTCCCTTTTTATAGGCATTGACCGCGACTCCCACATCCTCCTGTCCGGAGACAATGATGGTAGCAACATTAGCATTGTAACCCTGTATCTTTTCCAGAATCTCCAGCCCACTATAATCTGGTAGATTATGGTCAATTGTAACGATATCAGGTCCTTCATGCAGGCGATCCAGAAATTCTTTACCTGAGGTGAAAACGGTAACTTCATATTCAGGTGTTTTCTCTAGTGCGTGCTTGATCATTTTACCGTAAAACAAATCATCTTCAAT
>CAZZGE010000126.1:0-13072 GCA_964653665.1 uncultured Porifericola sp. | reverse complement strand
CCCATTCTTCTCCCAAGTCAAGTAGTATCGTGAAAAAGTTTTCTGTAAACATTTTTTATGCAAATTAATACTTCTCATTAAATTCTTGGTAGAACCTAATTTTTTTAGCAAACATGAATGACATTTCTCATAAGGTAAAAAAGGTCTAGATTAGAATGCAATCAGATTTGCATTTTTGGTATGTCCACAAGAGTTGTGGTCTACGTAATTTTGACCGTAATAACTGTAATTGATACTTCTGATGTAAGTAGTATACTGACTGTCGGTAAATCAGTAGTGCTGGAGCTTGCGTATTATCAACCTTATGGTTAAATGTCACTGGGTGTTGTTGCGCCAGGATAAGTTATCTATGTCATTTGGCGATGAATACAGGCTTTAAAATACCCCGAAACAAAAGCGTCTGACTACGGTAAGAAAAGAGTCACCTAAATATGTGGTTAGTTTGTCAGTGGATTAGTATATAGTTATATTACATTTGATGCGTTAAGAATGCTTTTTCCGGAGAAGGCAACAGCGGCTAAGGTAACAGTCAAAAGCAAAGTCTAGTGAGCTAGGTACGGGAGTGGCCAGCAGTTCAATGGATCATCAGCTTATTAGCTGTTATACTTCTGGGAAGCTATTTATAAGCTTTATCGCTCACTCTCCGGTAAGTTTGACAAAAAAGTGAAAGACAACCTTTTGTATTAAGGAGTCAAAAAAGTATTACACAATGCTGGTTTTATGGGTTACCTGGACTGCAGCGTTGTAGTAAGTGTGATCGGCTTTTTCTTCTTACAGGCTGCTCTGCAGTTAAATCCAAGGCAGATAAGTCAAAGGGACTTTCCAATTTATCAGGGGTATGACTGCCAATCCCTGACGGCTTGGCGTCATCGCCATAGGTCGGACCTGTCACAGTGTGTTTATTTTTGTCAAAGCAAGACATAGGGTCATGCTAAGTAGTAGTTAAACCAAACTTATATACCATGAAGAAACCTAAAAAATATGTTGACGAAGATCAACTGAAGAAGTATCTGGTCAGTGGGCTTACCATGTTATCGGCCATTGTCGTACGAAGGCTGATTGAGTATTTATGGAAGGCCGCCACTGATGAGGAGCCACCCAAAAACCCAGCTTCCCGTAAGGTAGAATGGCAGGAGGCCTTCTTGTTTACCATGCTGACAGGCTTATTGGTAAGTATGACCAAATTGTTCATCAGACGAAACGTAGCTGTTGAACTGGAAGAGGAATTTTTTTAATACAAACTGCTCCCTGACTAAGGAGGTGTATCTATGTCCGATTTAATGAACATTCTGCATCCAGCGGTTCATGATCGGAGCAATGATGAGTGCCACCAGTGCTCCCCCGAAAGATATGAACGCAATAGACTCGAAGCCCTGTGTGTACACCTGGAGACTTTCCAGACCTCCTTCCAGGGCAGTTTGCCCTTTAATTTTGTTTATCGCCAGTTGCTGACTTACGAAGCCCACAATCTGAAATGCGTAAGCTGAGGACAGAAACCAAACGCCCATCATAAATGCCACAATCGTCTTGGGAGAAAGATCGGTTATTTTGGAAAGCCCTACCGGCGACATGAACAATTCGCCCAGTGAGATAAACATATACATCACCATCAGGAATACAAATGGCACCATCCCCGCTTCAGAAGCAAAATTTTTACTCAGAAACAACAGGTAAAAACCTATACCCAGTAGTGCCAGTCCCATCGCAAATTTGTATGGGGTACGAGGGTTTATCTTCTTCTTGGACAACCAGACCCACAGCGATGAAATAGGTATAGAAAATGCAATGATAAAGAGTGGATTCAAAGCGTTGGTTTGCGCAGCATTGACTAGCCACAGATCTACATTACGGGCAGAAAACAACGTAATGATACTACCAGAAAGCTCATGGAAACCCCAAAAAAGTGTCATGAATATTGTGAGAAGTATTGCGACCGCCAGTTTTTTCCGCTCCGAGGCACTCACGTTGACCATGATGAATGCCAGAAAACCCAGAATCAGGATACTAATACCGTAAAAAAGAATATTAACCAATGTGACTTCGCCCAGAAAAGTATCACCCCCGCCAATATATTGGTAGGAAGAAATCAGCCAGGCAATCGCAGGGGCAGCCAAAAAAGCCAGAATAGGCACCCAGTGTTTGACTTTAATACCCATCGTTTTTTTCTCGATCTCTTCAGGATGGGGAGGTAATCCTTTGCTCATAAATACGCCTTTGTTAATACCGCTCTGGAAAAAAAGCAAACCTGCTATCATCCCTATACCCGCAAGTCCAAAACCATAGTGCCAGCCGTATGCCTCTCCTAACCAGCCACAGAGCAAGGGGGAAATGAAAGCCCCAATGTTAATGCCCATGTAAAAAATGGTAAAACCAGAATCTTTACGACGATCCCCCTCCGGATAAAGTGATCCCACAAAAGTGGATATGTTGGGCTTAAAGAAACCATTACCTACAATTATATAAGAAAGGGCCAGGAAAAAAGCAACATTGTTCTCAATCGCCAACACGAAATGACCGATGGCCATCAATACCCCTCCCAGCATGATAGAACGCCGGTACCCGATGAGTTTGTCAGCAATGCGACCACCAATAACCGGCGAGGCATAAACCAATGAACCATAAGAAGAGTAAACAATGGCAGCTACAGTATCACTGTTAGAAAGTGCCGCAAATACCTGATCCACCATGTAGAGCACCAACAGAGCACGCATCCCATAAAAACTGAAACGCTCCCAAAGTTCGGCAAAAAAAAGGTAGAATAATCCGCGAGGGTGGCCAAAAGCATCGGGAGGACCAGTTTCCAGCTTAGGGTCTATTGGATTGCTGTGTTGTGAGGTAGTCTCTGCCATGAGATGAGTTTAATAGTTAAATGATTTTCTGGTGAATGTGGAAATATATGGATTGTTTCTTTACTGCTGTAGTTCTTTAAGAGCTTTCTCATCTTCTGGTCGAAGTGTACCCTGGTCAGAAGGGCCGGCATTGAGCAGCAGGTTGGCATCCATTTTTTTGCCGACCGACAGGTAGTTGAGCAGCGTTTCTTTAGAAGCGACCGAATGATCCCACGCGTGCCAAAACCAGTTGCCTGACTTAAAGCGTTCATTACCCTTCACGCTGAGGGTCGTTTCAATCTGCAGCGGCAGGTAGATATCTTTTCCCAGCCACGACCAAACCTTACGGTCTTCAGCTACTTCTGTATACTTTTCGCCACTGCGAATATCCACCGGATGCAGGGGCACGCCCGGATAGGCCGAGGTGGAGTTGTTCATCACCTGGCAGTCGGGCTGCAGGGATTTGATAAACTGGTAGAGATGATCCATCTGCCAGCGGTAGGCTCCCTCACTGCGCCAGGCGTCCATAAAGTTCTGAGCACGCTGCATGTCAACTTCCTCACGGCTGGCTTCGCCGTCAATTTCCTGGTTCTTTTTAGTCCAGCCATGCTGCTGTTTTTTCCAGAAGCCGTCAAACCACATCTCCACGATGGGGCCGTAGTTGGTCAGCAACTCTTCCAGTTGAAGCTTCATAAAATCTACAAAGGCCGGTTCGTTGGTGTCGTGCAGCTTGTTGAAGCGATCCCAGAGCGAGTAGTAAAAGCCTACTTTCAGACCGTGTTTTTCGGCAGAATTGACCACTTCGGCCACCACATCCCGGCCGTAGGGTGATGCCGCTACCGAGTAGCTGGAATATTTGGAAGGCCAGAGGCAAAAACCATCATGATGCTTGGTGATGAGCACCACGTATTTCATACCCGCTGCTTTGGCGGCAGCGCACCACTGGTCGGTATCCAGTTGGGTAGGATTAAATTTGACCGGGTCCAGGCTGCCGTCGCTCCACTCCACATCATAATACGTATTGATACCAAAGTGGATAAACAGCCCAAAGCCCAGGTCCATCCAGGCTTGCTGAGCCTGGGTGGGCAGCACATCAGCGGCTGGTTTTATATTCGGCTTGTTCCTGGCACTCAATGCTGTAAAGCTTCCCAGACTGGCAGCTGCCAGACCACTGGTTTTTACAAAGTCTCTTCGGTTCATCGTTTCAGTTTTTTGTTTCAAAATCAGGAATCTGTGGACGAAAAAACGACCCCGCCAAATTTATCCCATCCACTTTCTGTAATTAGCCGGTGGTATTCGCGGGCTTTTTCCACATCATCCTGCCAACGCCATTGTCCGCCGTTCGGCACGTCCGGTTCGTAATTTTCAATCAATGATGTTACTTCTTCAATCTCATCCAGCCCCTCCTGTATAAGGTTATTCAACTCGTTACTGCGAAAGTCCTCACCCCGGGCATAAAGACGATAACCATAGTAGGCTTTGGCCGCTGCCCGACGCAGCTGGGCGGTAAGCAGTGTGCGCTCCATGGTTTGCAGCAGATCCTGGTGGGCCAGCATATTCACTTTATACAAGTCTGCTCCTTTCACGCTGTTCAACATTTTTTCAGTGAGGCTGACGCTGTAATCTTTTTCAGCCGCTACATATTTGACATAGTCCAGGGTGATAAGTTCTTTAGGCAGCACCCAGTCATTGGCCAGCACATGGGCGCACTCATTACGCATCTGCTGCCCGGTTTTGGCAGAAACAGGGGCCAGGTGATTGACCACATCTTTCCAGTAATGAAACTGCCGGTTCACATCATGATCCAACTTAAAGGTCTTATCCTCCAACCATCGCCCTGACACATGCCGGGCGTAGGTACTTTGTCTATCAAAGTCTAACCTGGAATGGTTGACCGTATTCAGTCTCAGGCTGTAGAAAGAAGAAGTAATCATATCGTAGCCGTTCTGAAAAACCGGCATCAACTGCTCCACATTGACATCACCGTAGCGGTCGGTGATAAATTCGCGACACACCGAATCTGCTGTGATACTGCTATCCTGCTGCGCCCGGTGATAGGCCAGCAGGTTTACCTCGTGAGGCCGGCCGATGGCGGTGGTTTCGCCATAGCGGTCTGTACGGGCTACATAGCCCACTACATTAGGCTGTTGCAGATAGTACTTCCATCGTTCCAGGGCGGTATCCACAAAAGAATTCATCACGATTCCCTGCCCATTGTACTCATGGCCACCATCAAACTCAATGATCACCGGCCGGTTAATCTCTTTGATGTGTTTGTTGACCGAGTGGGTCAGGAAAAAATCGTGGGGCACTTCCTTCATCATCACAGTAATACCGTTATGCTCAATCAGATTGAGGCATTTGAGAATGGCATCCAGTTCTTCCTGGGTGTAAATAAAAGTGCGAATGTAGAGCACTTTTTCGTATTCGTCCATGATGACCGAGGCGACCTCGTCTACCAGCCGGGCCAGCTTTTCCTGCTCGGTCGGCATCTGCTCAGAGTACTGATCCTCCACATGAGCGCCGGTTTCAATGAAGGTCAGCACGATACCATCAATTTCCGGCACCCGGTCCAACATATCGCGATAGTCCTCGCGAAACCACTCCCAGAATTCAGGATTGTCCAGGTTGATGGTACTATCAGGACCGGTTTTAAATTCATCAGGATAACAATTCAGGTTGTAAAGGGCGTGATCCCAAACCACCACTTCCTCTATGCCTTCCTTGTGGGCTTTGCGGGTCAGGCGGCGAGCCAGACCCTGTCTTGCTGTATCCCGTACATGCCGCAGGTCCATCATAATCTGGTGGGATAGCTGCAGGTGGTTGATATCGTAGTTGGATGCGGCTTCAATTACACGGAGCGCATTGGGTTCGTTGCGGGAAAGGATATTCCAGCCCCGCACCTCCGACGAATTGTTTGCTGTATTGTTGGCAGACTCCTGCTCCGGCAGGTTACATGCGGTCACAAAACTCAAAAACACAAAGAGGCGTAGTTGGATGAAAACCATGAGTTTAGGTTAGGGGGAGTAATTCGTAAAAATAAATAAAGTGGAGGCTGCTAGTGGCCTAAAGAAGAGGCACTCCTTAGAGTACCTTTTTCTTTAGGGAGGCCTAGCAATCAGTCTTCACGCAAGGCAGCGACTTCATCAGTATTGACTTCGCTAGAGTTATTGCCAAAAGACTTACGCACGTAGGTCAGTACTGAAGCAATTTCGTCATCAGAAAGAAAATCATGCGGTGTCATGATGTTGTTATACTGCTCTCCATTGACTTCAATCGGTCCCTGAAGACCATTTAGCACGATGGAGATAAGCGTATCTTTCTCACCGTTGACCCATTCAGTTTCCTTTAGAGGAGGAAAAGCACCAGGTACACCGCTTCCGTCCTGCTGGTGGCAGGCTATACAATAAGAGTTGTAAACCGTTTGGCCTGCTTCCATTTTTTGAGTAAGCTCAGCCGTCATGGTGGCCTCTTCTGCCGGCGCTGCGCTCTGGTCAACAGCGGACGCGCTGTTACTTTCCTGACTGCCACTCTTTCCTCCTGAGCAGGCCAGCATACCTACCATACTGCCTGCCATTAATAAAAGACTTAATTTTTTCAAGGTTTTTGAATATTTGGTTAAAGTATCGCAGAAAATTACAAAAAAAGCCCAAAGCTGAAAAGCCCTGGGCTGTGCACCTTGTTCAGATACTGGCCACTATCGCATGGCCATCTCCTCGGTATTGTTGTAAAATACTCTCCATATCCTTCCTTTCACATCGTCAGTAATGTACATGGATCCGTCCTGACCGGCGGCCAGACCAGTGGGGCGAAACTCCGCATCCGAAGGACTGGCGATTTCTCCACCTTCACCGGCAAATTCTTCGGCAAAACGCTCGTAATCATCGGTAGGCATGCCATTCTCCATGGGCACAAAGGCTATCAGGTAACCTTTCTGAGGAAGCGGAGCACGATTCCATGAGCCGTGAAAAGCGATAAACGCCCCGTCTTGGTACTGATCGGGAAACAGATCGTTCTGGTAGAAAATAAGGTCGTTAGGCGCCCAGTGTGCTGGAAAGGCCATGATCGGATCTTCCATGTCGGCACAGCGTCCTACTTCTTCACCATTACCTCCATATTCAGGAGCCAGTACTTTCTGGTTTTTCATAGGATCATAATAACAGAAAGGCCAGCCAAAGTTATTTCCGTCATTTACGCGAAGAAATTCTTCAGCAGGCAGTTCAGCCGCCATGCTATCGTTATAATACTCTGGAAATAGAGTTTTAAGTTGGTCTCTGCCGTGTTGCATAGCGTAGAGTTCATCTACCTGTGGGTTCCATTCCACGGCGACTGCATTGCGAATACCAGTGGCATAGCGATAGCCGTCGGCTTCCTGGGTCTGATTGAGGGTATTGGCATCAAAGCGCCAAACACCCGCCTGTCGCTCCAGTTGCGGGCAGGGGTCCTGACCCGGAGAGCCAGGCGTACGCAACTTTTCCTGGCAGGCATTGGAAGGAGCTCCTACATTCACGTACAAACTGCCGCTGTCGTCTATGGTGAATGACTTGGTAGCGTGCTGCCCCTGTTCTAGAAACCCGGTGACTACTACTTCGGTAGTTGCAGTGGGTAGAAGTTTACCATCGGTCAGCTGTGCCCGAAATACTTCGGTATCCGAGGAATAATAGAGGTATCCGTTGTAAATGTCTATCCCGGTACCTTCTACTTCTTTTCCAAAGTATTCTTTGATGTCAGCACGGCCATCGCCGGTAGTGTCTCTCAACGCCACAAGCCCTCCTCCGTTTTCAGGTTCGCGCAGCTTTACGTAAATGTCACCGTTTTCTCTGACCACAATATGACGCGCTTCGCCCACATCATCGGCCACCACGTAGGCACCAAAGCCATTACCTAATGAAATGGAACCGTTGTTCTCATCAGCCACGAATTCGGCGGCTGGCTCGGTAGTGCTCATCTGGCTTTCGGTGTCCTCATTGTCGCAGGAAAAAAGAGAAAACGCCATTGCAGCTCCTACAAAAAGAGAGAGAAGCCCGTGTCGGGGCCGAGTATTCTGAAATATTATTGGTAGTGTTTTCATGATAAAAAGTAATTTATTGGATTTGCAGCAAATTAAGTATTGTGAACGTCAATCCAGAATGATTGAGGTGCTTTCCTAAAATACTTGAGCTATTGGTAGACTGTTACAATTATCTTGATAAAGTTGCTCAGGCTCAGCTTCTGGCTATAGCGAGACATAGATTGAATGATAAAATTATTACCACTCAGTCCTACTATATAATGACTCTCCTGACCGTTAAATAAATTTACGGTAGGAGAATTGAATGCTCACCCCCCCAGGTTGTAACCTGCTCGAGCTCCACTTTATTAATGGTACCCCCATCGGAGAGTCAGGGGCGGCGACTACTTACTTGTGTGTTTTAAAACTAAAACTTAGATACTAATGACTGGCACGGTCGCAGTGAAACCATGGGTAGCGGAGATATTTTTTACTCGCAGATCAGGTACCTGTTAACCAGTCGGCTTACAAAACGTTCTTATTCAGTCTTACTTATTCTACTTTCTTTAGCCAGTATTTTCTCAGTTTTGGGAAGAAAGTGCCCGTTATAAAAATAATTCAGCGACCTGGTGCGGGACTTCGTTATTTTATGAATGCCCATAATGAGAAACTAACCCTAGAAATTCAAAACCACCAGTCAGCCCTAAGCAGACAGAATTCCAAAATACTTAGGATACAGGCTACTGTTTTCTTATAATCAAAAAATCTGAAACCGTAAAACGACCGCTATGAACAACAAAAAAACACTTAAAAACTACTGGCGCAAAAATGTGCAGTACCTGCTGACCCTGTTAAGCATATGGTTTATCGTATCTTACGGGGCCGGTATTCTCTTCGCCGACGAACTCAATGCATTTAAGCTGGGAGGGTTCAAACTTGGCTTTTGGTTCGCTCAACAGGGATCTATCTATGTCTTCGTGCTTCTGATCTTTATCTATGTTTGGCTGATGAACCGACTGGATCGCAAATTTGATGTAGACGAAAAATAAGCTAGCATTGTCATCTGAAACTCCTCAAAACTTTATCAACATGGACGTACAAGTCTGGACTTATATCATCGTAGGGCTCACTTTTGCCCTTTACATTGGCATCGCCATCTGGTCGCGTGCCAGTTCTACCAAAGATTTTTATGTAGCAGGCGGAGGCGTACCGCCCCTGGCTAACGGCATGGCCACGGCGGCAGACTGGATGTCGGCGGCTTCCTTCATCTCTATGGCCGGTCTTATCTCCTTCATGGGCTACGACGGCGCGGTCTACCTTATGGGCTGGACCGGCGGCTACGTACTGCTAGCTTTACTTCTGGCTCCCTACTTACGGAAATTTGGAAAATTTACCGTACCAGACTTTATAGGAGATCGCTACTATTCAAACACGGCCAGAACGGTAGCCGTAGTCTGTGCACTATTCGTTTCGTTTACCTACGTGGCCGGGCAGATGCGCGGCGTGGGAGTGGTTTTCTCCCGCTTCCTGGAAGTTCAGATTGAGTGGGGTGTTATCATTGGCATGACTATCGTATTTTTCTACGCAGTGCTGGGCGGTATGAAAGGGATTACTTACACTCAGGTAGCCCAGTATTGTGTACTGATTTTCGCTTTTATGGTACCTGCCATCTTTATTTCCATACAGCTTACCGGTCATGTGATTCCTCAGATTGGTTTTGGGTCTACCATGGTGGGTTCCAAAACCTACCTGCTGGACAAACTGGACGGCCTTAACCAGGAGTTGGGATTTGCCGCCTACACCAGCGGTACCAAAAGTACCATTGACGTATTTGCCATTACCGCAGCGCTCATGATCGGAACGGCTGGTTTGCCGCACGTAATCGTTCGTTTTTTTACTGTACCCAAAGTTAAAGATGCCCGGATTTCTGCCGGTTACGCTCTGGTTTTCATCGCTATCCTATACACCACAGCACCTGCCATTTCAGCCTTTGCCCGTACGAATATGATTAACTCCGTTTCTAATGTAAGCATTAATCAGCTACCCAACTGGGTGAGCAACTGGCAAACCACTGGTCTCATTTCCATTGACGATAAAAACAACGACGGACAGGTACAGTACACCGCAAATGAAGCTACCAATGAGTTTATCCCCGACCGAGACATCATGGTGCTGGCCAATCCTGAGATCGCCCAACTGCCCAACTGGGTTATTGCCCTGGTGGCAGCTGGTGGCCTGGCCGCTGCCCTGTCAACCGCAGCCGGTCTGCTGCTGGTCATCTCCACGTCAGTAGCTCACGATCTGGTGAAAAAACAGTGGAAGCCGGATATATCCGAAAAAGGTGAACTCATCACCGCCCGGATTGCAGCAGCCGTAGCCGTAGTAATTGCCGGTTATTTCGGTATCAACCCACCCGGCTACGTAGCCGCTGTGGTAGCCCTGGCATTTGGCCTGGCCGCTGCCTCTTTCTTCCCGGCGATTATCATGGGGATTTTTTACAAACGCATGAATAAGCAGGGCGCCGTCACCGGTATGATTACCGGACTGACGATCATGATGTACTACATCCTCCGTTTCAAATTTAGTATCTTCGGCGAGGTGACGGCCGATGATTGGTGGTTTGGCATTTCACCGGAAGGTTTTGGTACGGTAGCCATGCTTGTCAACTTTTTGGTTTCCGTGGTTATATGCCATGCTACCAAAGCGCCCCCTGCCAATGTTCAAGATATTGTTGAAGATATTCGTTATCCCAGAGGCGCTGGTAAAGCAGCAGCTCACTGATTAGCTATCATTTTCAAAAGTATTTGCACGTGTGGTATGGATACTTTTCTTTCATTTAAGAAATCACTAATATTAAATCAAATACATTATTGATTTTTATAATTACCTAATCTAGAAAATACGATGAGTCACAAGATTCAAACTTTAGGCGGTTATATCCACGACTATCAGAAAAGTGTACAACAACCCGAACAATTTTGGTCAAGGATCGCTGAATCCTTCCACTGGCAGAAGAAATGGGACAGAGTACTTGAATACGATTTTGAAAAGCCCGATATCAAGTGGTTTGTTAACGGAAAGCTAAACATCACCGAAAATGTTTTTGAGCGTCATCTTTTCACACTGGGCGACCATCCGGCGATTATCTGGGAACCTAATGAGCCTGATGCTAATAATCGCTTCCTCACCCTGCGTGAGCTTTATGAAGCTACCAATCAGTTTGCCAATGCGATGAAAGCCAACGGCATACAAAAGGGTGACCGCGTGATCATTTACATGCCCATGGTGCCTGAAGCCGCCATTGCTATGCTGGCCTGTGCCCGCATCGGAGCAGTACACTCTGTTGTTTTTGCCGGATTCTCCGCCAACTCTCTGGCCGACCGTATTAATGACTGCCAGGCCAAGATGGTGCTCACCTCCGATGGCAATTTCCGGGGCGCTAAGTCCATACCTGTCAAGTCGGTCGTAGACGAAGCACTGGAGAACACAGAAAGCATTGAAAAAGTAATTGTACTGGAACGTACCGGCACCGAAGTCAGTATGCATGAAGGCCGAGACATCTGGTGGCATGTCGCCATAGAAGGTCAATCTACCGAATGCAAAGCCGAGGTTATGGATGCTGAAGATATGCTTTTTATCCTCTACACTTCGGGCTCTACCGGAAAACCAAAGGGGGTAGTACACACCTGCGGAGGCTACATGGTGTACACTGATTATTCCTTCCAAAATGTGTTTCAGTATAGTAGCGGCGATGTCTACTGGTGTACAGCTGACGTAGGCTGGATTACTGGTCACTCTTACATCGTGTACGGACCACTTCTGGCCGGTGCTACTACTGTCATGTTTGAGGGTGTGCCGACTTACCCTGACGCCGGACGCTTCTGGCAGATTGTGGATAAATATAAGGTTAACCAATTTTACACAGCCCCCACCGCCATCCGTGCTCTTCAGGCATACGGTACTGAGCCAATCCAGCCCTATTCACTGGAGTCCCTCAGGGTTATCGGTTCGGTAGGCGAGCCGATCAATGAGGAGGCCTGGCACTGGTACCATGATCATATAGGTCGGGGCAAATGCCCCATTGTAGATACCTGGTGGCAAACTGAAACGGGCGGCATTCTGATATCGCCCATTGCGGGAGTGACACCTACCAAACCCTCTTACGCAGCTCTGCCACTGCCCGGTGTACAGCCTATCATTGTGGATAATGATGGCAATGAACTGACAGGTAACAGTGTTGAGGGAAACTTGTGTATCAAATTCCCCTGGCCGTCTATTCTTCGGACAACTTACGGTGACCACGAAAGATGCCGACAGACGTACTTTTCCTCATTCAAGGGTTACTACTTCACTGGCGATGGCGTGAAGCGAGATGAGGATGGTTATTACCGGATCTTAGGTAGAGTAGATGATGTAATCAACGTATCCGGGCATCGGATGGGAACTGCTGAGGTAGAAAATGCCATCAACGAGCATCCCAAGGTGATTGAGTCTGCCGTGGTAGGTTATCCTCACAATATCAAGGGACAGGGTATCTACGCTTTTGTGATCTGTGATATGGAGGACCGTTCGGAAGAAAATCTCAAGAATGAGATTCGCCAGACCGTGACCAAAATCATTGGCTCGATTGCCAAGCCGGAAAAGATTTTGATCGTATCTGGACTTCCCAAAACACGCTCCGGTAAAATCATGAGACGTATCCTGCGAAAGATCGCGCAGGGTAATACCTCAAACCTGGGTGACACTTCGACCCTGCTAAATCCTGACGTGGTAGAAAACATTAAGTCAAGTGCGTTAGAGCTGCAGTAAAGCTAATACTCATCGGTACTTATTGGGATTTTAAAGTCAGCTTTTGCGCTGACTTTTTTTGTGGAAACCAGTGAAACCTACAGTACAGATGAAGTAGATTATAGGCTGTCTTAGTGCGTCAGTCAAATCCCAAGCAAACAGAAGATATGCAAGCTATCCTATCTTATCCCGTGATGCAATCGTTTATCAGGCGTACCATTCTTAAATATGGCCTAACAAAAAACACTCACGGAAATTTCTTCACAGATTGAAAGATACTTTTCAATCATGCACTGCCTCAATATACCCAATACATTATCAAATACTTACGCCTTCCGCTACCCTCTTTCTCTATAAAACGGAGCGGTGCCTGAGAATTAGATTGAATATGACTATTTATGATTTTATTAAACTTGAATTCAACCAATAAATGCAACTTTTAGATTTGGAGGCATAGGCTACTATT
>CAZZGE010000125.1:0-13138 GCA_964653665.1 uncultured Porifericola sp. | reverse complement strand
TTAAGAGATCAAAGCCATCATTGGCCTCGCCTAAATCACCCAGTAAACTTTTTTAACATAACGCTATCTGACCATCGGATGAAAAGAATACTTACCATCTTTCTATCGCTGTCATTTATACTGACGGTTCACTTCAGCCAGGCTCAGGATGCGGCAGATGTAGCAGAAGTGCCTGCTTTCCCTGAGCGAGAGGTGAGCCACGAAACCGGTATCTGGAATGGTATCTATACCAAGTACCGCCTGACTGACAAGCTATTCTATTACGGCGAGTACCATGTAAGAAGGGGAAACTACTACCAGGATATGAGCAAGCTCTACCTGCGCTTTGGCCTCACCTACCTGCTGGACAAATACCTGGAAGTGACTACCGGCTTTGTCAATCCCTACAACTGGGCTCCGGACCCCAACAATACCGAAAAGTACGACCCGGTGGTGCCGGAGTACCGGACGTGGGAGCAGCTGCTTTACGTACAATACAATAGGTAGGGCGCTTTAAATTTTACCATCAGCTTCGCTTTGAGCAGCGCTTCAAACGTAAGAACTACAAAGGCGCAGATTTCCAGTACCACAACCGTTGGCGTTATCGCTTCACTACCTACTTGCCGATCAACGACCATACGCTGCGTCCCGGAGTGTTGTTTGGTACTTTTTATAATGAAATATTCATCCGGAACGGTAAGCATATCCAGTACAATAACTTTGAAGAAAACCGTACTGTACTAGGGCTGGGCTACATCATTAACAACAACTTACAGCTTCAAGCCGTGTACATGCGGACTTACAGACAGAGGAACGCTTATCAGTTCCGTTCCCAGGATATTTTCCGCTTCAATATTTACCATAATCTGGATTTCAGGCGAAGAGACTGAAGCCAGGGTTCTTCTAGGGAATTCCCTACTTTTGTAGCTTAACCGTTTGTCAGAAGCCCTGGAAGATAAAGCCTGCCAGCATCCGATTACCCACTACGGCGACTGGGGTATCTCCTGGCTGGATCGCTGGGCGCTCAGCCAAGGGAGGCAGGGAAAGTTTTTCGCTGATGACCCTCCCAGCCATCATTTCATCAAAGAACTGGTACAATAAAAAATAGTTACGCCTTCTGTATCTCAAAGTAGAATGATATATTATGCGTTAGTCTGAATAGAAACGCATCTTATGCTCAACCGATATCTTAATTTTCCGATCGTACTGGTTTTTGTAGCCCAACTTATGTGCGCCTGCGGGGGCAGTGATCCACAAGAAGAAGTACTGACCATTCCTACCAATGCTGAGACTATCGCTGAAGGTGAACAACTATTCCTTTCCAACTGCTCGGCTTGTCATAACTTCCGGCAGCGAGGCATTGGCCCCCAACTGAGCGGTGTTACCGCTCAGGCCGAAACCGAGTGGCTTTTGCAGTTTATACACAATGCGCCGCAGATGATAGAATCCGGTGATGACCGTGCTGTAAGTTTGTACGAAGAGTACCAGACCTACATGCCAGCCTTTACCCAGCTGGATACTGCTGAGATCACGGCAATCCTGGCCTACATGCATATCCACCAGGATACCATACAGATGGCGCAGACGGCCGCAGATATGGGCGAGCCGTTGAAGAACCCGGTCCCTGAAAAAATTGAACACGCCGGTCTGCGACTGGTAGTGGAAGAAGTGGCTACTGCTCCGGCTACGCGTCAGAATTCGCCTTTGGCGCGGATCAACAAAATACTGGCTTTCAACGGTAAGCTGTACATCCACGACCTCCAGGGAATATTATATGAACTGAAAGATGGGCAGTTCTCTCCCTTCCTGGATATCCGGAAAAAAGCAGATTTTATTGACAAACCGGGCTTGGGCACTGGCCTGGGTAGTTTTGACTTTCATCCCGAGTACGAAGAAAACGGACTGTTCTACACTACTCATACCGAAGCTGCTGGTACCGCACCGGCTGATTTTACTTACCACGACAGTATCCCCGTCGCCCTGCAGTGGGTACTGACGGAGTGGAAAATGGATGACCCGGCAGCGGAGCAGTTTGCCGGTAGCAGCCGTGAAATGCTGCGTATCAATATGGTGTCGGGGATACATGGGATGCAGGAGCTGACATTTAATCCTATCGCAGAGCCAGGTGATGCAGATTATGGTTTGCTCTACCTGAGCATCGGTGAGGGAGGGGCCGTGATCAACGGCTATCCGCAGCTCTGCCAAAACCACGAGTTGCCCTGGGGTAGCATATTTCGCCTGGACCCGCAGGGTACGAATAGCAGCAACGGTCAGTATGGTATTCCTGCTGACAACCCTTACGTCAATCACCCTACAGCCCTGGAAGAAATCTTTGCCTACGGTTTTCGCAATCCGCACCGCATCAGTTGGGATACCAGCGGCGATCATAAAATGCTGATCTCCGGCATCGGCCAGAAGAATGCCGAAGAGATCAACCTGGGTGTCGCCGGAGCCAACTACGGCTGGTGCGTGCGCGAAGGTACTTTTGCCATTGACCCTGATGGTAATATCGACCTGCCTTACCCGCTACCGGAAAATGACGATGCCTACGGATACACCTACCCGGTAGCCCAGTACGACCACGATGAAGGTCGGGCCATATCAGGAGGTTTTGTGTATCGGGGTGACCAGCTTCCCAAGTTGGAGGGACAATACGTTTTTGGTGATATAGTTACTGGCCGGTTGTTTATGGTGGATAGCGAACTACTGGAACTGGGAAGTCAGCAGACCGTGTATGAGCTGGGATTACAAGCCAACCGAAAATCTACTGATTGGCGGGAAGTGACCGATAATAAGCGGGTAGATCTGCGCTTTGGTGTGGGTACAGACGATGAATTATACATGTTTACCAAATCTGATGGTAAGATCTGGAAAGTAGTTGACGTCGTAGAGCAGCCCGAAGTTACCGCGCGAGCAAATTTTCAGTAAAAACTGTATAAACAATTCTATATCATGAGAACGATCACATTTACTGCTTTATGCCTTTGCCTTATGGGTTTCCACGACACCAGCGCCCAGAACTTCCCTGAAATCCCCGAAGCGCAACGGCTGCAGCATATCGTACCGCCCAGTGAGGATACACCCGGTGTGGATAAGGTGCGGATGGTACTGGATACTGATACTTATAACGAAATTGATGACCAGTTTGCCCTGGTCTACACACTACTTTCCGGCGATCGTCTGGACCTGGAGGCGGTGTATGCTGCTCCCTTTCTGAACAATCGCTCCGAAAGTGCGCAGGACGGCATGGAGAAAAGCTACGAGGAGATTCTGCGCATACTGGATAAGATGGACGTTTCAGCCGAAGGCTTTGCTTTCAGAGGTTCCGAAAACTTCCTGCAGAGCCTGGATCAGCCGGAAGAAAGCGAAGCAGTGGATGATATGATCCGACGCGCCATGCAGAGCAGTGCCGATGACCCTCTCTACGTGGTAGCGGTGGGCGCCATTACCAATGTAGCTTCTGCCATCCTCAAGCAGCCGGAGATCATTGAGAACATTGTGGTGATCTGGCTGGGAGGCGACGCACCCATGTGGAGCAATCGCCCGGAGTTTAACCTGCAGCAGGATGTGCTCTCGGCCAGTGTGGTTATGGACAGCGGTGTGCCCTTTGTGCAGGTACCCTGCATCCCGGTAGCTTCTCACCTGAAGACCACCACATCGGAGATGGAGGTGTATGTGAAAGGTAAGGGAGCCATCGGTGACTATCTTTACGAAATTTTTGAGGATTATAGCGGTGGTAAGTATGCCTATTCTAAAGTGATCTGGGATATGGCAGCGGTCGCTTACCTGTTGAATCCCCGTTGGACACGTACCGAAACCATCCACAGCCCCATTCTGTCAGTTGATCGGGTGACCTGGGGTTTTGATAACTCCCGTCACTTTATCGGCATGGTCAAATCCCTCAACCGCGACGCGATCTTCAGCGATTTCTTCCGGAAACTGGAAGAGTAGGAAAGTGATGATCTTCGTTAAATATGAATTAACAAAATCTACTTCACCCCCGCAAAGTCCAGTGGTGAGAGCAACGTATGCTGGCTGGCTGTGTGCAGATCGCGCCAGCAACGGTTGAGTTCGGTCTCCGTACTCAGCACCGTCATACCGGTCAGTGGATAAATTTTTTCGGCTGACTCCCGGGCAGCCTGTGCCGCATGCTTTACTGCCAGGCTGGTCTTACGTAACACTCCATCGGAAGGAAGGTTTCCGCTTACACTCTGTTGCCAGGCTTCCTGCACCAGCACATATAGCCAGGCGCGTGCTGATTCCAGACCAGCTTCTGACTGGGCTAGCATATCCTGTACCTTCATGTTATCTTTCAAGCTTTCTCCTGCCATATCCCTTTTCTGCATCAATAATGAACGTGCCTCATCCAGAAAATGCATCGCCATACCGGTTAACTGCAAGCAGGTAGTGATTTCGGCAAACTGCATGAAGGGGAATCGGTACAGGGGGCCATCTTCGTACGGAGAAGGTTTGAGCAAACTAAAGGTCCTCTCTTCCGGAAGCCATTGCTCTTCTACCGCAAAGTCGTGGCTGGCAGTAGCCTGTAATCCATAAGAGTCCCAGGTATCTTTGACCTGCACTTCGTCGGGAAAGAACACAAAAGAATGAAAACCTGGCAGATCGCTGGCTTTGCCGTTGTGGGGTAACTTACAGTTGGCCGTAAAAGCCGTGGCATGGGACGAGCCGCTACCGTATTTCCAATGCCCCCGCACCCGATAACCATTTTCTTCAGGCGTAGCACTACCACCCATAGCCCCGCTACCAGCAATGCAGGCTCGCTTGTCGGTAAAGATTTGCTCGCTCATTGATGGGCGGATATAGGCAGCGAAAAGGTTAGCACCGGCTCCCAGGTTAACCGTCCAGCCCAGGCTGCCATCGGCATAGGCCAATGCTTCCAGTATTTGCAGGGCCTGGGGCAGATCCATTTCCAGCCCCCGGTAGCGCTTGGGGATGAATAGCCGCAGCCATTCTTGCTCGTAGATCAGGTTTAGCTGATTTTGGGTCAGTTTTTTTTCATAGATGGCCACGGGAGCTTCCTGGCGGATCGTATCCAGGCTGGCCCGGTCCAGTACTTTCAGGGGGTGTTGTAGTATTTGCATATCTTAGTAGCTTGCTGGATTAAAATGGTAAAAATAAGAAGAATTGAAATGCCATGTTCATTACAAAACAGTCATGAGAAAGTCAATTATTTGTGGGAGGACCTGTCAGAAGAAATCTTGAAGCGATGGCTGAACAAACTGTAAAGGGTATTCAATAAGTGTAAGTCAAATCACTCCAATATGCTCTACCAGTATTTCAAAAGTTTGTTCTTTCTTATTACCTATCAGTAGTTGCATCTCTACGACAGGTTCACCCGCGTAGTTAGGCACGTTCACCTGCCTGCCGTGGTAGGTGGCTTGCATCTTCTCAAAGGGAATAGAGATAGTCTCCCACGCACCATTGCTGTCAAAAGTGTAGGCATAGGAGTGACGGCCGTTGGGCGTTCTGACCCGAAAATTGTACGCCTTGCCGTCTCCCTTCAAACGAATTACGAAAGCCAAGGCGCTATCTTTCATGGTGTAAGGATCATCAATTACGATCTGATGGATAGAACAAAAGCCGCCGTTATTCTCAAGGGAGACACTGCCAGAAAAATGTGCCAGGCGTTCTTCAGTCATTTTAAGCTGGCTTTCCGAGCGTCCGCCCATCACTACGTCATCTTCTGTACGCCAGTTGCCCTTCCCTTGTTCTGTAAAATCGTACAACATTTTTGGCTCAGTGCTGGTACTTGTGTTCTTTTGCTTTTCAGAAAAAGCATCGGTTTTCTTATCAGAATGAATTATGCAGGAAGCGATGAAGATGGTAAAGACCAATGTAATTTTCATGCTGGCATAACATCCTTACAGGGAGAACTGTTCGTAAGCATCGTGCGCAGTATCTATCATCATTTGTTTACCACCACCAGCCCCGCTTAATCTCCCAACCCATTGTCACCATCATCTCCAGACGCTGATTGGTAGGGTCACCATTGTTGAAAATTTCCAGGTTATCAGTAGTTCGTAGCAGGCGACCTTCCAGGCGCAGGTAAGCCTGCTCCATCGGGCGGTACTCAGCGCTCAGTGTGAGTCCGTACAATTCCAGGCCATTGATACCAAAGTCAGTTGTCGTGTATACGCCGGAGATGAAGCCGCTGGGGTCCTGGAAAATTTCTCCCCTCGCCGTAAGGGCATACTGCGGTAGAAACTGGTAGCGCAGCGTAGCCAGGGCATTGAACATCACCGCAACTTCGGTAGGATTATCCAGATCAGTATTACTTTGTGTACCCAGGTCGCCACCCAAGGTTAGATACCACGCCTCGGTCGGATGCCAGTTAGCGTAGAGGTTATGGTAGGTGCGAAACTGCCCCGGCTCTACGCCATCCAGTGACTCTCGCCCGAAGAGATTGGTGTAGGTCAAAGAAAGTGTTTCTGACAACTCGTAGGAAGCAGCAATGCCTACCGACTTGGCGTCGTTCACATCCAGGAAAAAATTATAGCCGCTTACGACCCAGAAAGCGAAATCCAGGCGTTCACTGCCCTCATACGCCAGGCGAGCCCCGCTCTGGAAGAAAGGCTCGTTGTAAGTGGCTACGGCGGTAGAACTGGTAAAATTATTTTTGGGCAGAAAGCTCTCCGTACCAATGTGGGTGGCGAAAAAGCCTGCATCTACCCACCAGTCATTGGCCAGGTGTATGCCCATGTTGGCCTCCTGCACCGCTCGGAACTCCTCCGACCAGGTAGCCTCAGCGATATCGCCGTAGTGGATGATGATGTTGCCCCGCACCTTGTCGGAGCGATAGTGTGCCCCGATTTGGGCGATATTGAGCCCGAAGCGCTCGTCGCGAGGAGAGACGGTAGTCACTTCCTGCAAGGCATTAGGATCGCGCTCGTCAGTAAAGTTGGCAAAATACACATCGGTATAAGCGGAGATGCTGAGGTTTTGGGTGCTGTCGTTCTGTGCATAAAGGCTCACAGAAACAGCGCTCAGTAGGAATAGCAAAGAATATTTCATATGCAAAATACTGACATCCTAGCTAAATGTTTGGCAAGGGGAAAGATACGGAAAAATGGTGGAGGGATGGGATTAAGTAAAATCAGGAAACCTTGATCCTCAAGAACTCATGGAACGGTTTTGCAATCACAGGACGGATACTAATCTCCTGATGGCAACAGTTCTCCACTACGTTTAAAAAAAGGCCGCTTGTCTTTTTAGAATCAACGCAGTAGTAAAGAGCAAACCATTAATCGGCAAAGATCTTCACCTGCTGGGAAATACTTCTGAGTACTATCAGTGAGACCACCAACACAGCGCCGTACACTGTTGCCTCGGTCCAGAAGCCAAAGATCAGGCTGCCCGTCATGAAGAGAGCAGAGTAGGCCAGGGCGATGGCACTGATCCAGCAGATGAGTAGCTTACCCACATTACTTTTGTGAGGGTATTTAGGGTCGCGGAAGGGTTTCCAGCTACCATCAGGTTTGATCAGGTCGTAGAAAGACTGCAGCTTGGCACTGTCAGTCGGTCGGGTCAGGAAGGTCGTGACCAGCCATACGACGGTAGTGAAGGATACGGTAAAAAAGAAACTGTTGGGAAACTCCCAGCCGAAGTAGAAGCGTGCGAAGCCGTAAGCAACGAAGGGGGCAATCGTCGCACTGATCTCGCTCCAGGCATTGATCCGCCACCAATACCAACGTAGGATCAGGACTAGTCCTAACCCAGCGCCACACTCAATAATAAAACGCCACACCCCGGCAATACTAGTGATCTGTGAAGTAGCAAAAAGGGCGATCAGCATCAAAAGGAGTGTACCCAGTCGGGAGGCCCGCACCAGGTCACTATTGCTAGCCTTTGGTTTGATAAATTCTTTGTACACATCGTTGATTAGATAAGAAGTAGCCCAGTTGAGCTGGGTAGAAACAGTACTCATGTAGGCAGAGAAGAAGGCTACCAGCAAGAGGCCCTTCAGGCCATCTGGCAGGTAATCTTTCATGGCCATTACGTAGCCGAGTTTTTTGTCCTCAGGACTCAGTTCGGGGTAAAGTACCAGCGCACAGAGTGCCACGATAATCCAAGGCCAGGGACGCAGACAGTAGTGGGCGACCTGGAAAAAAAGTGTGGCGTAGATAGAGTCTTTTTCGCTACGGGCAGAAGACATCCGCTGTACGACATAGCCACCGCCGCCCGGCTCGCTACCGGGATACCAACTGGCCCACCACTGTACAGTCGTATACGCCAGGAAACTGCCCAGCGACAATGTGAGGGTGCCGGCAAAATCAGTTGTGCTTTCGCTTTGGGCAGCTCCTACCTTGGGAAAGAAGTCTAGCGCCCAGGAAGGGAGCTTGTCTTTAAGCCCTGCAATACCGCCTACAGTATCCGTGTCCAGTACGATGTAAGCCAGGGCAATGGTTCCTACCATCGCTACAATAAACTGAATGACATCGGCAAAGGCTACTCCCAGCAAACCGGACAGACTGGAATAAAAAACGACCACACCCATGGATATGGCTACCCACCAGAGGAGCTGACTTTCGGGGATGTTGAAAAATACTTCGAAAAGAGCCATCAACGCCACATTGACCCAGCCAATAATCAGCGCATTCATAAAAAGTCCCAGGTAGATAGCCCGGAAGCCTCTCAGAAAACGAGCTGCTTTACCAGAGTAGCGTAGCCCGATAAACTCTACGTCAGTAATTACCTTGGCCCGACGCCAGTAGCGGGCAAAGAAAAAAGTCGTCAGCATACCCCCGGCCAGCATGTTCCACCATAGCCAGTTTCCTGCGATTCCTCCCTGTGCGACCAGTTCGGTAACGGCCAGCGGTGTATCGGCGGCAAATGTTGTAGCGACCATGGAAGTACCTGCTATGTACCAGGGAAGATTACGCCCGCCCACAAAGAAGTTACTGATATCTTTACCTGCCTGTTTTCTGAAGCCCAGGCCGATACCTATAGTTATTAACCCAAAAATAGCGATAATGATGTAGTCTAGCGTTGAGAGAACGAAATCCATGGGCAGTTTTAGGTGTTAAGGTTCCTGATGTTATGGTTCTGAGTGTCAAAGTTTTTCAGAGATTCTAGATAAACTCTAACACCATTGCACCATCCTAACCATAATATTATAGACACAAGGGTACAATATTAAAAAAAAGCGGCGTGCGCCAAACCTAGGATTATGAATTTCTCTTGTGGGAATAATTTTTAAATTTGCTATTTACCTCTATTGCTAAACCAAAATTTTGTATGCATCCACATCTTCGCGTCTACTTTCTGGCTTTGTTGATATTTCTCCGCGTAGGTTTTGTTGCCATGGCCCAGGCCCCCGAAAAGCTTTCTGCAGGCGAGCTCCAACTGGCACTCAAAAAGCTCAATACCCTGGGAGCTGCGCTTTACGTCGCTGCTCACCCTGACGATGAGAATCAGGTGGTCATTGGTTACCTGTCCCAAACCCGCCTGATGAACAGCGGTTACCTGTCCCTTACCCGAGGGGATGGAGGACAAAATCTAATTGGGCCTGAGATTCGCGAAAGGCTCGGCGTGCTGCGCTCGCAGGAGTTGATACAGGCACGGAGCGTAGATGGTAGTAAGCAGTTTTTTACCCGAGCTATTGATTTCGGCTACTCCAAAACCGCCGAGGAAACACTGGAGTTGTGGGACAAAAATAAAATTCTCTCCGACGTGGTATGGGTGATACGTAAGTTTCGGCCTGATGTGATGATCACCCGCTTTCCTCCCGACGAAAGAGCCGGACACGGACATCATACTACCTCAGCCATACTGGCAGCCGAGGCATTTGACCTGGCGGGAGATGCCGACGCTTATCCCGACCAACTTGCCTATGTGGATACCTGGCAGCCTACGCGCTTACTGTTTAACGAATCCAGTTGGATGACGGAAGATATTGATAGCATCAGTGTAAAAACCGATTCTATCCTAAGCCTGGATCTGGGCATTTATAAGCCTTTGCTGGGTAAGTCGGTAACTGAGGTGGCTGCCGAGAGCCGTAGTAAACACCAGAGCCAGGGCTTTGGGGCAACTGGTTCACGGGGTAGTGACATAGAATACTTTCGTCATGTCAAGGGCGAGATGGCAAAGAAAGACCTGCTGGAAGGTATCAATACCACCTGGTCAAGAGTGGCCGGGGGCGAAGCGGTTGGAAAACTATTAGCGAAGGCATATGAAGATTTTGAACCGGAAAATCCGGTGGCCATTGTACCAATGCTGATGGAAGCCTCTGAGGCCCTCAACCAACTGGAAGATGGCCACTGGAAGCGTGTGAAGCGGGAAGAACTGGACCGGGTAGTCAAAGCAGCCCTGGGATTGTACCTGGAGGTACGTAGTGGTACCAATGCACTGCAGAGAAGCTTCCGTTCCAATACTCGCTCCGGTATCGCCGAATATTCTGTGACTCCTGGTGATACTGTCGTCTTGAATGTAGAAGCCATCAACCGATCATCCGTGCCTGTAAGCCTGAATAGAGTCTATTTTACTACCGTTGAGAAAGACACGGCTGTCAATACTGCGCTGGAAAATAACGAGCCGCTGGAGTACAGTACGCAGGCCGTTATTCCTCAGCAAATGCCCTACTCCGGACCTTACTGGCTGCGGAAGTCACACGATGGTTTTAGCTTCACTGTAGACGATCGCCAACTGATTGGCCAGGATGATACCCCTCCGGCGGTAGAGGCTATCTTTAAACTGATGATAGACGGTAAACCCTTGGACATTAAAACGCCAGTGGTCTATAAGCGGAACGATCCCCGTATTGGAGAAACCTACCGACCCTTTGTCATCACACCACCGGTTTTCCTGGAAATTGACGGTGATGTTCATGTGTTTGCCGAACCACAGCCCAAACCTATCCTGGTGACAGTGAAAGCCGGAAAGTCAAGGATCAGTGGCCAGGTCTCTCTGGATTTGCCCGACGGCTGGTCTTCAGATCCTCAGTATTACGACTACGAGTTGGCATTAAAAGGGCAGGAGCAGGAATTTACCTTTAGCGTATTGCCTCCCGAGGGCCGGAGCGTGGGAGAACTGAAAGCAGTAGCTGAGCAAGATGGGGCTTCTTATGAGCAGAGCATGGTAACCATAGCGTACGAGCATATACCTACGCAAACGCTTTTTCCCGAGGCTACCGCTCGTGTGGTGAAGCTCAATATTCGTAAAGAGGGTGAGATGATCGGCTACATCATGGGAGCCGGCGACGAAGTGCCTAAAGCACTGGAACAGATCGGCTACCAGGTGGTGATGCTAGAAGAGGAGGATGTGCGCCCCGAAGAACTCAGTAACTTTGATGCGATTATGATCGGTATCCGGGCATACAATACCGTAGGCTGGCTACGCTACAAGAATGAGCAAGTGCTAGAGTATGTGGAAAACGGGGGCACACTGATCTCCCAGTACAACACTACCCGCATGCTGGTGACGCAGGATATGGCACCCTACGAGATGAAAGTTTCCCGCGACCGGGTGGCTGACGAAACTGCCGAGGTACGTTTTCTACAGGAAAATCATCCCGTTTTGAATACACCTAACAAAATTACCCAGCAGGATTTTGAAAACTGGGTACAAGAAAGAGGGCTCTATTTTCCTAATGAATGGGCTGAAGATCAGTTTGACCCGATCTTCTCTATGAATGACCCCGGTGAAGACCCTAAGGAGGGCTCATTGTTGGTGGCGCGGTATGGTAAAGGTTATTACGTCTACACCGGCCTGTCGTTTTTTCGGGAGCTGCCAGCGGGGGTACCAGGCGCGTTCCGCCTGCTAACCAATCTCATTTCCATCGGCAAGGGCCCTGAGGGTAGTCAGTAAGTAGCTGAAACTGATGCTCGGAGAAACTAATTTGCAGAAATTACTCGCCGAATTGCAGCCTTATCGGCACGATGGAGAGTACGTATTTGTCGCAGTGGATGGTGCTATGAGCGTTGAACGGCAGGATGTTCTCTGCGAGTTCAAAGAGGAAGAGGGTGTCACCCTGGTGTTATCGAGGCTAAGAGCCGATGCCCTGGGACTTTCTTATGATTTTGTGGCCGCCTGGATTACGCTGCGCATACACTCGTCCCTACAGGCAGTAGGGCTCACTGCTAGGATAGCGACGGCACTTGCCGAGGAACAGATCAGTTGTAATGTCATTGCGGCTTATTACCATGATCATCTTTTTGTGGATGTCAGAGATGCAGAAAGAGCGATGCAGGTGTTACTAGCCCTTGCAAAGGCGGCAAATCGTTAGCGCTTTCCCGGAAAATGTTACTCCGGAAGCTTCACTTCAGATCTGCGTAGCTGATCAGCTCAATATTTAGCTCTTTAACCAACTGAATAATCTCAGGATCAGTAAGTATGTCGGTGACACCCTGGCGGTCAATGGCTACATCCTCGTAGCCGGTATGGCGTATGCCCCGTACTTCAGGCACATCGTAAGCCGGATGATCTACAAAAAGATAGGTGCCGGGTGTGAGCTCTTTCAGCATGGTTATAAAACTCCGTCGTTTCAGGGCGGGTGTATCTCGGGGTCCGACATAGCGGGCACGTTTCACTCCTAGCTCATCCGGATGAATATCCAGCCCGTATTCTGCTGCCAGCTTATGGTAAATCTCATCCACCTCAGGTGACATATTACTGCAGCCCATGTGCGCGGATAAATGACTGATCCGGGGCAGATGCCGCAGGGCTGTTTCTATCTGAGCACGTAATTCAGCTTCTACTTCCTCCAGGGTCCAGTCCTGTTCTTTCAGAGCCTGCTCGGGTCCGTAATTATCATTGGGCCAAATCATGGGATAGAAGTAACCATCCTTATCTGAGAGGTTGGGTGCCTTGGTTAGGGGTCGCCACTTTATATTGTCCCATTCACTGGTGAGGGTGATGTGGATGCCCACGTCCAGATCGGGATACTCCTGGAGTAATTTGACTGCTTCAGGAAACCAGGGTGCAGGCACCATCACTTCTACCGAGGTCGTGATCCCTTGTTCGTATGTCTGTATCATAGCGTGGTTGGCAGCGTGCGAGAAGCCCATGTCATCACTACGGATGATCAGGCGGATAGCCTGGTCTTGGGCGTTGGTATCCAACAAAGTACACAGGTAAAAACACAGGAAAATGATTCGTTGCATAGTCTTAATTTTTTGAGTTCCGGAAAATTAGCATATTCATAGCA
>CAZZGE010000124.1:0-13147 GCA_964653665.1 uncultured Porifericola sp. | reverse complement strand
TTAAGACGATTTTACTTTTTGCAGCCGTTCCTCACTGGCTAGCTTTTGCTTCGTCTTACGCTGCTTATACCAGAGGTTGAGTATTACGCCCAGTATCGCCAGTCCCATGCCAGCATAAGCATAGAAGTTGTAGGTTTCGTCAAAAAAGACATAGCCGAAGATGAGCGCGTAGACGATACCCAAGTAGCGTATGATGCTCACTTTAGACAGTTCTTCCATCTGAATAGACTTAGTCATGAAGTACTGGGCAAACTGCGTGAACAGGCCAATGGAGATAAGCACAGCCCAGTCCCAGCCCTGCGGTGGCTCCCAGTTGAACGCTGAATAGATACCGGTGATGGGCGTAGTGATCAGTGGAAAGTAGAAGATGATCACCAGCGGATGCTCGGAGGTATTTACCTTGCGAATAAAGTTTTGCGCCAAGCCGGAAAAGAAGGTAGCGATAACCCCAACGATGAAGTAAATCGGCGCGATACGAGGATCAAAGCCCTCCACCATGATGACCCCGCCAAAGGCCGCCAAGAAGAACAGCCACTGCAGTTTATACACTTTTTCACCGATGATGAAAATACCCAGTAGTGTGGTAAAAATAGGCGCCAGAAAGCCAATGGTGACCGCACTGGCGAGGGGAATGTTCTGCAGTGTTTCGTAGAACAGGATGAGCGCGACGGCTCCACTCATACCCCGCAGGATGAGGAATTTACGATTATTGCCCCATACTGATACACGCTGCTGTTTCAACATCAGAAAGCTGAGCCCAAAGGAGATAATGGAGCGAAAAAATACAACCTGGGTGGAGGGAATATGCGGTACCAGTTTGACCATCAGCCCCATGCAGGAAAAGAAAAAGACCGATACCACCATGTACCAGACGCCCCGTGTAAATGCCATGAATAAAGGGTTACTTAATGAACTGTCTATACATAAGCTGCCAGACTGCGGAAGGTTTGTCTGAAGAATGGTCTAACAGGAAATGAAAAATTCTTTTACGCCGAAAACCAATGCTTGTGAATGACTTCTCGCATTTCTGATTGTATGGCACAACCAGCCACCAATTCTCCTCCAAAAATATAGTCGTTGGTAGATTTAAATGTGGTCACCTTGCCGCCGGCCTGCTGCACTAAAAAGCCTCCGGCCGCTACGTCCCAGGGCTTAAGATTATACTCAAAAAAGCCCTCAAAACGGCCGCAGGCTACATAAGCCAGGTCAATGGCCGCACTGCCCATGCGCCTCAATCCGTGCGTCTTGGGCATCAGTTCTTCTACTACCTTGATGTAAGCCGGGGTGCTGTGCAACTTAGAATAGGGAAAGCCGGTTGCCAGTAAACTTTCTTCAAGTTTCTTTACTGGAGAAACATGGATTTCTTTATCATTTAAATAAGCCTTATCGCCTTTGATGGTGTAGAAGACCTCATCTCGGCTAGGCTCGTAGATAATACCCATGATCACTTCGTCACCGTCCATTAGCCCTACGCTGATGCAATAAAACGGGATACCATGTACAAAATTGGTGGTGCCGTCTACCGGGTCTATCACCCAATTGTATTCTTCAGAGCGCCCTTTCTCAGCAGTTCCTTCTTCGGTGATAAAACCGGACTTGGGTAGTATTTCGGAAAGACCCGCCACTAACAGCTTCTCGGCTTCTTTATCTACGTAGGAGACCAGGTCGTTTTTACCTTTATACTCTATAGAAGCGTGGGTGAACTTGCTGGCCTCTGTCTGTATAAAATTGCCGGTTTCTTTGACCAAGCGCAGGCTCTTTTTGAGAATTATGTTTAAATCCATGAAAAATAATTTAGGCTTTTTGGGGAAGCTGTCGCTTGACGATGGCCGCTAAAAATACGAATACTGATAACCATGCGGCAGTTCTGGCAATATAATCTCCATAACGGGCATAAAAGGTCAGTTGTTCGGAAGGGCGTATGCTTCCGCGGATGATATCCTGCTTCCAGTACTCAGTGGCCTGCAGCACATCACCCCGCTGGTTCAGAAAAGCTGAGATACCCGTATTGGCCGAGCGGGCAATGCTGCGCCGCAATTCTATGGCACGCAGACGGGCGTAGGCCAAGTGCTGCTCGTGCCCCGGCGTGTCGCCCCACCAGCCATCGTTGGTGATGATGAAAATGCTCTCCGCTCCGTTGCGGATAAATTCTGCCATGTAATCTCCGTAGATAGATTCGTAACAGATAGACGGGGCTGCACCAACACCCTGTTTATTTACTAGTACCGTACGCTCGTCCTGTCGGCCAAAACCTCCGGAGGTACCTCCGAGGCTGAAGAGTAGTTCGGAAATAAAGCCAAAGACTTTCGGATAAGGCATGATTTCCACACCCGGTACCAGTTTGGACTTATGGTAGAAGGTGATGTTATTGTCCTCGTCCAGGTAAAAAGCCGTGTTGAAGACATCGTAGTAACCGACCTGCTCGCTGTAGCGAGCGGTGGGTGTCACTTCCGCCGGCTCATCGTACAGAATGAAGGTGGTCATCCCGGTGATCAGTGCCAGGTCTGGGTACTTGGCTTTAAATCTTTTGATCCGCTCAATAATATCGTAGGTATTGATAATTTCTTCATTGTAAGAGCCGTCAAAAGCTGTTTCCGGCCAAATCAGAAAGCGGGTTTCCGGCGTTATCTTCTGTTTAGAAAGCTCAATAAAACGCTCCAGCTGTTGCTCAAAAGGAATAAAATTCTTCGCCCCGATAAATTTTTCCGTAAAAGGATCAATATTGGGCTGCAGTACCACGACTTCTGTTTCTTCTCCACGCATCTCGTAATTGTAGTAGCGGATGTAAGAGTAAATGACGGGCAACAGCACCCAGATGCAGGTTAGTAGGAAGCTACGCCAGCGAAACAGCCCTTGTTGAATGGCTCTATCACGCAGGAAAACCAGGTAAAAGGCCAGGTTGGCCAGCAGTATCCAGAGTGTGCCGCCAAATACACCGGTAAACTCGTACCACTGAATCCACTTGGGGAAGGAGGCGAAGCCATTACCCAGCGTAAGCCAAGGCCAGGAAATATCCCAGTTGAGGTGGATGTATTCAAAGGTAACCCAGTAAAGCACAAAGCCAAAGTAGCCCCAGTTGGCTCCTGCTAACTTTTTGGTGATGCGGAAGAGTACGAAAGGTATGGTCATCAGGGCAGCATTGGCGATCAGCATAAAGATGGCGCCCGCCAGCGTAGAGTTATACACCCACCAGGTAGTGGTGATGTTCCACAGAAAAGTAGTCAGGTAGAGGTAGCCGTAGAAAGTACGGTTCGGATGTTTGTAGTTGCCCTGTGTAATGTACTCGTCCATTGCAAAGACTGGCGCAATGGCAAAGAACAGCAGGAAAGGAAAAGGCTTCACCGGCCAGCCCAGCCAGAACAGTAGGCCGCTGATGAGCGAGAGCATGAGTAGCTCGTATTTTTGCCCTTTTTGTGCGGGCTTACTTTCTACCTTCAACGACGATGACAATTTCTCCTTTTATTTTAGTGTCAGAATAGTGTGCGAGTATTTCAGCTAACGAACCATTGACGGTTTCCTCATGCAGTTTGGTCAACTCGCGCGAAACCGATGCCTGCCGTTCCTCTCCCCAAAACTCAGTAAACTGCTGCAGGGTTTTGAGCAGGCGGTGGGGTGACTCATAAAAGATCATAGTCCGTGCTTCTTCAGCCAGTGCCAGTAGTTTAGTCTGCCGGCCTTTTTTGTGGGGCAGGAAACCTTCAAAGGTGAAACGGTCGGCGGGTAGTCCGGATTTTACCAGGGCTGGAATAAATGCAGTGGCCCCAGGAAGACACTCGACAGCTACCTCATGCGCCAAGCACTCCCGCAACAGCAAAAAGCCCGGATCAGAAATCGCCGGGGTACCCGCATCGGTGATCAGCGCCATCTTTTCGCCATCTTTCAGCTTGTCCACCAGCCCAGCCAGGGTACGGTGCTCGTTAAAGGCATGGTAGCTTTGCTGTTTGGTCGTAATTTCGTAATGCTTGAGCAAAATACCCGATTTGCGCGTATCTTCCGCCAGGATGATATCCACCGACTTCAGGATACGAAGCGCCCGCAGGGTAATGTCTTCCAGATTACCAATGGGCGTAGGAATGAGAAAGAGGGATGCGGTTTCCTGCAAAAAAAATTGAGTTATCCGGACTTACACTTCACTAAACAAAAGCTAAAGTTCCTAACAACTCAATAGTAATAAAAGCTTATTGGGATTTATTTTGGGTCAATCATATCATTCATCATCACATCAGGCAAGTTTGTCAATTTCGTCTGCCAGTTTATGGTCTTTATCCGTGACGACATCCCCGGCATCGTGGGTGCTCAGCTCAAAACTGACCGTGTTGTACACATTACTTATGTGCGGATGGTGGTCCATTTTCTCGGCAACGATGGCTACTTTGGACATAAAACCGAAGGCTTCCACAAAGTCCTTAAACTCAAAAGTTCTCTTTAGCTTATTGTCTTCTTCTTTCCACATGGCTCTAAAAAATTTGGTTGATTATTTTCTTATAAACTTGGCAGTAGAGGGGATGTTTTGTCTTTACTTAATTACAGTGTTATGGTGTAATAGTTTATCTTCCCCAAGACCCTAACATCTTAGAGCGCGAGGACACCATCTATCTTATCCGCTTCATGGTATTTTTCCATCACTGCTTCGCTGGAACCCATCATTACCTTGGCCGTGACACTGATGTAGTTGCCCTTGCTAGATTCTTTGGTAGAAAGATCATTTTTAGGAAAAAGCGCAAAAACTTCATCTTCTCTGCCTTTAGGTACTATGAATTTAAACATATATAATGAAGGCCATTTATGTGTACCGTCCAGTTTCTGCTTGAAAGCTTCCAGATCTATCTTTCTTGACATATCAGTATTTATTTTTGGTATGTTAAAAGAGCGCAACATCGAGGTTATGCATTTGCAATTTTTTAAAATATTCTTTGAAAACATAGAAACTGCTTGATAAATTCCAAATCTATAGTAGGGATGCCCGTAGGCTGGCCTTTACCATATCGCCCATATTCCGGCATTTCAGAAAGCTATCATTCTTGTAGTGCCTTGCCAGTTCTTTGCCAAGTCGCTTAACATTTTCCGGTGGAGCAATGGTATCCTGACACATGGCATCCAGCAGATCCTTAATTTGATACCGCGAAGTTTTCAGCCGGGTAGCTATCAGCGCGTGTTCCTCCTTCTGGTACTGCCTCACCGACTCAGATGTCATCATTTGGAGTCCCAGTTTGATGAGCGGGTTGTTCTGCTTGAAATACTGCGGCATGTAGATAGACTTTTTCCCTTCGTATGATTGCTGGTCAAAGTCAATGGCCCGCAGCCGGTAATGCAGTTCGTCAAAGTCAGGCATCATGTCTATTACAAAATTGGAAGAGTGCATGTCTCCCAGCAGGCGTATGAAGCAGCGCTCATTAAATTTGACAAACTCTTTGGCCAGTCGGATATGATTTTGCAGGCCGTTATTCAGATAATTCTCAAAAAACATCTCACCCGGTATTCCAGCAATGTGCTCCTCCACCAGGGTCGTACGGTCTACGATGTAGCTGATAGGATTGGGGGAAAGAATATGCTCCAGTTCCAGACCGTAAACCCGGGAAGCATCTGAGTACTTGATATAGAAGTAGTCAAAGTTATCATTTATCTTATTCACAATGCGTACTCGGAAAGGACGCGTGTTACCGTAGCTGCACAGGTCTACCCGGTCAATATACTTGTGCTCCATTACTGAGATATCACCTTCAGCCTTCATAAGAGAATAAATGTACTTGAGGGCATAAAAAATCTCGTCTACCGCATGGTGTGGATAAAACACGGTGAGCCAAAGGGTGTCATTTCCCTGATGGTCGTAGAGGGGGATCGCGTTTTCGTACCGAAGCAAGTCCTCGTACGCCAGGGGTATCTGGCTGCTGCGCCCGTTTTCTTCCAGATACCTTTTCAGCGGAGGCCTGATTTTGTACGTCTGCTTTTTGTTTTTGATCTGCGGCATAGGCCAGTTTTGCTTTAGAAGACGCAATATTTTGCGCCATTAGGTTACCCATCTTGTAGTTTACTGGCACCCCCAAAAGCATAGTTACACCAGATGGTTGCTTAAATTCAGAAAAAAATCGTTTTTTTTTCATAAAAAAGGGTATGAATTGCATGTTTGTATTTTTTTCAAAATCACCCCCACTTAATTATCAATTTGTTGAACCTTAGGATAAAGAATCGTTCCTATTTACACTTCACGAAGCTCAATTGTAGAGCTATTCATAAAAAAGGTGTTTTTGTTAATAATTTCATAATAAAAATATATTATTTATGAATCTCATGTAACGATTTAACCAAAAGCTTCGTAAATTCGCAGTGTAGACCAAAACAATTAGTACCACAAAAAGAGTGTAAATTTAAAAAGAGTAAAATTATGAAAAAGATGAAAACCTTAATGCTGACTATGGTTGCGTTATTTGCTGTAAGCACTGCTATCATAGCAGCCGACGATGCTAATGCATTTATTAGCGTAAGACAAGCTGGAGAAAAGCAGGCGCTTATCCGCGTGGCCAACCTTTCTGACTCTAAAGAAGCTGTGCTCAAGATAAGAAACGAGCGGGGCATTACGCTACACCGTGAGGTAATTACCGAACAGGCACACATGAAGAGGTATAACTTCTCAAGCTTACCTACCGGTACTTATGTAGTAGAAGTAAGAACTGAAAACGGTGTATCTGAAGAGATGTTCAACATTACTTCCGGACAGAAGAGTCAGGTATACTTTAAGCCAGCTATTCAGGTAGAACCTGACATGGTCAAAGTTGCCTTTATGAATAAAATAGATACGGCTATTTCACTGAAGCTTTATGCTGACGATGGTGAAGTACTTTACGAAGAAACGGTACCTTCTCAGGACATTTATTCCAAAGGACTGAACGTAAGTCGCCTGGAGCCAGGCAGTTACTCAGTATCTTTAGTAGGTGAGAATTATGTATACTCAAGAAGTATCGACATCCGCTAAAATTTTATTTGTTCTAACAGGTTGAAAAGTGCAGGCGCAAGTCTGCACTTTTTTTTGCTCAAACATCACCTCTGGCAGATTCTTTCATTGTTTTCCGCCTAAGCAACAACTCAGAAAAACGTCAGGGCATTCGATACTTACCCGCTTTATTCCTTAATTTTGCCAGCCTGAATCACGGGGACGTACTTCTTTTTGGCAGAACCCCCGCTTTTCTCACCATAAGATCAAGATCACAGAGGTATGAAAATATCAGTCAGTTGGCTAAAAGATTATATATCATTTGATCAGAGTACTGAAGAAATCGGCGATATGCTCACCATGTCGGGCCTGGAAGTAGAGGGTGTAGAAACTTACGAACAGGTACCGGGCGGGCTGAAGGGACTGGTTATCGGAGAGGTATTGACGGTCTCCAAGCATCCTAATGCTGATCGCTTGAGTGTCACTACGGTAGATATAGGTGAAGCTGAGCCCAGCCCCATCGTGTGTGGTGCCCCCAACGTAGCCGCCAGGCAGAAGGTGGTAGTAGCTACGGTAGGCACCATGTTATATCCTGAAGGTGGCGATGCATTTGAGATCAAAAAAGCCAAGATCCGGGGAGAGGTCTCCCAAGGTATGATTTGTGCCGAAGATGAGGTCGGTATGGGTACTGCCCACGATGGCATTATAGTATTGGATACAGACCTGCCCAATGGTACGCCTGCCGCCAGGTATTTTGACCTCTACGAAGATCAGGTGCTGGAGATCGGCCTCACGCCCAATCGGGCCGACGCAGCCTCACATATTGGGGTAGCTCGTGACCTGAAAGCTCTGTTGCACAAGGATCTAAACTGGCCTTCAGTAGATGAGTTTAGCATAGACAATCACGATCTACCTATTGAAGTACGGGTAGAAAATATCGAGGCATGCCCTCGTTACTCGGGCCTTACCATCAGCGGAGCAACAGTGAAGGAGTCTCCTGCCTGGCTGCAGGAACGACTACGAGCCATCGGTCTGTCACCTATTAACAATGTAGTAGATATCACAAACTACGTGCTGCATGAGGTGGGACAGCCCCTGCATGCCTTTGATGCAGACGAGATTAGCGGAAATACGGTGGTCGTCAAAACGCTGGAGGCAGGTAGTACATTTACAACCCTGGACGAAAAAGATCGAGAACTTCAGGCCGATGACCTGATGATCTGCAATGCTGAGGAAGGTATGTGTATTGCCGGTGTTTTCGGCGGCACTAGGTCTGGAGTAAAAGAAAGCACCCGCAATATCTTTCTGGAGAGTGCTTATTTCTCTCCGGAATACATTCGACGTACGGCTCAGTACCACGGCCTCAAAACTGACGCCTCATTCCGCTTTGAGCGGGGTACTGACCCCAACATCACGATCTATGCCCTCAAGCGAGCCGCTCTGTTAATTCGGGAACTGGCCGGAGGAAATATTTCTTCGGAAATAATAGATGTATATCCTGAGCCGGTTGCAGATTTTACCGTCAAAGTAGCTTACAAAAACGTGGATCGGCTCATCGGTAAACACATAGAGCCCCAAGAAATCCAGACCATTTTACAGGATTTAGATATCACAGTACAGGATGCTGATGATCACGGCTTTACGGCGATTGTGCCTCCTTACCGGGTGGACGTACAGCGGGAGGCGGATGTGGTAGAAGAAATCCTACGTATCTACGGCTATGATGCAGTGGAAACTGATGATTACCTAAGTGCCGATTTCCTGGCTAGCTTTCCGGAAGTGGATGCCGACAAGCTACGGGGCCGAATCAGTGATATGCTGGCTGGTAATGGTTTCTACGAAATTATTACCAATTCTCTGACTCGACCGGCCTATGCTGAAGCGCTGCATCAGGGTGGTCATTCAGTGAATATCGTGAATAAACTTAGCGAGGACCTAGGTGTCATGCGCCAAAGCCTACTCTTCAGCGGCCTGGAAGTAGTGGCCCATAATGTGAGCTACCGCCAGAAAAACTTAAAGTTCTTTGAGTTTGGCACCGTATACCAACAGCATGGAACAGAGTACCGGGAAAAAAACGAGTTAGCCATTTTTATGACCGGCCTCCAGCAGTCGGAAAGCTGGCGGGGCGAAAGTCAGGAAGTGACATTTCATGATTTGTCTTCGATAATCTGGAAAATATTTAATAGGTTTAATATAGGCGATTCTGATCAAAAGACGCTGGAAAGCCCGATATTCAGCTACGGTTTAGAATATCGGCATGATGGAAATTCTATTGCCCAGATTGGACTGCTTGATCCTAAATTAACCGTACTAGCTGAGGTTAAGCAGGTTGTATTTTTTGCCAGTATTGACTGGCCTGCACTGCTCGCTAAGGTGAGTCAAAAGAGTGCGAAAGAAAGATTGACTTACCAGGAAATCTCCAGGTTTCCTGCCGTACGTCGCGATCTTTCTCTAGTGTTGGATAAACAAACAAACTTCAGTCAGGTGGAAGCAGTGGCTAAGAAATACAGCAATTACCTGGTCAAGGACATAAATGTATTTGATATCTATGAGGGGGAAAGCGTAGGAGCCGACAAAAAAGCTTATGCACTCAGTTTTGTGCTACAAGATTTTGAAAAAACGCTCACCGATAAGCTCATTGACAAGACCATGAGCAAACTAATGAAAATGTTTGAAAAAGAACTGGGTGCTGTTATCAGAAAGTAGCGCAAATACATCCTGAAAGAGTGACAGTCTCTTACTTAGCTGCGCATTGTTTCTGGCTCTCCCAACTGGATAGCTTCATTAAAACTAACCATTACCAAAATCAGCATTAATAATTTATGAATCAAAAAACGCTGATTTCCGAGATGTCCGCTCTGGAGCGAAAGGTCGAGCTGCTGGTCAGTCAGCAACATGTCCTGAGAGAAGAACTGAACCAACTTCATCAGGAAAATGACAGACTCAAATCGGTAATTGAAGAAAAAGACGAGCAAATAAATCATTTTCAAAAGACATATAAATTAAGTAAAATTGTAGATATAGCAGTAGCGGATCAAAATGATACTACTGAGCTAAGCCGTACGATTAACGAGTACATCAGAAAAATTGATAAATGTATCGCTCAACTAAGTCAATAAATTGCGGAATATTGAATGGGAGAACTTTCAATCAAAATCAGAATAGGCGATAGGGAATATCCCATGAAAATAGAGGCGGAGGATGAAGAGCAAATCAGAAAGGCGGGACGTATGGTCAACGAGCAGTTGCGCCGATATAAAGACCGCTTCGGTACTAACGATAAACAGGATTTGCTGGCGATGGTCGCATTTGATGCTTTTATGGAAAAGTTAAGTCACGAAACAGCCCGACAGGATATGGAAACGGTTGTACACGAAAAAATAGGCAACTTAAATAAGCTTATCAATCGCGCTCTGAGCTCGGAACGTAACTATTAAAACTTTCCTGCATCTCATCAACAATTTATCTTTTCTACTAAACTGGTACTGTTAATCATTTCGCTCCTCGGTAGTTAAGCTGCTATTGTACTAATACGTTTAACTAATTATACAACCATGGGAGTAGAAATGATTTTTTTACTGCTGGCCATTGCGATTGGTTCGCTGGGAGCAGGTATATTCATTGGAAGAGGCTTTTCTAACAAAACCAACCTAGAACAGGAGAAACAGTTACACGCCAAAGAAGAAGCACTACAGAAACGTGAACAAAAAGCTAAAGAAGAAGCTCAGTTTATTGTACGAGAGGCTAAAGCTGAATCCGAGAGCATCAAGAAGGAAAAAATCTACGAAGCCAAGGAAAAGTATCTGAAGCTGAAAGCAGATTTTGAAGAAGAATCCAGCCGGAAGAAAAATATACTCCTGACCAACGAAAATAAGCTCAAACAGCGTGAGCAATACCTGAAGGAACAAACCGAAAAGGTAAAGACCCGTGAGGCTGACCTCAAATCAAAAGAGGAAATGCTGGAATCGCAGCAGGAGTTGGTCAGAAAGAAACAGGCTGACCTGGATAAAATAAGACGGCAGCAGGTAAGTATCCTGGAGAAAGCGGCCAGTCTTACGGCCGAAGAAGCCCGTCAACAACTCATGGAAAGCCTGGAAGCCGAAGCGCGTACCCAGGCCTCTGCCCATATCAAAAACATCATTGAAGAAGCTAAGCTCTCCGCTACCAAGGAGGCTAAGAAGGTGGTACTGCAGACCATTCAGCGGACTGCTACCGAGCATGCCGTCGAGAACTGCGTATCGGTCTTCAATATTGAGAGCGATGATATCAAAGGAAAGATCATCGGGCGGGAGGGGCGTAACATTCGTGCACTTGAGGCGGCTACCGGCGTGGAAATCATCGTAGATGATACCCCCGAGGCGATCATTATTTCCGGCTTTGACCCAGTACGCCGGGAAGTGGCCCGCCTGTCGCTGCACCGCCTGGTGACTGATGGCCGCATTCACCCGGCTCGTATTGAGGAAGTAGTTGCTAAAACTACTAAGAACATGGAAGAAGAGATCATTGAGATCGGGGAGCGTACCGCCATTGATCTGGGTATTCATGGCCTGCATCCTGAGCTTATCCGCATGGTAGGACGCATGCGCTTTCGTTCATCTTACGGTCAGAACCTGCTGCAACATTCCCGCGAGGTAGCCAATCTTTCGGCTACTATGGCTTCCGAACTGGGGTTCAACCCTAAACTTGCCAAACGGGCAGGGCTATTGCACGATATCGGTAAGGTGTGGCCGGAAGAGCCCGAGTTGCCCCACGCCCTGTTAGGGATGAAGCTGGCCGAAAAGTACAACGAGCACGCCGAAGTATGTAATGCCATTGGTGCTCACCACGACGAGATAGAAATGACTTCCATCATTTCGCCGATCACCCAGGCCTGTGATGCCATCTCCGGTTCACGTCCGGGTGCCCGCCGCGAAGTAATAGACTCCTACATCCAACGCCTTAAAGACCTGGAGTCCTTGGGAACGGATTTTGACGGGGTTAGTAAATGCTATGCTATCCAGGCCGGCCGAGAGCTTCGCGTAATCGTAGATGCCGAAAACGTTACCGATGATCAGGCAGGATCATTATCATATGAGATATCTCGAAAAATTGAGAAAGACATGCAGTACCCGGGTCAGGTAAAGGTGACGGTAATTCGCGAGATGCGTTCCATCAGCTATGCGAAGTAGCTTGGGATAAATTCATTCATCCTGAACCTCGGTGAAAGCCGGGGTTTTTTAGTTTTTAACCATTATCGAGGTACAGGAGCTATTCACAGCTAAAGTATACATTAAGCCCCCGTCTCGGGGATGACCCATGTCTACAAAGGCCTTCGGCCTGCTTTTCTTTGAAAACCATTGACACAAAAAAGCGAGCTGTTAATAACCCGCTTCTGTGAATTTGTGCTTTGCTAAGGTGATCTGGAGACGCAAGCGACTGGATCAACGTTAAATGTTACTGACTTACTTTTAAGAATGCTTCTTTCCGTTCATCATCACTGATGAGGACTCTGACCGCTAAATAAACTTAGTTCTCAAAAATCATCACCTGCCCATCATCTTCTGAACTGACGATGAATAGTGACTTACCGTTAGGACTTTCTTCCGCCCTTACGAAAATCAGTCCCTCAGGAGCGTCGCCGCTCTCGAGCACCTGCAGAAATTTGGGAGCCAACGGGTCAGTGACATCGTATACTACCACCGCATCAACCCGCTCCAGACCGATAAATGCCAACGTATACGTACCTACCGACGGCCACACCCTCCGGTTCTACCCCTTTTGCATCACTGCGGCCATCGTCGTACAGTCCAGCTTCAATAATGTGTTTCTCTACTTCGTTACCACTATCGTAAATCTGCTGCCCGGTAAGCCCATCCCAGATGCTGAAAGAGCGGGCACCATAAGACACTAACCCCTCAAACGCGGGATCTTCGTCGGTATCGCCAAGAGTAGTGGTGATTTCCAGGTGTCCCAGCATGTCTTCGGCAGTAGGAAAAGCGTGTTCATCTAGTTCAAGATCTTCTACCCGCTCTTCCTCAGAAAATATATCGTAGTCCCGGGCATCGCCTTCATTAGCAGTGATCACATAGGGGAGGCCGTGGTAGTGGATAGCCGCTATGGTGTCGGGCTGGTGTTTAGCTGAATTTTACCATCCTCATCACTGACATCAATGGCGTTTTCTGGCAGGCTATAATCTTTAAAGCTAGGCTGTAAACTATGTTAAGCCGCCGCCGTGCGGGC
>CAZZGE010000123.1:0-13371 GCA_964653665.1 uncultured Porifericola sp. | reverse complement strand
CCATATGAAAAAAACTATGTCCACACACTTGATTAATCCGTAGAAATCGGCGCGGTACACGCTAGTGTTGATGCATTAGGGAACCCTCGGCGGCTTATTTTAACTCCGGGACAAGCACATGATGTGCGCACTGCTCCGGCTTTAATTATTGGAGAGGCTACTGAGGCAGTGATTGCTGACAAAGCCTATGACAGTGACGAGTTTCTGTCCTTGATCGTTCAAATGGGGGCGGAGGCGGTGATTCCTCCGAAGGCTAACCGGGTAAAACAGCGGGAATATGACGAAAATTTATATGCTGACCGTAACAAAGCGGTGGCCGCGCCATTGAACGTTTCTATAACAAAGCCAAGCAATACAGAAGATTAGCAACCCGTTACGAAAAAACTGCACGTAACTACTTGGTCTTCTGGCATATAGCTAGTAGTGTCATACTAACTCTTTAATTGTATGTCAACACGCCCTAACATTGTTGCTTATTTTGAGCAGGCCAGCCTGCTGACACTGGCCCTGAATGCAGCTACTGTGGCCCCAGGATATTGTATCGCAGTGCTGTTCAAACTCAATCGGGTACAGGAAATATCCATCTCTTTAGAAAGTGGCATACAGAATGGTACGCTGCCCATATCTATTGCTACGGCCCTTCTGGGCAACTCTGCTTTCGCTCCGGCCGTTTACGGACTTATCATGTTTTTTATGGGAGGGGCAATAATTTAATGGGCGGTCCTCCACTCAGACAAAGTGGTGAAACCAGCCTGATTGATTCACTGAAGCAGACCCTGCTTAAGATCGATGCCTTAGCTGACGATATCCTACCGGTCAAAACTGCTTTGTAGTCTTCCGACTTCAGGTCAACTGTACCCTGACGAGTGAGGCATATTTTACTTAATGAGTCCTCTACTTTGACTACGCTGCCAGCAGCCGGGTTACCTCAGCTTATCTGGTGTACTCAGGCTCAGGGCTTTGTCAAAGCTCAAACTTATAGTATAATTTGCCGCTAAAATTTACACGAAACCTATGAAGCAGCTTGTATTTCTATTAACATTCTTTATTTTACTGTCCCTTACTCTTTCCATCCAAGCTAAACACTTACCTCCTTCCACCAGTGCATACCAAGACCTGGTCAGCCTATTTAGAGAATGGCGAGATTTTAAAGAGCCCCCGCTGCGAAATGGCGCACCCGACTGACTTGACTATACGGTCGAGACTTTTGAACAACGCATGCCAAAATTTAAAGCCTTACAGCATAAGTTGCTGCGTATGGACACTACCGGTTGGAGCATACCTGAGCAGGTGGACTGGCATATCGTTAGGGCCGAGATGAACGGCTATGACTTTAACTATCGCATCCTGAAGCCTGGATACGCGACCCGGCATTTTACAAATCAGTATGGATAGCTCGCAGCGATATACCTGCCCATGAAGGGCTACCCACCATGCAACCACCGAGCTTTGGACTAACGACTTGGCAGAGTGGCTGGAGCAGGAAGCCAGTGACAAGACCGGTCCCTCGGGTATTGGCAAAAAAACTATACCTGGTACCTGCAGAATGTGCATCTCGTACCTCTTGCCTGGGAAGATGAGGTCATGCTATTGAAGCGCGAACTGGCACGAGTGTAGACCTCTCTCAAGCTAGAGGAGCATCGTAACCGCGAAGTGCCCGAGCTGGTTTCAGCTGAATCGCCCAAAGTCTATGATGCGCTGGCAGAGAAAGCAGCCGAGAGCTTTATGCAGTTCCTGGAAGATGATGAGATGGTAACGGACAAGGAATATTTTGATCCTACCCTACAGGCACATCTAGGCTCATACGTCCCCAAAGAAACCCGTAATTTCTTTTACATCACCATGCACTACGATCCGGGTCCGCTCTACTCACATTTTTACCACTGGTTTGAGCTAGCCCGTATGGACAACGAACCGCATGCCAGCGAGATACGCCGCAGCCCATTGCTCTACAACATCTTTGACTCTCGCAACGAAGGTATGGTCACAGCCGTAGAGGAGATGTTTATGCAGCCCGGGGCTTGGGCTCTCTGTACGCCCATGCCAACGAAATGAGCATGGAAGAAGCAGGCGGTATTCATTCGGAGTATACCACCCAGGGCTGGATTAAAACGGAAAAAGTGCTGCTCATCTTTGAACTACACCTGTATTTGCATCAGCCGGGCCATGGTACCAGCTACATCACCTGTAAGTACCTGATGGAACTGGCGCTGGCCGAGTATGCTCGTGAAATGGAAGCACAGGGTAAAGATTTCCGCATGAAGGATTTTTTGGATCAGCTCAACAGCATTGGTAACATTCCCATTTCTTTGGGCCACTGGCAACTTACCAGCCGCAATGAGCACATCCAGGAGATTACCAAGGAGTAACTTAACCCGATAGCTTAAGCATCCCGTTCAGGCAGAGTGACCTCTAGTTATACTTCAGACAGTTTGAAAAGTAGCTTTCAAATCTATATTTTAGATCAGGCTGCGATTAATTACAAATAAAACGGAGAAGAGTGAATGCCCCTGCCTTCTTTTCCGTTCATAAAAACAAAACAAAGCTGTCTATTTTTAAGTTTTTAGCTATTATGTTAGGATACAGATTTACCGACTATACACCCGATTCCAATCAACAACAGGAAAAGAGTACTTTTGACCAACTTCTAAAGATTTTCATGGAACTTATGGTCATCACCTCCGGTGATGTGAGTGAAACCCTGGAATGGATGAATAACCTGGACCAGCAGTATAACATCACTAATGGTGACTATGGCATGGGTGACTTCATACAGGATCTGAAAGACAAGGGCTATATCACTGATGAAAATCCGCAGGGGTCGTTTGATGTTACTGCTAAAACCGAGCGTTCTATCCGCAAAAGTGCGCTGGAAGAAATCTTCGGTAAGCTCAAGAAATCTGGGCCAGGCAACCACAAAACCAACTTTAGCGGTGCTGGTGACGAAGCCAGTACGGATCGGCGTAACTACGAATTTGGCGATTCCCTGGAGCAGATTGCCATGACTGATTCTCTGCGTAATGCGCAGATCAACCACGGACTGGGTAACTTCATGCTGACGGAAAACGATCTGGAAGTAAACGACACTGAGTTCAAGACCCAGACCTCTACGGTGCTGATGATTGATATCTCGCATTCCATGATTCTTTACGGTGAAGACCGCATCACCCCAGCCAAAAAGGTAGCTATGGCACTGTCTGAGCTGATTACTACCAAGTACCGGAAGGACACGCTGGACATCATCGTCTTCGGTAATGATGCCTGGCAGATCCAGATTAAAGATTTGCCCTACCTTAAAGTAGGCCCTTACCACACCAATACGGTCGCCGGTCTGGAACTAGCGATGGACATCCTGCGTCGCCGCAAAACGCAGAACAAGCAAATATTCATGATTACCGATGGTAAGCCCACCTGCCTCAAGCAGGGTGTTAAGTACTACAAAAACAGCTTTGGGCTGGATAGTAAAATACTTAACAAAACGCTGAACCTGGGTGCCCAGTGCCGCCGCTTAGGCATACCTGTCACTACTTTTATGATTGCCTCTGACCCTTACCTTAAGCAGTTTGTGAAGCAGTTTACGGAGGTCAATAATGGCAACGCTTACTACAGTAGTCTGAAGGGACTGGGCAACCTGATCTTTGAGGACTACCGCCGCAACCGCCGGAAGTTCTACAAATAGCAGCAGGCTATTTTCTTTCACATCTTACGAGCGGCATCACTTAAAAATCAAACTTTTAACCGCAAACTTAAATGAACTACCAGGACATATCACCTGATAAGCTTTTAAAAATTCATACGCTGGGTGAGTTAAAGGCCAGCGGATACCAGCCACGATCTATCAAAGAAGAACTTCGGGAAAACTTGATTCGTAAGCTTCAGCGTAAGGAATCTGTATTTGATGGGATCTGGGGCTACGAAGAATCTGTGGTACCGGATATGGAGCGGGCTATCCTATCCATGCACAATATTATCCTACTTGGCCTGCGTGGACAAGCCAAAACCAAGATTGCCCGTATGATGGTGGAACTGCTTGACGAGTACATGCCGGTGATCAAGGGCTCTGAACTCAACGATGATCCGATGGCGCCTCTCTCCCGCTACGGCAAAGAGCAGGTAGCCGAACACGGCGATCAAACGCCATTGGTATGGGTGCACCGCTCGGAGCGCTATGCCGAAAAGCTGGCTACGCCCGATGTGTCGGTAGCCGACCTAGTAGGAGATACCGACCCCATTAAAGCAGCCTCACTCAAGCTGCCGTATTCTGATGAACGTGTAATCCACTACGGACTGATTCCACGTTCTCACCGTTGTCTTTTTGTGATCAATGAGTTACCTGACCTGCAAGCGCGTATCCAGGTAGCCCTTTTTAATATTCTGCAGGAAGGCGACATTCAGATCCGGGGCTTCAAGGTACGTCTGCCGCTGGATATACAGTTTGTATTCACCGCTAATCCGGAAGACTATACCAATCGTGGTAGCATCGTGACGCCTCTTAAGGACAGAATTGACAGCCAGATCATGACGCACTATCCACGGACGCTGGATATCAGTAAGAAAATTACTACCCAGGAAGCTCGCATCAAAGAACCCCAAAAAGCTAAAATTAAACTTACAGATCTCGCTCAGGATCTGATTGAGCAGGTAGCTTTTGAAGCCCGGGAGAGTGAGTACGTAGACGAGAAAAGTGGTGTATCAGCCCGTCTTACTATTTCTGCTTACGAAAACCTAATGAGTGCTGCTGAGCGTCGTACGTTGATTAACAATGAAGACATTACTTTCATTCGGGTATCTGATTTCATTGGTGTGATACCTTCCATTACCGGTAAAGTAGAACTGGTATATGAAGGGGAGCAGGAAGGTCCGGGTATAGTAGCCCACAACCTTGTTGGTAAAGCCATTCGAACCCAGTTTCTCCAGTATTTTCCTGATCCTGACGACAAGCGCAAACAGAAAGAAAAGAACCCTTATAAAAAGATTGTAAGCTGGTTTGGCGAAGGTAATGAGGTAGATATTCTTAATGATTTGAGCAACAAAGAGTATAAGAAGAGGCTCAGATCTATACCCGGCTTAGAGGAAATGGTCAAGCAGCGGCACGCTAAACTCAATGAAGAAAACCGTCTTTTTATGATGGAGTTTGCCCTACATGGCTTGGCAGAGTACAGCCAACTTAGCAAAAAGCAGCTTACCACAGGTACCCAGTTCAAGGATCTCTTGAGTAGCATGTTCTCTATGCCAGATTACGGGGAGGAAGGGTTTGATGAGTAAGTAGCACTTCAGTAGCACTTCCTTGAATTACAAAGAGTCGGCAAACGTGCTGGCTTCGTTTATTGAATGGCTTCAAACAATTGTATGGATCATGTCTATGCAGAAAATACAGCAACTGGTCAGCAAGGGAGAAGGGGAGAACATTGAGTTTAAGCGCAAGGTGGCTCACCCTGAAAAAATCATCCGGGAAATTGTTGCTTTTGCTAATACTAAGGGGGGCAACCTACTGATTGGGGTGGATGACAACGGTAGTATCCCGGGAATTAAATTTGCCGATGAAGAAATCTTTGTGCTGGAAAAAGCTATCCGACAGTGGTGCCGTCCTAAAATTGATTACGATGTAGAAGTAATTCAGATCAACCAGAAAAAGTCGGTTGTGCATTACCGAGTGCAAGAAAGCGAAAAGAAGCCTCACTACGTGCTTAACCAGGAACGTTCTACTCCAGCCACCCGCAGAAACAAAAATAAGCAACGCCGCCACAAAGGAAAAGCTTATGTGCGCTACGAAGACAAGAGCCTGCAGGCCAGTCCCGAAGTATGGAAAATACTAAAACGCGGTCAGCGGCAGAAAGACATACAATTTACTTTTGGTAACAAAGAGAAACTGCTGATGGAATATCTTGAGCGGCACCAGCAGATCACCCTCACCCAATTTGCCGAACTAGCTCATCTGCCACGATTTCGCGCTTCTCATACACTGGTGTTACTGGTACTGGCCAATGTACTGCGCGTAGTCCCTCAAGAAAAAGAAGATGTATTTATGCTAAAATTTTCCTAAGATTTATTTTATTAACCCTCCATTGCCTGGCACTCACGGCACTACGGGGAAATACGGTTTGAAGAAAAAATGAATGCAGGTATGGCTATAAGCACCAAGCGTAAAAAAATCACCGATAAGTCAAAAAGTACAAATCCTAAAACCAGGGGCAAAGCTAGCCAAAAGAAAAAAATCTTTGTATTGGACACCTCCGTCATCCTGTACGACCACAACGCCATCATGAACTTTGAAGAGCATGATGTGGGTATTCCCATCACAGTGCTGGAAGAACTGGATCAGTTTAAAAAAGGCAGCGACACACGAAATTTTGAAGCCCGGGAATTTATTCGCCAATTGGATAAGCTTTCTTTTGAACACACCCTCCGGGAGTGGATTCCGCTCAATGGTAAGTCTAAAGGCTCATTTAAAGTATTGATGAGTCCTGAAACTGAGATAGATGCTGAAAAGATTTTTGATGAGAAAAAGCCTGACCACAAAATTCTGAACGCGGCGCTATCTCTAAAACAGGCCTATACTGACCGAAAGGTAATCCTGGTGACCAAAGACATCAACCTGCGCCTCAAAGCCAAATCGCTCGACCTCATTGCCGAAGATTACGAAACCGGTAAGGTGAAGCATGTGGCTGAGCTCTACAGTGGTAAAACTGTGTTTGAACGGGTCAGTAGCGATAAAATCAGTAAACTGTACAAAGAAGGAATGTCCGAAGTGGAGGAATTTATGGATCCCAAGCTGGTCAGTGCTAACGGCTATTACATTCTTAAAAGTACCAAAAACTCGGCACTCTGCTACTTTAATCCTGCCCTGCAACAGATTGAGAAAGTGGAAAAATCTCAGGCATACGGCATTCGCCCCAAAAATGCAGAGCAAGCTTTTGCCCTGCATGCGATCCTGAATCCAGATGTAAAACTGGTAACTGTGCAGGGCGTGGCTGGCACGGGCAAAACCCTACTGGCACTGGCCGGAGCCCTGGAGCAGCGGCGCGAATTTAAGCAGATCTATCTGGCTCGTCCCATAGTACCCCTTAGTAACAAGGATATCGGCTATCTCCCTGGCGACATCAAGTCTAAGCTAAATCCGTACATGCAACCGCTCTGGGACAACCTAAAATTTATCCAGAACCAGTTTCATGAGAGTGATAAGGACAACACCCGCATTACCGAGATGCTAAACACTGAGAAACTGGTCATTACGCCGCTGGCCTACATACGGGGTCGCAGTTTGTCCAATATTTTTTTTATCGTGGATGAAGCCCAGAACCTTACTCCGCACGAGGTGAAAACGATCATCACGCGGGCGGGAGAGAATACCAAGATTGTCTTCACCGGCGATGTCTACCAGATAGATACACCCTACCTGGACTCACAGAGTAATGGGCTTTCCTACCTGATTGACAAAATTAAGACACATCCGCTGTATGCACACATTACCCTGGAGAAAGGAGAACGTTCTGAATTAGCCAACCTGGCCAACGAATTGCTGTAGCAATTATCTGTCCGGTCAGTACGGATAAACTTTAGGTCATCCTCACTGTTTTATCAATGCATAATAACAAGAACAAACTCTTTTGTGATGATAAAGCAGTTCTTATCGGTAAGTGCAGATGTCCTGCACAATTCCGTACACGATAATGTAGGCGAGAGGATCGGTAAAATCAGCGATGTCCTAATTGATCCTGAAAGTAACCTACCGAAAGTAGTGATCCTCTCAGAAGGTGGCATTTTAGGACTGGGAGGTGAACATTACGCACTCCCTTTTCACCTACTGCGCTTCAATACCAATTCCTCGGACGTTGCTCTCAAAGTTGAATCAATCCATATCAAAAATGCCCCGGAAATTGACGTTGAGAAGCTCAGAGGAAACGACAGGAAAGAGATGCAGAAGTTGGTTGAGTACTACGGCGAAGCTGCTTTCCAAAGAAATGAATCGGTAGACGGCACGAGCTATGTAGGGGAAAACCATACCAACCACCACCATCAGGGGTACGAAGGCTCAGCTAAGATTACCGGAGAAGGGCCCGACACCAATCCGGGTGATGATATGGACTACGATCAACTTAAGTGGGGTAAGAAGAAATAGAAACGGCACCCACCAAAAAACCCCTCGAGCTATTTGAGGGGTTTTTTGTGTCGTTGACACTTGTAGCTTTAAAAGAAACTTGGAGGTTATCTTCTTTCCTTGATTCTGGCAGCCTTACCCTGGCGACCTCTCAGATAATAGAGTCTGGCTCTTCTCACTTTACCTTTGCGGATCACCTCAATTTTGTCAATGCTGGGTGAAATGATAGGGAAAATTCTTTCTACACCGATGCCGTTGGATACTTTACGTACTGTAAAGGTCTCGCCATTAGAGTTTTCGTTACGGCGCTGAATTACAGTACCCTGAAACTGCTGGATACGTTCCTTGTTACCCTCGGTAATCTTTACGTGTACGTTTACCGTATCACCTGCCTGGAAATTAGGATGCTTGCTGCGGGCTTCCTCATAGTCTGCCTCTATAACCTTTAATAACTGATCGCTCATGATTATGTGATTTTAGCTCTCTCTGAAAAGAATTGCAAATATAGGAAAAAGATTATATGATGCAGTGTGACTGGCAAAAAAAAGCTCCTCATGAGAGAGGAGCTTCTGTAAGTAGTGAATTAACTCTGTTAGTTACCTACCTTCACTTCAATCTCAATAGCATCTTGTATGCCGTCAAACTCTCCATCATTATCGCCGTCAACAATTTCTGCGACGTAGAGAATACCATAGCGATTGTCTGAAGTTCTAAAAGCATATAGGTCACCTGCTGAAAGGTTAATGATTTCCGCAGTAGGATCCTCGGTAGCAATTTCGTACTCCTGTGCCAAACGAACTGCATCAGCCGGACCAATGTTATTGAAATCGTCTAGCGTCAGATTATTTACCGGACGGAAATTCGTAATATTCAGTGTTGACCAGTTGGCGCCGTTAGGACCCAGGTTATAGATGTTTTCTGGATAATCTGAAGGCGCTGCCAGGGAAGCACCGTTGGTGGCTCCGTAGTAATAACCAAAATCAATATCACTAGACTCTATATCATCTGTTCCTCCAACTATATCATCTACTGAGTAAGTCATACCAGTACTGGAGTTAAAGAAGGTATCCGAACTGCGATCACCGGAAGTTTGACCAATCGGCGCATTCAGTAATACTGTCTCATATTCAGAAACTTCCTCGGGCAGTAATACCTCGTCAATAATATGAACCACACCATTACCTGTAGAGATATCAGGGTTGATAACGCTCGTGCCATTGATTTCCACATCGGTACCATTAATAGTGACTAACAGAGAAAATCCGTCAGGATTTAGCGTGGGAATCACTTCCCCGTTTTCGAGCTGGGAAGACGTAACAGCCTGCCCGGATACGTGATAAAGTAGAATACTTTCCAAGTCATCTCTAGCCAGCAGTTCGTCAGCCGTAACTCCCAGTGCAGTTAGCAGATCCTCAAAGGCTTGGTTTGTCGGCGCAAATACGGTATAGCTGGCACTGGGATCATCCAGTGTGCCTACCAGGTCGGCAGTTTGTAATGCTGCTACTAAAGTAGTAAGATTACTAGATGCCAGTGCTGCATCTACCACTGTTTGATAGCCAACCTTTACCACTACCTGGCGATTGACAGAACCTGCGGTAAACGTTAGCAGTGCATCGTCTCCCAGGTCAGCCGTGGCAGGAATATCTACGGTAATAGAGTCTCCGGAAACAAATGAATTATTGCTTGGCACACTGACTACTGAACTACTATTGGTAACAACCGATATGGTTTCTGTACTACCAGCTCCAAGAGATGCACCGATGGTGAGTTGTGAACCAGGGGATGCTATAATTGTATCTCCTTCGTTGATCAATCCATCTTCGGTGCCAATACTAATTGAAGACAGAACAGGCCCTTCTATCTCTTCCTCGCAACTAGCCAGAAGGAGAGCGGACAATGCCAATGAACTAAACAAAAAATAACGAAATACTTTACTTAACTTGATCATAAATTTGGATTTAAAAATTAATTCAATTTTCAACAGGCAGTAGCAAAACTTATGCTTTAACCCTCAGCTAAGCAGCTTATGTTACCTGCGATTTGTACAAAAAAAAAGATAGATGGTACATATACTTTTCCAAAAAATTTTAGGGTAAATCTTGGGAGACCATTCAACACTGTTCTTTTGGAAAGTATTCATGTTCCGGACTTTACTTCCCTGAAGCCAAGAAAACTAACTCTGACCCGTAGTGCAGCCCTAATTGTATGCATACAAGCAGATTCCTGATCGGTACAAAATCGGAAGAGGAAATTACATCGTCAGCCTGCAAAAAACTCAGTCACATGTAAAGAACTGATAAATTCCTGATAAAGCAACGAGAAATCTACATCAGATTTGGGCAAGCTCAGAACAAAAGTTAGTATGAACATGCCTAAACCGAAAACTGCCCCTGAAGTGTGCTACAAGAAGTCAGACGGTGAAAAACACACCTATAAAAGGTAGAAATCATGAGTATGGACATTTAAAAAAAATTAGATAAAAAATACAGAGCAACAACTAACCATCAGGTCAGTGCCTTACTAATAAAGCTTTCAGGTCACGTTTAGTAGTCAAGCCTGACTGCCTCCACAGTGTCTTACCTTCTTTAAAAAGTATTAGTGTGGGAACGCCTCTTATCTGAAATTGTTGGGCTGCTGCCTGATTTCTGTCAACATCTACTTTGATTACCTTAAGTTGATCGCCCATTTCCCGGGATACCTCCTGCACAATCGGGCTCAGCGTTTGACAGGGTCCGCACCAGGTAGCATGAAAATCTACCAGCACAGGAGTATCGGTAGAGCTAATAAGTTCTTTGAAGCTTTTTTTCTTAGTCGTGCTCATAATGATCGCCAAAATTTGATGCTGTTTTTGCGTAATTGCCTATTCTACTACACGGATAAAATGGATAGCTGTTGTACGGTAAACCTAATGCTCCCTGTCTTCCGCATAAGCCAGAGCCGTATAAATATAACTCTCTTCCAGTTTCAGAAAATCTTCTAGTATGTCTGGCATGCTCATACCGACTGCTGGCCAGCCAAGAATATCTCCTATGGTAATGCGCATGCCGCGGACGCAGGGCTTTCCTCCTCTTTTACCAGGTTCTATGGTAATGATTGATAGTCTATATCAAAAAGTTTTAATGGAGATACTCATTTCTTAGAGCACTTTGACCAGAATATTCTCCGCTACCTTATGGCTGATGTATACTTCTTTATCCCTGGACAGTACGCGTAGGCTACCGTCAAAGGCTTCTCTCTCCTGCACCAAAAAAATATCACCGATCTGGAGTTCCATCTTGTCCAGGTACTGCAGGAAGTCGGCTTGGTCGGTGGCTACCGACACAAAGCTCACCTGCTGGGAAGCTTTGATCTCGGACAGCGGCAGTGTAGAGGCTTCGGGCATATCGCCCTCGGCAGTAGGGATCGGGTCCCCGTGAGGATCAAATTTGGGGTAGCCCAGAAAAGCGTCCATTTTGTGGATCAGTAACTCGGAGCGTACATGCTCCAACTCGTCGGCAATTTCGTGCACCTCTTCCCAGCCAAACTTCAGCTTCTCTACCAGAAAGGTTTCCCAGATGCGGTGTTTTCTTACAATTTGGAGTACTACTCTCACTCCCTTGTCGGTCAGCGTTACGCCGTGCGACTTTTTGTAGTGTATCAGCTCTTTTTCAGACAGTCTGCGAAGCATATCCGTGACCGAGGCCGGTTTGTTGGAGAGGTATTCGGCCAGCATAGACGTACCTACCTTCTCCTGCTGCTGGCCGGAAAAGTGGTAAATCGCTTTCAGATAATCTTCTTCCGTCTTTGAGTACATGTTTTGCGCTTTGAGCAATCAAAGATAAACAATTCGTTGGATGATGATGCTGCGGCTATGAAGATTATCCCACAGGTAGAGACTCATTAATGATGATTAGAAAAAAACCTTTCCCCCTACTGTTACTTTTTGTGCTTTGTTGCGTCTTCCTGGCTAAGATCAGGCCAGACCTATGCTGCATAACATCTTCCTGACTAAGATTTATAATCTCACCAAAAACCGGACATATGCTCTTATCAATATATTTGGCTTAGCCATCGGTATCAGTTTTAGCATCCTGATTCTCCTCTGGGTACAGGATAAGCGTTCTTGTTATACCTTTCATCCCAAGGCAGAGCGCCTGTACCAGCTTGGGGTAAATTCAAAGTTTAACGGAAAAATTAACAGTTGGAATTCTGTTCCAATGCCTACGTACGAAGCCCTCAAAACGACAGACAACCACTTCGTCAGTGTAACCGTTACTTGATGCGACTATTACCTGCTGACGATGGGAGAAAAAGCCATTATTAAATACAACTAATATGTCAGCGAGGTGTTCCTGGAAATGTTTGCGTTTCCCCGACGCTCAGAAGATGCCGCGACCGTTCTGGACAAACCAGTATCTATCCTCCTGACGGCCTCTACAGCCCGGGCACTCTTTGGCGAGCACGACCCGGGGCATTTATATACTGATGGTACCGCCCTACGAGCCGATCAAACCTATGTTTGTGATGCTGGCGACTTGGGGTGATGCCACTGCCAATCCTCACCTCCTTCATAGCGGAGCAAAGCATCCAGGAGATTGGTATTCGTTAAGTACCGGGTACTTCCGTGGCCAGGATTCTGTCGCCTATGTCGTAGGAGCACTTCTCGTCTGCTGGGATGGGCCTTTCTGGTATATTGCGCCTCCTGTGTGGTAACTGCTCAAGTCATACCTGGAGCGCTATCCCATTCGTACCGAAATCTACTGGTGGATCTTTCCGATTACTGCTGTGATGGCTCTGGTGTTTACCCTGCTGGTAGTCAGTATGCAAACCTGGAAGGCCGCCCAAACAAAACCTGCCCAGTCATTGAGAAAGGAGTGATATCTCCATTCTACTTTGAATCCAGTCCGCTGGCAGCGGATAGGGTGGTACTCCATCCCGGAATTTGGCTTTGTTTAAGTCTTTTTTATCTAACCCTGTTTCCTTCTGGTAAGTAGAATAGGAAACACCACCAGCACAGTAAAAATACTCCCGGCCGCATATACCGGGTAAAACTGATTTCCAGACTCTGCGTATTGCATGGTACAGACGACTATTTATGCTACAAACAACAGCATAATAAGTGTGCCCAATATTTTTTTCATGCCTAGGTTATTTTACGGTTATGGCCCGGTCATCTTTTAATCTACGCCCGCTGAAAAACCTGCCCGCAGCAACAGCGTTTGATTTCCGTCTGGTGTTCGGTGATGATCAACGCCAAGGGAGGTAGATCATATACCTGGCGGCGTTCTATGGCA
>CAZZGE010000122.1:0-13454 GCA_964653665.1 uncultured Porifericola sp. | reverse complement strand
TTTCTAAGGTTTCTCGCTCTGAAGAAGTTAACTTAACGTATCGCATCCGGAGAGTGTAGAAATTTACGCTCAAAATCCAAAAGTGATGACTATTTATCTCAAACTACTTAATCCTGTTATGAAATATCTTTTTACACTAAGCATCTCTGTCTTTTTAGTGACTATTTTGTTGGCTCTCCAGCAGAAAACTGGTACTGAGCCTAGGCTGGAAGAAAGTATCAAAAAAGGTCAGGAAGTCTACAACAGCTATTGCATGAGTTGCCATATGAGTAAGGGCGAAGGCATCCCTGGTGCTTTTCCTCCGCTGGCCAATGCCGACTATCTGATGGAAGACAAGGAGCGCTCTATCCGCGTCGTTATGTACGGACTGGAGGGAGAAATTGTGGTGAACGGCACTACCTACAACAGTGTAATGACACCTATGGGCCTGACCGACGAAGAGGTAACACACGTTCTAAACTACATCCGCAATAGCTGGGGCAACGAAGGTGAAGTAGTGGCTTTTGAGGAAGTCAAAGCAGTGAGGGAAGCTGGTGAATAAGGTAAAATGATGTTATGGTTCTTGATGTAGTGGTTGAAGTAGCTCAAGTAAATACAACGTCATCTTTTCATGTATTTTTTTGCTTCATCTGCAATTCCACAATCATAACTATTTGATGCAGCCGTTGTAAGTACAAACCAACCAAACACTTATGTTGGCTAAATACTGCACTTACTCGTTTGCCTTTTTGATTTTTTACCTTTCTCATTTTTCCTTCTCTCAGAGCTATACTTTTCTTGGGCAAGATGGAAAGAGTGATTCAAACGGCAGTCCCCTTTCTACTGATCAGTCCGGATGCTCGGGCGACGGGGTTAGATGATACCGGCGTGGCCGCTATGGGTTACTCAGCCTCGACCCATCATATCTCTTCCCTCGGGAAGATCTTGGCCGTAACCATACTCTTCAAGAGACCTTTAGGCTTAGTCTAATGCTACAGCTGGAAGAAAGAGAGGTATAGAGGAAGGCTTTACAGTTTCCTCAGATAGACTTCTCACTTGCACCGCAGACAAGCAATGGCTATTTTGGAAGATCGTACTAATTACAATAACCTAACTTTGATGAAAAGAAGAACCTTCCTGCAAAATCTGGGAGCTACAGCCTGCCTATCTCCAATTGCTAGCAGCTATGACTTTCCACCCATAGTATTTGCTTCAAACGAACTGGATCAACTCCTTGACCAATTTGTCAAGCGTAACGATAAAGTCGTGCAAAACCTTCTGGAAAGGCAGGAGAAAGATCAACGGCACCCTTGGGCCGGTGGTGTTATCAACGCTTATGGCATCCATACTCCTCAAAGTACCGTTGGGCTTCTCCAACGGGCTAGTTGTGCTTACATCTCTGAAGGTTCGCGTTTTTACCATAACGCATCCCTGAACCAACCCATGCTGATGGCCACCCAGTACCTTCTCAGGGCACAGCATCCCGATGGCACTATTGACCTGCACACCACTAATTTCCATTCTACGCCCGATCTGGGTTTTTCAGTAGAACCTGCCAGCCTGGCCCATACGCTGCTGGAAAAAGACAATTCAGCAGGTACCGATCTGGTGCGCTATAACCTACAAAAGTACCTTGAAAACGCAGGAAAAGTACTTGCGGTAGGCGGTATCCACACACCCAACCATCGCTGGGTCGTCTGTATGGCTGCCGCCCGTGTGCATCATCTGTTCCCCAACCCTGCACTACAGGACCGGGTAGACGAGTGGCTGCGGGAAAAAATTGATATAGACGAAGATGGTCAGTATACCGAACAGAGTACGTTGATCTACAGCCCCATCGTTGACAAAGCGTTGATTACGGTAGCCCGACTAATGGACAAGCCTGAACTTCTGGTGCCAGTACGCCGCAATCTGGAGATGACACTCTATTACCTGCATGCCAATGGAGAGTGCGCCTCTGAAGGCTCAGGACGGCAGGACCAGTACCAGCGAGGCACGCTGTCACGATATTATTATTCCTATCGTTACATGGCCCTGCGCGACCAGAACCGCCGCTTTGCTAGCATCACGCGTAGGATGGAGGCGCAGGAACGGGACAAACTGGATATTAACTTGTCCTTATTCCTGGAAGATTCTTCCCTAAAAAATTCCCTTCCGCAGCCTACTGACCTGCCTAACAACTATCTGCGTATCTTCAGGGGTTCCAATCTTGTGAGGGTTCGCCGGGGAGAGCGGGATGCTACCATACTGGCGAAGAATCCGCTATTCTTCTCCTTCTTCAAAGGTAATGCCGCCTTGGAGGGAATTCGGTTGGCTTCAGCTTTCTTTGGCAAGGGGCAGTTTGAAGGCGAATCGCTCGAGCGGGAAGGAGATGAATTTGTGCTGCGGCAATGGCTGGAAGGCCCCTACTACCAGCCCTATCCGGTAGAAGACTTGCCCTACGACGGCGACTGGGAGGAAATGCCTCGTGTGCACCGACCCCAGAGTGAGGTACAAAAGCTCCTCTCCGAAATTCGCATCCGCGAGACAGACAATGGCTTCCTGCTGGATATCAGCATCAGCGGAACCGATCGGGTGCCAGTAGCTGTAGAAATGGCTTTTCGCAAAGGTAGTAAGCTAAACAACGCGCGTAAGCTGGAAGATACCGAAGATACCTACCTGCTGGAAGAAGAGTATGGCACACTTAGCGAAGGCGACCAGCAGATCCGTTTTGGTCCGGGACGAGCAGAACACAGCTGGACCCAAGTCCGGGGTGCACTGCCTAAAATGGCAGCCCAATCCGTTTATCTCACTGGCTACACTCCCTTTGAGCAACAGATTGAGATTTCTTAGCGGAAGACCATATGTTTTTGTATTTCTAGTGCAGCTATACTGATAAATCATAATAGCTTTCATGTTAGTAAATACGTCTCTCAGGTTTTGCTCAAGTTCTGACAATTATATTCCTATATTTGAATGAGATAAAAACTATTGCCTTGAGTTATAAATAAAAGCAGCATTCATTCGCGATGGTCAATAAAGACAAATTATTAAAACTTATGCAGGATATGGAGTCGGACCGTATAGAGAGGACGACTTCTTTTCACGAAAAAAAATTAGGAGAAGCTGTTTGTACATTTTCCAACGATTATCCTAACCACAAAAAGCCCGGATACCTGCTATTGGGCGTAAAAGATAATGGGCGCATTGCAGACCAGCGGATCGAGGACAAGGAACTGCAACAGCTCGGCAACGTGCGCTCTCATGGAAATGTTCTTCCTCAGCCATCAATGATTGTAAGCCCGGTATTTCATTTTGAGGAGGGAGATGTAGTTGTTGTGGAAGTACATCCTTCCCTAATCCCTCCGGTAAGGTTCAAAGGAAAAGTATTTATCAGGATAGGTCCGCGTAAAGCTGTCGCCAACGAGACCGAAGAAAGAAGGCTTTCAGAGAAGCGGTCATCCACCATGAAGACTTTTGATGTCCGCCCCTGCCCAGAAGCCACGGTTGATGATATTCATCTTGACTTATTCAGAACCAACTACTTACCCAATGCTATTGACTCAGAAACATTAGCCGCCAATCACCGGGAACTCAATCAGCAACTTTCTTCTCTTCGACTTTACGGTTCAGTACATCAATGTCCTACCTATGCAGCTATTGTTTTATTTGGCCTGAATCCCCTGTATTTTATTCCGGGTGGATATATTCAATATATCAAGCTTCCTGGAACCGAACTAACATCTGATATTGAATACGAAAAAAAATTCTCAGGTGCATTGGTTAGCGAGTTACAAATGATTGAAGACTTTATTAAAGGAAATATCATTAAAAGCAAAACGCTCAGGAATGGTAGCATGAGAGAAAAAGCCATTACAAATTATCCCCTCTGGGCTTTAAGGGAATTGGTGATGAATGCGATCATGCACAGGGACTACGAATCAAATGCACCGATTTATATTTACGAATTTTCTGACAGAATTGAAATCATTAACCCTGGCGGACTTTATGGTGAAGTAAGACGGGAGAACTTTCCTAATGCTAGTGATTATCGCAATCCTGTACTAGGTGAGGCTATGAAGACTTTGGGTTATGTAAACCGTTTTAATTTTGGAATCAGAAATGCACAGAAAGCGCTGCAGGAAAATGGGAATCCTACCGCTGAATTTGATATCAGTCTGACAACAAAGTTTTCTGTGGTGATTGGAATAAACAAGAGTTGGCTATGAAGATACTGACATTTTTTAACAACAAAGGAGGCGTTGGAAAAACCACCATAGTTTATCATATATCCTGGATGCTGGCGGAGATGAAACATAGAGTGTTATCGGTTGACTTGGATCCACAGTCTAACCTTACTTCCATGTTTTTGCCAATTGAAAGGCTTGAGAAAGTTTTTGAAAATGAATCAAAAAATACTGTATTAGGAAGTGTAGTTCCTGTTGTTGAGAGTGAAGGCTATCAAAATGTACATATAGAGGAAATTAACGAAAATATTGGCTTAATTATAGGCAGTTTGGCCTTGTCGGCATACGAAGATAAGTTAAGCGATGCCTGGTTGAAATGCCTAAATAGAGATATCTATGCCTTTAAAGTTATATCCATTTTTGATACACTGATTCAAGATGCTGTAGATAGATTTAGTGCAGATATTGTCCTGATAGATGTAGGCCCAAACCTTGGAGCAATCAACAGAGCAGTGACAATTAGCTCCGACTACCTAATTATGCCTGTTGCTTCCGACTTATTTTCTTTGCAAGGAATTAAAAACCTCGGACAAACATTGCAAACCTGGGAAAAAGAGTGGGAAAAAAGAAAGAAAGAAAACCCAAGACCTGAAACGCTTAGACTACCTGAAGGTAAAGTTAAAGCATGCGGATATGTGATTTTGCAATATACAGCTAAAGAAAGCAGACCTGTTAAGTCTTATTTAAGATGGGCTGACAGAATTCCGGGTACTTATCACAAGTATGTACTAAAAGAAGAGGACAACTCGAAGATGACAATTGACTCAGATAATGAATGTCTAGGGCTTTTAAAACATTATCACAGTCTGGCTCCTATGTCAATGGAAGCACACAAACCAATGTTTTCGCTTAAACCTGCAGATGGAACAATAGGTGCTCACGTACAAGCAGTACAATGGCGCCATTCAGACTTTCAACAGTTGACACAGCGTATACTAGATGCTTGCAGATGCGGATAAATGCAAACTATTTAATCTTTAACCACCGGCTGCGTCCAGGCGACTTCAAAATCACTTTCGCGGAAAGGGTTGATCTTGGGCTTGGTGGAGACGACCTTGGCCCGAAAACCGCACGTAGAGGTCATCCTCCTGTAGCTGATAGCTGCCTTGCAGGCCTTTCACTTCTTTAAGCAACACACCCATATCTTCACGCCCGGCCCCTCTTTTGGTGCCCCAGAACTGTATCCGGTACTCAATGCTGCCTTCTTTTTTGACTTTCAGGCTTAGCGTCTCATTGCCATAATCAACATTTTCCAGCGTAACGCCGGTAGTGCTGTAGAAGTCGCCCGCTTCCATCGCCTCAATAATAGCTTCCGGAGTCAGTTCATTGGCGCGTATCATCACCCAGCCCCGGCCGGGATTACTGTTGTCGCCACTATAAATATGGTAGTTATGTGCGTCATCAGTTGCCAGTCCGTACATCACCGGCTTACCATCGCGCAGGTAGTGGGTGATCAGGATGTCCCACATCTTTTCCATCCCAATGCGGGTATCGTCCCCATAGTTGTGTACCATCGGGTGGCCGTTGTACACTTCAAAGAAGCGCTCGCCGGTAAGCGGGATCATATCGTCTACCGTGATGGCCCAGCCAAAGTTAGGGTGGTTGATGTGCGGAAACATCAGTACCTCCGTCTCTGCCCGCTGCTCATTGACAGCATTGATGTTATTCTGCATCACCTCGGTAACACTGCTGCCATGCCGTGGCTCAATGACTGACTGCACATTGGTAGCATTCATGTGAATAGGCTTACCATCATAGCCGTCAGTAACTTCTTCTGACTGAATAATGAGAAACTTACCAGCTTCTTCAAATTTAGGTCGCTACTCCTTCAGCGCTTTCAGTTTCACCCGGATACGATCGTCCTCATCTTTTTCGTAAACTACCCAATCTTCGCCGAACTTGTCCAGGTATTTTTCAAAGCCTTTCTGGTGTACATAGAATTTCGGTATTAGCTTCCACTTTTCGCCCTGCGCCAGGATATTGTGATCTGATAAACTAATAAAATGGTAGTCCTGCGACTTGTACCAGTCCATGATCATTTCCGGAAAATCATCGCCGTCGCTCCAGTAGGAGTGGGCGTGGAGGTTGCCTTTGTACCACTGCTGAGCAAAGGTGAAAAAGTTGAGAAGCAGAAAAGCAGAGAGTAGGAGAAGTGTTCGCATGGTTTAAGTTGCATTGTGCAGGCCTAAATTGGAACAAATCTCCCGAACTAAAGAAGTGTGCCAGATCAAATTTGTGTTAATGATCTCATTTGTATCCAAAACTGAGGAGCTTAGCGCTGAAACGCCCTCAGTTTCCAGAGGTGGTCATCCACCATCGTAGTAGTGCTATTTCAAAGAGAACAATTAGGACAGAAAAAAGGTATTAGATTAAAAAATGCCGAGCAAGAAATACCCTGTTGATTTGAGCGCTGAGGATCAGCAGCAGTTAAAGGAATTGATATCTAAGCGTAGTGCCAAAGCACAGGTGGTGAAACGAGCTTATGTGCTGCTAGCAGCGGACCGAAATGGAGAGTAGCAACGAAAGGATAGTCAAATTGCGGAGAGTTATTATCTTCGCCCTAAAACAGTAGAAAACATCCGTCAACGCTTTGTAGAGGAAGGCTTTGAGGTAGCCTTACATGGCAAACCTAGGGAGATAGTAACGGGGAAAGTCTTTAATGGAGAGGTAGAAGCCAAGCTAATTGCCTTACGTTGCAGTAATCCTCCAGCAGGATATAGTTGCTGGACTCTGCATTTGCTGGCAGACAAAATGGTAGCGTTGCAGTATGTGGAACATATCAGCCATGAGCGTGTACGCCAGGTACTCAAAAAAACGAGATAAAGCCTTGGCGAGTGAAATCATGGGTGATTCCGGAAGCAAGTGCGGAATTTGTTTGTCAAATGGAGCCGGTACTAGCTGTATATCAGCGGTCCTATCATGTAAAACATCCAGTGGTATGCCTGGATGAATCGCCCAGGCAGTTGATCAGTGAGGTACGCCAGCCTTTCACCGATGGGCAAGATACACAATATGTTGACTATGATTATGCCCGGGAAGGAGTAGCTGATATATTTAAGATTGTAGAACCCTTAGGGGGAAGACGAGAAGTAAGAATAGAAGACAATCATAATCATCTTACATATGCACAAATAGTAGCCCATATAACTGAGCAGATGTATCCTGAAGCTGAAAAAATTACTTGGGTGGAAGACAACTTGAGCCACCTAAAGGGCCCGGTGCCCATAAATTATCAGCTTTGTATGAGGTATTTACTCCGCAGAGAGCACAAGCTATTGTAGACAGGCTAGAGGTAGTACGCACACTGGCACATGGCTCCTGGTTGAATATAGCTGAATGTGAACTCAGCGTATTAACTAGGCAGGGGCTAAGTAGAAGGATTGCGAGCAAACAAGCCCTCACTGAGCAAGTGAAGGCTTGGTATGTACAAAGAAATGATAAGCAAACTAAAGTTGACTGGCAATTCAGGACTAAAGACGCAAGAACAAAGCTTAAAAAACTCTAACCTAAAATTATAACTTGAAAGAACACTAATTACATCCTAAAAAAGCATTGTAATGAAAAACACCACATTTGTATTTGCCTTTTCTCTATGCCTTGTTGTACTACTTTCCTCCTGCACCACTCCCCAGGAAACACAAAATAGTCCGGAAAGCTCCCCGGAACCAGTAGCAGCCCTACCCCAGATTGAGGGCGACTGGTGGCAGATTGCCGGTAATCCTGCCCTGGGTGAACTGACCAGTGAAAACCAGCAACCGGTGGATTTCGGCATCTGGCAGGCCGCCGACGGGAGCTGGCAACTTTGGTCTTGTATCCGCAAAACTGAGGAAGAAGGTAATACCCGACTTTTCTACCGCTGGGAAGGACAACATCTGAGCGATACGCTCTGGCAACCCATGGGCATTGCCATGCGGGCTGATACTACACTGGGCGAAACCGCCGGGGGCATGCAGGCACCTTACGTCATCCAACACGAAGATAAATACCTGATGTTCTACGGTGACTGGCAGCACATATGCCTGGCCCGCAGCAAAGATGGCAAAAATTTCACTCGAGATATCCGCAACGGCTCTCCGGTACTGTTTGGCGATCCGGACGAAACCAATACCCGCGACCCCATGGTCACCCGGATCAACAACCACTGGTACTGCTATTATACGGCCCATCCCGATAAGGAGGGAGCGGTCTACCTGCGCAGTTCGGACAACTTATACGATTGGAGCGATTCGCAGATCGTGGCTTACGGCGGGAAAGCGGCCGGTAAGGGCAACGGTCAATTTTGGCTAGCGGAGTGTCCCCACGTGATCCAGCCAGTGGCAGATGCCCCCTACTACCTTTTCCGGACACAGAGCTACGGCCGGGTAATGGATGGAAAACTGGAGAAAGCCCAAAAAACTAGCGTGTATGCTTCCCTTGACCCCACAGATTTTGGCATTAATAATGATCGCTATTTTGTAGATTCACTACAGGTAGCCGCACCGGAGATTTTTCAGCATGAGGGGCAGTGGTATATCGCTTCGCTCCGCGCTGATCTTCAGGGCATTCAGTTGGCCCGCTTGCAGTGGGTGGTAGCTAATGAGTAAAAAATTTGTGGTTTTCAGCTAAGTAGGGCTTCCTCAAAAAGTCACATTGAGATTTGCGGCGAACTTAGATAGGTTGAGCACAAAAATAGTGGCCCCTTTCTAAGCTTGAGAAGTTTGTCGAAGTTTGGCTCTGATCTACCTTGATATTTATGTAAATGACCTGAATGACGAAATTCCCCAGATGGAAGCGGACTCTCTACTGGAGATTTCAGAATTCTGGACAGATGACCAACTCCTGACAACCATATCAGCCAAAGATGCGAACGCTGATACCAAATTCGTGTACGGTATTGCATCTGGTAATGAAAAGGGCTGGATATCAGTAGACGCAGATAATGGTCAAATCAAGCTGGCGCAGGTAGTAGAATACATTCTTGAAGCAAATACCGAAGTAGTACAGGTGAGCATGAGCGACGGAGTACACACTGTTACTTCGCCGGTCTATCTGGAAATCAATGATGTTAACACCAAGCCGGTACTTGGTGACTCCATATTCCATGTAGATGAAGATACCGAAGTAGAGACGCTCATCGCTGAGTTGGTAGCCACAGATATGGATCGGCATCATACCCTGAGCTATGCTTTTCTGGACGGTGATACGACTAATTTTTCATTAAGTGAGGATAGCCTGCTTACCTCAGCTACAGAAGATGCGCTGGACTACGAAACTCAGTCACTGTAAGAGTTTGATGTGGTCGTAAGAGACGATAGGGCACCCATCATAGCAGATATAGCCCGCATCCGTATAGAAATCAATGATATTATTGAGGATGTCCTTCCGGCAGTCAATACCATGACGCCTAATGGAGACGGATTCAATGACCACTGGGTGGTTGAGAATGTTGAGATTTACGAAGGTTTTGAGTTCCACATTTTTTACTCCTGGGGTAACATTGTCTACGAAAGCCATAATTATCAAAACGACTGGGACGGTACCTACCAGGGAGTGCTATTGCCCAGGGGCGTTTACTACTACATCTTTCAGAGCCAGAATAAGCAATACAAAGGCACCATTACGTTGATCAAATAAGCTATGAACCACAGGTATATATTCATCGTCATTTTACTGGTTTGAACGGAAAGAATATTTGCCCAGGCTGATATACAGTATAACTTTTACCAGCAGAATCCAGTTTTGCTTAACCCGGCTACTGCCGGTAAAAATTTGGATACTTACACTTTTGTAAACTATCGCTATCAGTGGGCAGGTATGGATGGGTCACCGCGTATGGCTAAAGCTGGGATCAGCGGAGTCCTGGGAGGACGAAAAATCAACCAATCTATCCGGTTTCGCGGCAATGTTCTCTACTTTTAAGTGGGGTACGCTGCGGGATAATTCTATCTTCCTGGCCTACTCGCACCTGATCGCTATCAAGAAAGGTACCTATCTGCGCTTTAGACCTTCCGGCGCATTGTCGCAGCATAGCATCAACCGTAGATTGATGCGGGTAGAAAACCCGGACCAGGACCTGCTGCTGGCCACACAGTTTTCCGATGATATTTCTTTCTCTCCTGGTTTTGGTATTACCTATGACTCCGAGTCTTTCATATTTGAAGCAGTTTTTCCCCGCCTGTACGACGGTCAGCGTGAGTCCCTTTTCTACACCGGGATGGCTTACGCTGCCTACAAGTTCAAGATGGAATCCAGTAAATTAGTCCTGATGCCTTCGCTACTGTTTCATTACCTCAACAACGCTCCTCACCAGGTAAGGCATTGGTATGGCAGGAGAATATGCAGTACTATGCTGGGGTCAACTCATGTAAGGAAACTTCCGGGGATATTTCTGCCGGTATGGGGCTGAACATTGAGGGATTTCGGGTGGGTTACAACTTTGAACTGAGTACCTGAGTATTCTCCAATGCTTCCTACGGTTCCCACGAAATAAAGCTTGCTTACTGCATTACCAAAAATAAATTAAGCGAGTATTACTGAAAAAGATTGTCAAAATAGAAGTTTGTAAGTGGGCTCATACAGATTGAACTATCAATCACCAGCATTACATTTGTCCACGCCGATCTGCTCAGGTTGGTGTATACTTTTCTGCAATTCTCCGCATTATCTCGACAGGCATGTTGGCTGAAAACAGCCTGATGGATGTATTCCCTGTCATGCTTTGTTCTGCAAATCTAAAAAGCGACCCGGTAGTTTATTGAGAAAATCGATGTTCAAAGTGGACCAAGCATTAGGTCTGAGGATGGACTATATGTCCAAATATTTGGTAAACAAACAACCGCTCCTTTTCTGATGCTAATTAACTCTTAATTCGCATGAGCAATTGTTTTAAATAATTAAAACAACATACTCTGTTCACAATGGTCAGGAACTCACTTTGGCAGTAGGTGTATCTGTCCGTGCCAGTTCAGCTCTAATGTCAGCGATGATCGGCTGAGCGTGAAGCTTACCATTCTCGATAAATACCTTGGCCGTTTCCTCACCACCGATCACCGAACCGCCCATATAGATGCCCGTAATATTACTCTCGTAGGTATCAGGATTGATTTCCGGAATCAGCATTTCACCGTTGAGCTTTACCCCTACCCGATGTAGGAATTTGGCATCAGGATGATACCCTACCATCAGGAAGACAAAATCTGCGGGAATACGCTGCTGCTCACCGGTTTCTATGTGCTGAATCAGCACATCTTTTTCGGTGATGGCGGTAACAGTATGCTTAAAGAAAGCATCTACTTCTTTCTTTTTGACCCGGTTTTTAATGTCCGGCACAATCCAGTACTTAGCAGTCTTGTCAAATCCTTCAAACTGGTGCACTACCGTCACATCCACGCCGTTGCGGTAAAGGTCCAGAGAGGTTTCTATAGCCGAGTTGGCGCCACCTACTACCACTGCTTTGGAGCCGGTGTACTTGTAAGCCTCATCATAGTAGTGTGTCACGTGGGGAAGTTCTTCACCGGGGATGCCCAGGCTACGGGGAATGTCATAGTAGCCGATCGCTAGGATGACTTTACGGGCCAGGTATTCGCCTTTACTAGTATAAAGTGCGAACAGGCCATCTTCTTCTCGGATGTCTTCCACTTGGGTGAAGGTGTGCACATTAAGATCAAAATGAGAAACTACCTTGCGATAATACTTTAACGCTTCTACCCGACTGGGTCGTAGGTTAAGAGAAGTAAAAGGAACATCACCAATGGCGATGTTATCTGCACTGGAAAAGAAGGTCATTTCTACCGGGTAGCGACGTACCGATTCGGTAATGCTTCCTTTGTCCAATATTGCATAGTCAAGCCTGTTTTTCTGTGCCTCAATACCGCAAGCCAATCCGCAAGGACCTGCCCCGACGATGAGGACATCATATATTTTCATGCTTTGTAAGTTATTTAAAGTTTAGATTGCTTTGAACGGTAGACACATAACAAAGAAAAACGAGATGCTGTTCGGATGATTTTCTAGTTTATTAATTTAGTTATTCAGTGCTAAAAAGCATAATTTTATGTATTTACACATAAAATTTATGGCTATTTTTCCCTAGTGCTTGTGAGTATATTAAGTATTTCTATATATTAAGGCTAAACAACCATAACACTTATGGAACACTCTAAACCCCATTTATGGCCAATACAGTAGTTCCAATGGTATTGGCATGTCGGTTATTTCCGGCAGCGGCTGCTACCAGTACGTAACAATTCAAGACGATAGCACTGGTATACTGCCCGATGTCAGCGAGCTGAAATCTATCAATGGTACAAATCAACGAGAGACTTTATTCACCGAAAAGAAGTTTGACTTCACCGTTTATCCTAATCCCGGAGATAATCATATCACTTTATCTTTTGACCAAGAAGATAGCTACACAATAGAATTGCTAGACAAGCAAGGCAACTTGATACAGAACACGCAAAGCATTTGCTGCGAAAAGTCACTTAACATCACTTCCCTAAAACAGGGGATCTACTATCTGAGGGTAAGCTCATCAAGTTCAGTAATTACCAAGAAATTATTCATCCAGTAAATCTAAGTATTATGAGAATCTTACTAATAGCCTTACTAAGCATAGTCGTATTGAGTTCATGCAAAGAAAATGAACCTTCTGGAGGAGAGCCAGATACGTATTCTGAATATTTTACGGTTGTTGATGCCACCAATGGTAAGGATCTGTTTATTAACAACACTTCTTATAACCCTGATTCATTAGTTTACTATGTGGAGGATGTAAATCAAACAATCATTTTAGTGGGTAACCCTTTGTATACAGTTACAGATTCTGCTGTAATTTTCGGGCCAATTGGTTTGCATGAGTTCAATCTCTTACAATTCAATGAAAGCAATATTGATACTGTTGAAACTGTAAAAAAATTTGATGAATGCGGGAGCGAATGCTTAAGGGGAGAACTGTTTCAGTACTATTACAACGGTAATTTGATTCAAGAATACAATTTTGAGGAAAACCCCGGTTTATGGAACACCTTCACCAGAAGAAATAGCGATGTCGCTCTCTCTACAGAAACAGCGCCAATGATCCTTGTTTTTGAAAAAGAAGCTAACAATCTTGATTAGGTGTTTATCGTTAAGATTTATACAAAGGCAATCGTAATCCAAATACTATGAAAACCCACTCTACATGAGGATTTTTTCAGTGTTAACAACAGGCGGTATCAAGGCCTGTGCAATAATCTGGATGAATACATCCAATTCTTTAGACATAATTCT
>CAZZGE010000121.1:0-13468 GCA_964653665.1 uncultured Porifericola sp. | reverse complement strand
GATGACGAGTTCAAGCTCGGGATGGTAATGCCACTTTTTCAAAAAGTTTTTGTAATTGTGACATTCTAAAGAGAAGGAGCAATTCTGATGAACGGTACGACTGATCAACTCGGCTTTCATAGGATCAAAATAGGTTGTTGTAAAAGGTAGATATTATATTCATTAATTTGACATTTTATTAACAAATAAGCAATCAAAATTAGTCTTATTGCAAAAAAAGTATTGAAATGAGGAGTCGTAAAAGATCATTTCTGTGAAAATAGCAGCAGTTTGATAAGTGTTATAGCTTACAGTTTCTCCAGTTTCTAGCCTGATATCTGAGCCTTAACCCAATATACGTGTGTTGCTGCTTATTCCACTGCTGATTTACTTTTTTTAAGTGTCTTATTGCTACTGATTACAGCTCCTAGGTTGTATAAAAGTTTTTATATTCCAAAGGCGAGGTAAGGTCCTGTCCTCCTGAGGAATTCTGTGGAGACAAAGGAAATCGGCAAAAATCTTATTAGAGTTCGTCAAGATATTGCTAGCATAATATGGTGGGTGAAAATACCTTTATTTTAAATGCTATTAGTGTAAATAAATTGATGAATACAGCTTTATAACATCCTGAAGCTGAATAATGCTTAGCTCATGAGTTTACTAATCACACAGGTAGAAGTTATGGATATTCGCTTTCCTACCAGCCGCTCCTTGGATGGATCTGACGCTATGAATCCTGACCCGGACTATTCTGCTGCCTATGTCATCCTGAAAACGGACGATCCAACCTATGAAGGCCATGGCTTGACATTCACAATCGGCAGGGGCAACGAAATATGTGTGGCTGCCATAGAATCTTTGGCATACCTGCTGAAAGGCAAGTATCTGGATGATATCACCACTGATATGGCTGGTTTTTGGCGAATGATTACTGGAGATAGCCAGCTGCGCTGGCTGGGCCCCGAAAAGGGAGTTATTCACCTGGCGACTGCGGCAGTGGTGAATGCGGTCTGGGATCTTTATGCTAAAGTAAAGCACAAACCGCTCTGGAAACTGGTCTGTGATATGAGCCCCGAAGCGCTGGTAAGCTGTGTTGATTTTTCGTACCTCACCGATGTCATCACCGCAGAGGAGGCAGTAGAAATGCTGAATGCCCGGCAGGTCGGTAAGGAACAGCGTATCGCGAGACTTCTGGAAAAGGGCTACCCGGCTTACACTACTTCTGCCGGCTGGCTTGGTTATACTGAAGAAAAAATCAGAAGGCTCTGCCGAGAGGCTAAGGCTGACGGTTGGCAGCATATCAAAATGAAAGTCGGAAGTAACTTACAGGATGACATGCGCCGGGCCACGATCATACGCGAAGAGATTGGCGCAGAAACCCGGCTTATGATGGACGCCAACCAAAAGTGGGATGTGCCTCAGGCCATTGCCAATGTGCAGCAGCTTAAGCAATTTGACCCCTGGTTTATTGAAGAGCCCACCAGTCCTGATGATATTCTGGGCCATAAAGCGATTCGTGATGCCATTGCGCCGGTCAAGGTGGCTACCGGTGAGCACTGTCAAAACCGTGTTATCTTTAAGCAAATGTTTCAGCAGGGCGCGCTTGACATTTGCCAGATAGACAGCTGCCGTCTGGGGGGCGTCAACGAGATTTTAGCAGTGATGCTGATGGCTGCTAAATTTGATGTGCCGGTTTGCCCGCATGCCGGAGGGGTAGGGCTTTGCGAGTATGTTCAGCACCTTTCCATGATAGACTATGTGATGATCAGCGGTAGTCTGGAAGACCGCATCATTGAGTACGTAGATCATCTGCACGAGCACTTTGTGGACCCGGTGGTCATCCGAAACGGGGCCTACGTGCCCCCAACCATTCCGGGTTATAGCATTACCATGAAGAAAGAATCCATGCAAGTACACCGGTTTCCGCATGGTTCAGTATGGCAGGCTGAAGTTTTCAACAAAGGCTAGCCAAATTCTGGTTAACATTTGTATATTTTCTGAAATCAAAGATCACTAAAAGTTATATACATCATGATGAAATTATCAAGTAACCTAATCCTGGCCTTTGTTGTTCTGTTTTTGGTAACGCACTGCCAGCCAGCAGAGGATGCGGAAGAGAGTGAAGCAGAGATGCCGGTAACCGAAACGACCCTAACCGATGAAGAGATTCTGAACGAATCCAACGAGGCATTTGAAGAACGAATAGAGTGGTGGCGTGATGCTAAGTTTGGTATGTTTATTCACTGGGGGCCGTACGCTGTGCCCGCCGGTGAGTACCAGGGTAAAACTGTGGACGGTGTTTCCGAGTGGATCATGGATCGTGCTCAGATACCGGTGGAGGAGTACGAGGAGTATTCCCGGCAGTTCAACCCCACTGAATACGATGCTGACCGCTGGGTGAAGCTGGCTAAAGATGCGGGTATGAAATACATTGTCATCACCTCTAAGCACCATGATGGTTTTGCACTCTGGGATTCAGAAGTTAGCGAGTACGATGTGATGGATTTTGCGCCCATTAAGCGGGACCTGCTGGCAGAACTCAGTGAAGCCTGCAAAAAATACGATGTGAAGCTGTGTTTTTACCACTCCATCATGGACTGGCATCACCCCAACGCGCAGGCACCTCACTACCCTGAATACAATACCAGTGAAAAAGAAAATCCAAATTTTCAGAATTATGTGGACAACTACCTCTTTCCCCAGGTGACGGAGCTAGTAGAAAAATACGATCCTCACGTAATGTGGTTTGATGGCGAATGGATTCCTGAATGGACCCATGAGCACGGTGTCAGAATGTACACCCACCTGCGCAAACTGGACCCAGACCTGATCATCAACAACCGGGTTGACAAAGGTCGTCAGGGAATGCAGGGTATGAATAAAGGGGGTGAGTACCTGGGCGACTTTGGTACCCCTGAGCAGGAAATCCTGGAAAGCACCAGCGATTACGACTGGGAGGCCTGCATGACGATGAACGATAGCTGGGGCTATAAATCCAATGATGATAACTGGAAATCCAGCGAAACCCTGATTCACAATTTGGTAGATGTGGCTGCTAAAGGAGGTAACTACCTTCTCAATGTAGGGCCCACTGCCGAGGGCAGGATTCCTGCACCTAGTGTTGAGCGGCTGGAGGCCATGGGTAAATGGCTTGACGTTAACGGAGAAGCTATTTACGAAACCGTCAGGCTGGAAAGTGGCTACATGCAGGGAGAAAATATCCGCTTCACCAAAAAAGAAAATGAGCCAGTGTATTATGGAATCATGCTTGATGAACCCCAAAAAGAAGTCAATTTCAAAAATCTCAAACCGGCCTCCGGTTCAGAGGTATATATGCTGGGCTATGATCAGCCGCTGGAGTGGACTTACGGCGAAAGTACGGGCCTTACCATCACCGTACCTGCCGGCGCTGGTAACGCGGTGGAGCACGCCTGGGTTTTCAAAGTAGAAGGTGAAGAAAGCAGCATCGCCTGATATGTCAGAGTGTTGTGACCAAACGGCTATCTGCCGACGTATCAGATTGGCGTATCGTTTACAGCGAATCTAAAGGGCTTCCCGGGTAAGCCAATACGATTGAAATGACCAACTGAGGGTAGCCTTGGATGTCAGCCGTCTCTTTTTACATAAAATACCTTCTTCTCTGCGTTTCTGTTACGAATGCAGCCAAGGAAGGTATTGGCCACTTGTCGGATACGCTGCGGCCTTAGGTGTAGTTCATCTTCCCAATCCTGGGGCCGAGCGTACCCACGGCAGTCAATCATGTAGATGTCCTGCCCAAAGATGGGGTCTTGTACCAGCCGGTGTAGCATTTCATTAAAAAGATAAAGCATAGCAAAGGTAACATCCTTCTGATTCTGCTGATCAGTAATTCCTTTAATCGTCATCGGCTGCTTGAAATGCCTACCATTATCGCCTACCATTCTTACCAGGCGCTGCTTGGGGCGCGACCAGGGGCCTCGGCTAAAGGAGGGGATTGGATAGTCATATCCGTGGCAGATCATCTTCAGGCTTGAGAATTTTTTTCTTAACTGTTTGATCAGATACTTGTACTTCAACTCCAGCAGAGCCATTAGGGCAAAGTACTCACGAGTGAAGAAGCGAATGCCATTCTCTAACCTTTGTTTGGTGCTAGTTGGGAGATCAGGATTACACAGCACCTCCTGAAGGAGGGGATGTTTTCTGACAAAGGTTTCCGTTATGTAGGCTGCTTTCGGGTCTATCAACAGGGATACGCGCCATTCGCTCACGATCTCTATCCCACCGGCACTCAACAAAAAAAAGTCAGGGTTAATAACTGATACATCGGTGATGTACTCCCGCTCTTCCAGGATATTAGTCAAGAAATCTCCGCCGCGGGCTACGCTATAAATAGCAGTATCATCTCCGCCCAACTTGTTCAGCCAGTCAACGATGTCCCGGGAGACGGGATGCTCAAACCATGAATCTCCCTCAGCAATGATCTTAAGAGCTTTTGGATTTGATTTGATTTTCTTAACAAATTTCTTCTTCCTCCTGCTGAGGCTCCAATCGTTCATAAAACCCAGATAACCCCGGTAAGAATTATCAAACTTATAGTCTTCATTCTGGTCAAAGATCTTGAGTACAGCATATTTCAGGTCAGAAATGTTGATGAGTTCTTGGGCCAAAAAAGGTTGCTCGGGTGGATTGAGCGGGTCTATACCCAGTAGCGTACTGATGTCAGCCGAAGTGAAACTTTTGGGACTGTCAATAAGCCTTTGGATCAAGCTATGGGGCGCGGGCACATGTTTCATAATTAAGCAGGTGAAGTGTGAGCAAAGCTTTCCTGCATATGCCGGTCAATTTCCTGAATGGTATAGAAGCTACTGAGCCGTTGGCTGCGAAACTGAATATGAGGCCAGTCTTTGAAACTGGACCAAAACCCTCCCGCATTCAACCCGTGTTTAGTACTCATTCTAGCGTACATATGGTAACCATTGGTATGCGTACCGTCGGGCAGTAAGACTTTTTTACGGGATGACCATTCTGCCCGGTCATCCCTATTCCAGAAGCAGTCTACCGCTTCTCCCCACTGATGCCAACTCAGACCAGGAATGGCGTTGGTAACCTTTTTGCCAAACTGGGGTCCTACTTCTTCAATCACCGAAGCTAGGTAGGGCGCCCCATTTTCCCGCAGCCATTGCACTCGTTCCTGTATTTCTGCTGACGTACGTGACTGCCGCCAGAGCCTAGCCTGCTGATGCGGTGTACGCATGGTAGCGTAGGGCGTCATGGTGATTCCCCTATGCTGGCACTCTGCCAAAACAACTTCTACTTTTTCCCTGAAGCTTATTTGAAGTAAATTCAGATCACGGCTCATGGTAGATTAGGTTGTGGTTAGTATCGGGTAGATTAGTAAAGATAAGATGCAGGCAAATTGTGAATCAATATTTATCAATGACGAATAACTTTAATTTAATAAAAAAATGAATAGGTTCCCTCATGGGATAGTATGGAGCGTTCCAACAGGAACTATAAAATTAATAAAAACAGTTAATGCCTACAACCTAGAGTGGTTTCTCTATTATAAACATTAGTGAATTTTTAGATGTTTATATGTATTCATGTACCTAAATAAAACAATTAAATATAATAATATTAATATTTAATTGTAAATAGCGAGCGATTCAATTTTATCACAAAACTATTTACTTATGACCGTTTACCACTTTGTAATCGCACTCGTTCTGGCAGTCACCATAGTGCCTAAATCCCCTGCAACGCTGAATGATCTCAACAATAAAATCGTAAGAAAACACGATATTCAACCCATCTACATTCTCAAGATGGATGAACAGCACTTTAAACTGGATCAGGATGAAAAGCGGCTCATCAGTTCCAAGTGGATAGAAGAAATGGACATAGTTGAGCCAGGTTCTCTGCCTGAGGATTTTGTGCAAGAAGATGACCTGGTATTTCTGGTGAAACTAAAGAAGAGAAAAGAAGATAAGTTCAGACTTGCCCTGCAAGACGAAAGCTTAGAATTAAAGCACCTTGAGGCATCTAACATTACGTATCAAGAGTATTAGACTAGCACTTTCGCTAATCTTCTCTTTGCTTATTTTGTATTGGTACTAAGTAGCGAATATGGCTACGGTAACCTTACGAAATAAGCTTTTTTTATTGCATTGGCCCTACCGCTGTTCCCTCCCAATCTGGATCAGCTGCGCCAATCCATTGCTTTGCCTCTTTATCATACATAACAGCCTGTATGCGGCCAAAGCGGGCTACTTCTTCTACCTTGTTAAGCAGTAAGCCCTGTTCTTCCATTGCCTGGATCACTTCATCCTGCCATTCCAGGCCTTCGTGCATTTCTACATAAGCGCTATCCGCATCGTCAGGATGTACGCGAGGCGCAGCCAGCGCTTCATAAAGCGAAAGTTCGTGATCTAATATGCGGCTGCTAACCGAAGTGATGGCAGAAATAATCCGTGAACCACCGGCTGCACCCAAAGCCATAAAAGGTACATTCCCTTTTGAAATGACGACCGGTGAGATGTGTGAAGCAGCTCTCTGTCCGGGTTCAAAATCACCCAGATATCCACCTAAGGTAACGGCATAAAGAAAACCCAGCCCGGGCGTAGCGACTTTGGTGCCCATGTTAGGGCCCAGCGACTGGGTCAGTGCTATCATCATATCGCTACTGTCAGCCGCAGAAAGATGGGTAGTATGACCCTGTTTGGATAGCCAGGCAGGCGGTTGATCCTGCAGTAAGTCCTGAGCCACTTTTTCATTCACCAGGTTTGGCTATACCGGATTTGACAATGCTGTGAAAGAAGCTTCATACATGATTTCGTCGGCAAGCTGTGCAGCGTAAGTTTTAGAAATAAGGATATTAATAGAATCGTTGTACTGCTTACTCCGATCCTCATAAGCTCTTTCAATAGCCCGATACATATTAGTTGCCCATGTGGCTTCATTGGCTTCCTGCATTGACAGATTTTCAAGAATATTCATGATTTCAAGGGTTATCGCACCATAAGATGTCAGCGATAGCGCATGAAAGGTATGGCCCCGGTAGTCACTGCTAAGAATTTCTGCGTCTTTCGCTTTGTAGCCGGACAGGTATTCCAAAGTGAGTATACCACCGTTTGCCTGTATGTCGTCAATGATACGGCGTGCGATTTCACCCTGGTAAAACACATTGGCTCCTCCGGCAGCAATTGCTTTTAGTGTTTTTGCCAGGTCCTGCTGTATCCAGCGACTACCGGCATTTCGGGTTAGGCTATCCCCAATGATGAAATACTGACGGCTGCCAGCAAATTCCTGCGCCTCTGCTGCTAGGGACTGTCGCCTTGCCTCACCCGGTAATAGCTCAAATCCCTCTTCAGCATAACGGATGGCCGACTGCATTACGACTTCCAAGGGCATACTGCCGTAATCATTCAGAAGTTTGGTCAAGCCGGCTACGACGCCTGCTGGTATACCAATCGTTGGATAACCGTAGCGACCTTGTGGAGCAGTATCAGCATTATAGGTAAGGGGTGCCTGGGTAGTGGCGTCTACGCCCTTTACCTCTCCACTGGGCAAGCGGACTATAGCTTGTAATCTTCCTCCTAGTCCGCTTATACTGGGTTCAACAACTGAAAGCACGAAAGCGGACGCTACGGCAGCGTCAACGGCATTTCCTCCCTGCTCAGGAATTTTGGCTCCCGCCCGGGAAGCCAGAGGATGCGCAGCTGCCACTATGCTTTGCTGGTTTCGGTTTACTTGTTCGTTGGAAGAGGCATCGGCAGTTTCAAGGCTTGGGGGTTTTGGTTGTTTCGCCACAGCAGAACAGGCCAAAAAAGAGTAGTAAAAAGGTGATTTTTTTCATCATGTAAGTGTTATGTAGATATGTAAAACTAAGGCTTCCCTGTGATGAATGCTGGTTTTTACCCCCGAATATCCTGTAAAACGAAGGCGATATTTATGTGCATCCGTCTTTCTTGGATTATAGAGGTTCTTATTGTACTATTAGCTTTAACAATAAGAGCCAGGTGTAGCCAATTCTTATGGTTATCATGTATATTTTCCATCCACCGGCTCCAGTCATTTACCGCTAATTCGTCTAGAAAAAGCCATGAACACTCCAGAAGCTTCTAGCTCACGTACGATCCTCTTTGCCAAAGAAATTGATCAGAAAATTCGTCGTATTGCGTATGAAATCTATGAAAGAAATATTAAAGACAGTCAGCTAATTGTAGCGGGTATTGACGATCGGGGATACGCGCTGGCACAACGCATTGCCGATCATTTAGACGAGATCAGTCATTTTCAGTATGTCAAGCAAAGCCTGAAACTGGTCAAGGTATCGCTGCAAAAATTTACTAGTAAGCAGTGTGATGTGTCATTGAACTGCCTGGTGGAAGATCTGGACGGCAAAAATGTTGTTTTAGTAGACGATGTGCTGAATACGGGCCGTACATTAGCTTATAGTATGCGCCCTTTTTTGGAAAGAAATTTACATCAATTAGAAATAGCTGTATTAGTTAACCGCAGTCATAGTAAATTTCCGGTAGTCGCATCGTATACCGGTTATGAACTTTCTACTACACTTGAAGAACACATAGAAGTAGTACTGAATGGAGAGCATAGTGCTGTGTTTCTTAAATGATTTACCCGCTGTTTTTCTAGCTTACTGTAGTTTATGCCGTATTCAATTTTGCGGTCAGTCGTAGCTCTGATGAAGTTCAATCTCTATATTTTTTTTCACTTTTATCTGTAATTCTTACAGATTAACTATTATTTTATTAAAATAAAAACTTACTTTTGTTTCATAAAGGGTACTTTTAGCTTTTTATATCATCTTAATGTCCAGGGAATCAGCATCAGAATCTGTTTACAAGCAGAGGATAGCCGACCTTCAACAAGAAAAAGAGGCCTTAGAGCGCGATTTGGCGAAGCTCAAACGTGAGAAATACGCACTGGCCGACAAACTTCATCAGCAGGAACAGGTATTTCAAGCCTCACATGCCGGCTTGATCATCTTAAGTCTACCTGACGCCAAGTTGGAGGTAAGCTTTCCCTGGAAAAAAGTAGTAGGTAATACCATAGACGAAAGTCAGCTGGACTATCTAGGATTGATGCAGCTACTTTCCCCAGCCGAGCAATTTGGTGTCAAACGAATGACGCTTCATCTTATCCGAGGCCACGTCAAGCAAGCTCAGCGTTTGTTATTCATGGTGAATGAAAAACAGGAACAAATTCCACTGTTAGTAACGGCTTCGGCATTACCTGACGAAAACGGCGAACCACTGTCCGTAGCTTTCCATCTTTTGGTACTTCAGGCGCGTGAATTACTGGAAGGTAAGCTGCCCTACTTAAGCATTCATCAGTTACCACTTCCCCTAGCGAAGATCATCAGACACAGCGGAGAGGTTCTTTTTCTCAATCAGTCGGCTTGGAGAATTATGCATGAACAGCTGGGTGAACAGGAGGTACAGCACATTAGCGAGTTGGTTGGCAGTGATGTTTGGCAGTCGTTGCTACAGAGACTAAATGACGAAGATCATGACATTACCCTTGAATTTAGTATAGATAGCGAAAAGCACTTTATTCTTCACGCCCGGGTATCCGGTTCTTTCGTGGATGTAGCATTTTCCGATATCAGTGAAATACGACATTCCATAAAAGAGTTACAGCAGGTCAATATGCAGTTAGACAACTTTATCTACCATGCATCCCATGATCTCAAAGGACCTCTCCGAACGGTACTGGGGCTGCTTGATATTCTGAAGATTGAGACTAACAAAGACCAGCGAGCGCGGTGCGTCGATTTAATTGAGGGAAGTATCAAAAGGCTGGATAGCCTGGTAGTGGATCTGTTGAGTATATCCAGAAACAGACGAGCCAGCCACCCCATGGTCAAAGTCAATTTTATGGCAGAAGTTGATCACGCTGTTTCAGGATTCTACCACCTCGGAAATACCAAAAACCTGGATATCCGGGTGATGGTGCGCCAGCCTACCGACTTTGTCGCGGATTTGACCCGGATCAGAATTGTGTTCAACAATATCGTTTCTAATGCTATCAAGTATCGTCGTTTCCTGACTACACCTTCTTTCATAGAGGTTCGTATACAAGTGGAGGATGAAGCTGCATACATTGAAGTAGAAGATAACGGAGAAGGTATAGCCAAAGAGCAACTGCCCCAAATCTTTGATATGTTTTATCGTGCTTCCGAAACCAGCGAAGGCTCCGGGCTGGGGCTATACATTGTCAAGGATGTGCTTCAGAAACTAGAGGGGCATATCGATATCGTTTCCAACAAAGGAGAAGGCACCACTGTAAAGATCAGGATACCGAATCGCAAATAATCCTTATTGCGGTTTTCCACTTCCTACTTAAACTTTGTGACTAAACTACGGTAGTTTTGGCGTACATTTATCTGTCTCAGCAGATTTATGCCATTGGATACTATTGTTCAGTGCCTTTTTATAAAATGAACCGGGCGTGGATTACGTTACTCTAATCCATGCTCACCATTCCTGTATACTAAACAAGTAATTTTGAAAAAAAGAAGAATTGTACTGGTCAGTGGACTGCTAATTTTACTGTTAGCCATACTAGTATACGTAGAACGACGCCAATCTCTTAATGAGCCACTCAATGTGTGGTCGGTCGTTCCGGAAAGCGCTACCTTGGTCTATGAAACCTCTTCATTACCGGCCAATTGGGAAACCTTACGTAACAGTGTGCTGTGGAATAACTTACAGACGGTTGAAAGCTTCCGTCAACTGGAAGAGCGGATGCTGATGCTGGATAGCCTGATCAATCTTAGCTCCTACTTTAGTTCAAAGCAGGTACTTATAGGTACGCACGTTATTTCAAAAAATGCTTTTGACTTCAGTTTCTATTTCAGAATTGATAACCCCCAGGAATATAATAATGCTTTGCGGGCCATCAAGCAGTTTGAAGAACAACCTAACATACGAACCAATAGGCGGATGTTCAACGGCTTTAACATCAGTGAACTCATGGATCAGGAAACTGGCTCGCAGTTCTCTTATTTGATTCATCAGAATGTATTTGCTGGTAGCTTTACCCCATTTCTCATTGAGGATGTCGTCAGAAACATCGAAACGGGTTTTGACACCCTGAGCTTTCAGCAAGATAACGTACCAGTGGCTGACTTTCCGCAACTAGCCGATGATGAAGGTAATCTCTACCTGAATACTTGTAAACTGCCCTTGTTACTATCAGTATTTACCAGTAACGAGGTGTTACCACAGTTACAACCGTTGGCAGATCTTAGCAAAACGGTATTCGTTGATGTCAATCTTACGGAAAGCCAGCTTTTACTCAACGGCTTTAGCCGGTTTCCTACCAATACAAATTCGGAAACTTACTGGCTGAATACCTTTCAGCCGGATGAACCGCAGTCCATTAGGCTTTACGAGTATGTACCTGAGAGAACAGCCATGCTTTATCATGTGGGTGTACAGGACGGTGCAGCCTGGCTCTTACGGCTGTATAAACAGCATCGTCAGTCTGATAATAAGCTAGTACAGCAGACCGTGCGCAATCGCCAGTACCTTCATGACCAGTACCAGGTAACTACTGATGAACTGACGAACTGGCTGGGTAGCGAGATAGGTCTGCTGGTACTTGAATCTATAGATGTAGACCAGGCCGACAAAGTGATGATTCTTCAGGCCCGAGATACCGCAATAGCGAATCAGCAACTGCAGCAACTGGAGAATAGAATTAACAAAGAGGAGCGTGCATCAAGCTACCAGGAAAACTTTGCCGGTTACCATATCCGTGAAATTAGTTTCCGGGAATTTCCCGCCAGTATGTTGGGACCGATGGCACTAGGCTTTGAGCAATGTTTTTACCTGGTCACTGAACGTTACGTAATTTTTGCAAATAGCATTCGTGCCCTCAAGAGGCTGATCGCCGATCGGGAAGCAGAAAACACCTGGGACAAATCTATTCGTGAGGTGCGGTTTCTAGAAACATCGCTGGATCAGTCCAATGTCAGTCTTTTTGTCAATACAGCCCGTTCCTGGAGGATGCTTCTCGCCAAGCTAAGCCCTGAGTGGAGAGCGTTTGCCGAGCGCCATGAAACTTTCATAAAAAGCTTTGACCACACGGCGGTGCAGTTTAGCCACAGCGAAGATGATTTTTACACCAGCTTTTCTCTCAGTTACCAACCTCAGGAAGCTGGCAAACGAGAGGATAACCAGTTTCAGGATGTGAGCCGATTGTTCGTAGATCATTCACTTACCACCAAGCCTTTTGTCGTGCGGGATCACACCAACCAGACGTTTGAAGTGGTTTTTCAGGACGAGACCAACCAGTTTTATCTCAGCGAACTGGATGGTGAAATGCAGTGGAAGGATTCCCTGGGGGCAGCCATTGTCAGCGAGGTTCATCAGATTGATTATTTTAAAAACGGCAAGTTGCAGTATCTATTTGCTACCGATAGTGCTATCCACGTAATAGACAGAAACGGCGATTATGTGTCCGGGTACCCGTCTTACCTACCGGAAGGTGTGCGGGTGCAGCATTTTAGCCTGATTGACTACGATAATAGCAAAAACTATCGTTTTCTGGTATCGGATCAGGAGGGGCAGTTATGGATGTTCAACCAGGAGCGAGAAAATCTGGCGGGCTGGAATCCCAATACTAGTCTGAGTACTTCCCTGGCAACTCCTGCATTTCATGTGAGGGTAAGAGACAAAGATTTTATGGTAGCCATTCAGGAAAATGGTGATATCTATGTGCTGAACCGGCGCGGCCAACCCTATGCCGGGTTTCCGATAAAGCTGGGAAAGCCTATCAACAGCCCCGCATTTGTAGAATTAGGTAGCGCAGCCGGAAATACTCAGATTACTACAGTAAGCACCCTGGGAGAAATTATTGGATTCAACCTGCTGGGAAATATCACGCGCAGAGAGCAACTCTACCGGCCTTCACCGGACACGCAGTTTGAACTTAGCCTGGATGCTTTGGGTAAGACTTATGTAATCGTGAGACAAGACGAGCAGATTTTTGGCGTGTTGGACTACCGGGGTAAACTTTTATTTGAAAAAAACTTTTTGAGTCCGGCGGCCCTGGGAAAGGGAGAACTGCAAGTACAGTACTATGACTTTGGCGCTGGCAATGAGCTCATTGCCGTGACCGATCAGGTACAGGAGTTTACGTATCTTTTTACTGCGCAGGGAAGCCTGATTAAAGATCGCCCTATTGAGAGTGCTTTTTCTGTGGGTATCCTCTTTTATGAAAATGAAAACCAATATCAGGTCTTTAGAAATTTTGAGAATGAGTTTTCAGTACTTTCGTTTTCGCTTTAAGCCATTACTGAGTATTATCTGATTACTCCCCCAAACACTGTTTCCGTGTGTTAGTTAATAAAGTACGCCTTATCCTCTCAACAAAACTATCATACTATGATCCAAGAACATAAAGTCGCCAGTAAACAGGATCTGCAACCCGGTGAGATGAAGCAGCTTAAAGCTGGAGACACCGATATACTGCTGGCTCG
>CAZZGE010000120.1:0-13572 GCA_964653665.1 uncultured Porifericola sp. | reverse complement strand
AACAGCTTATTCGTGCCGTACCAGTAGGCGCGAAAATTGGGGTTGTCGGTGAGGGTGATTACCACACCCCGCCCATAAGGCGCTACGCCCACAGCAGCAGTATTGCGGAGCATTTCTTCTTTTTCTTTTGAGATGTAACCGGCTACCAGCGGGGTGTCGGTGTACATTACTGGGTTGGCGTAAGGGTTCTTGGCCCGCTCCATAAAGAGCGAATGATCGCGGAAGAGGCTGATCTCCTCCCGCTTGTAGCCGTACGCAATCGGATGAGTCAGATCCAGGCGGGCTTCAAAGATGGTTCCGCCAATTACCTGCCCGCCCCGGTACTCATCGCGGCTGGCAAAGGGTCGCTGTGCTGAGGAATCACTGGGCATACTCTTGTACTTGAAACCGCCAATGCCATTATCCGATAGCCACTTGCCAGCGTCTTTGGTGGCGACCAACGTATTGCCCTGCTGTATCCATTCCTTCATCTTACCCTTAGCACTTTCGTTGATGCCGCCGTAGTAGCCGTCAACCATGATGAGCGTATTGTAGCGATCCAGGCTGCTGCGGTTAAAGTTGTCGATGGACATCATGGTGATGGGCATGTGCATACGCTGATCCAGCAGATGCCATACCTCACCAGACTCATAGCTGCTCACGCCGCCCTCTATCAGCAGCAGGATTTCGGGCTTCTCCAGCGTCTCGTAGGTACGGCTTCCCAGGCTAACGCCTTGGGCCGTCAGGCCGGTATTGGCGGCATAAACGTCAATACCGTCTTCTTCAGCGATGGTCTGTACCAGTTCGTAGATTTCAGCGGCATCTCTATCCCGCTGTATGCTGATGGGAATGAGAATGGTGCCGTAATCAAAGCTTTTGCCGTTCTGGTCAGTAAATTTTTCAGTAGAAGTCTTCAGGTTCAGCCCGGCAGAAAGCAGGCGGTTGAGTGCGCGGTGGGCGTAGTAACCGTCCATTTCAAAAAGATAGGCATAGACGCTGCGTCCGCCCACCACTTCGCCGGTAGGGAATTTCGGGTTCTCCACTGCCTGGCCCAGGCTAAGCTGACGGCTGCTCAACTCAGCAAATGGCAGGTTATGCGCCAGCGGAAAGGTCCAGGCCGACACATCGTAGAAGAGGCTGTCGTTAAAGGTAGTTCTCCGCTCAAAAAGCGCCTTGATGAGGCGGTACTGCGGCTGGTTGGTCGGTACTACATAGCTGCCGTCGGTGGTAAATGTAGCGCCATTGGCAGCGAGGCTTTGCGCCGGATGGTAGAGATTGATCTGGTGCCGCTCCAGCACCTCGGCCATGTGGTAAGTAGTAGCCGGATCTTCGCTGCTGCCAAAAATATAGCCTTTGATCGGGTCATTAGCCGCATCGCTTAAAGCATTTGGATAGAACTCTGCCTGGTGCTGAAGCAATTCGTCCTTTATCCCGATGGAACCTTTCAGCGTAGAGAAGCTGGTCTTTACCTGGTTGCGTACCGTAAACGGGAAGGTAAGGAGGCCGTTATCAGTCTCCTGCGCGTGGCTGCGTGAGCTGGCCTGCTCAAAAAGGATACCCACCGCACCGTTCACATCCGGATAGGTAGAGCCCTTACCGTAGTAAAAGTCATCGTAGCTCTCCTTGGTGTAGTAAAAAGAGCCGATCGCGTCCAACTCACGGGCGTGGTACTTACCTAGTTCTTCGGTCAGGCGAAAGGTATTCTCGGGCGTGAGTGGGTTGTTTCGTGAAGGAATACCCGGCTGGAAAAAGAAGGTAGCGTTACTGCCCATCTCGTGGTGGTCGGTCACTACATTGGGCTTCCACTCGTGAAATTTCTCTAGCCTGCCCCGCGACTCGGGATGCTGCTGCAGCAGCCAGTCGCGGTTGAGGTCAAACCAGTAGTGGTTAGTACGGCCGCGGGGCCAGTGCTCGTTCTGCTCAACATTTTCGGGGTCAGTGCTCAGGTACTCTGCCTTGTGGGTGTTGACCCAGGTAGCGAAGCGGTTGATCCCATCGGGGTTGATGAAGGGATCCATGAGGACCACTGCATGGTCCAGCATATTTTCTACTTCCTCACCCTGGGCAGCGGCCAGGTAGTAGGAAAACAGCAGGGCGGCATTGGCACCACTAGGCTCATTACCGTGTACACTGTAGCCCATCCAGACAATCACCGGCTTCCCGGCTATGTCTACCTGCCCGGCTTGTTTAGGATCGGTAAGCTGCACATGCTGCTCCCGGATCTGCTCCAGGTTTTGCTGGTTTTCTTGGGAAGTAATCTTGAGCAGGAAGAGCGGCCGGTTTTCGTACGTTCGCCCATATTCTTCCAGGCTTACACGAGGAGAGGCTTCGGCCAGTGCCCGATAAAAGTTCAGCATTTGCGTATGTTCGGCGTGCATTTGTCCTACCTGGAAGCCTAAAATTTCTTCGGGAGTAGGGATATCAGGATTGTAGGATGTGCCTTCGGGCAGGTAATAGTCCAGAGTGACATCATCCAGGGTTATTCGCTGAGCCATACCCTGTGTGGATGTACCCAATAAAGATACGCCTAACGTGGAAAGGTATAGTAGGAGGAATAGTAATTTGTGTTTCATCATTAAGGTTAGGATTTGATTTTTGATCTTTTTGTCTTAAAAATAGCGAACAATATAATAAGGCTTAAATTTGTGTAGAAAACTTAGACATTCATTTTTTTAAAACTGAACATAAGCTATGAAAACTATTGACGACATTAATTTTTCTGGCAAGAAAGCCCTGGTAAGGGTAGATTTCAACGTGCCGCTGGATAAGAATCATAAAATCACTGATGATAACCGCATGCGGGCGGCCGTACCCACGCTCAAAAAAATTCTGGGCGAAGGTGGGTCGGCGGTCCTGATGTCGCACCTGGGGCGACCTAAGGAAGGGCCGGAGGAAAAGTTCTCTCTGAAACACCTGGTAGACCACCTTTCCCGACTACTGGATGGTGTTAAGGTACATTTTGCTAGCGACTGTGCGGGACAGGAAGCGGAGGAAAAGGCTGCCCAACTGCAGGCCGGAGAGATACTGTTGCTGGAAAACACTCGTTTCCATAAGGAAGAAACGCAAGGTGATGCAGCACTGGCGCAACAGATGGCCAAGCTAGGTGATGTGTACGTCAACGATGCCTTTGGCTCAGCCCACCGGGCGCACTCCTCTACAACTACCGTCGCCCAGTTCTTTGACCAAAAAGCCGCCGGTTACGTACTAAAGTCTGAAATTGAAAACGCTGATAAAGTCTTGGAGAGCAGTGAGAAGCCTTTTACAGCCATCATGGGCGGTGCCAAGATTTCTGACAAAATCCAGATCATTGAGCGGCTGCTCGACAGGGTCGACAATCTCATCATCGGTGGTGCCATGAGTTACACCTTTTTCAAGGCGATGGGCGGTAATGTCGGCAATTCCCTGGTAGAAGAAGATAAGCTGGATCTTGCTAACGAGCTCATTCAGAAAGCCAAGGAAAAGGGCGTACACCTGCACCTGCCTATAGATTCAGTGGCCACACAAAAGATTGAAGCGGGTGCTGATACCAAAATTGTCAACAACCACGCAATACAGAACGGCTGGATGGGTGTGGACATTGGTCCAGAAGCACGACAGGTATTTGGTCAAAATATCGAGAAGTCTAAGATGATCCTGTGGAACGGTCCGATGGGTATTTTTGAAATTGAAGACTTCGCTGAAGGTACCCGGTACATCGCCAATGCGGTGGTCAGTGCCACCGGCAAAGGTGCATTCTCCCTGATAGGGGGAGGTGACTCAGCTGCGGCGGTGATCAGTATGGGCTTTGGCGATAAAGTTTCCTACGTTTCTACCGGTGGTGGCGCCCTACTAGAGTACATGGAAGGTAAGGAACTGCCTGGTGTAACAGCTTTAGAGAATCCTGGGTGAAGAAATCTTCACACTCGATAATGTAACCTGACCGTGATTTGGCTCACTTAGATGATATTCTGGAGGTTATTGGATTAATCTATGCTTGCATGAAGGACGTTTCTGAAGATTTTTCTGAGAAAATCCTGAAAAACAGGATGCTGTTTTTCAGGAGAGTTCAAATCATCGATGAAACTGTTAAGAAAATATCCAATAAGACCAGGAAAGTCTGCAATGATGTGTCCTGGAGAGAAATAGTAGGCATGAGAGACATCGTAGTACATGATTACGGAGGTGTAACCCACCTCTGATTTACCGGGTTGTCACTACAGATTTTATTGTCCTGGAAAAAAAGATTAGAAGAATAAGATAGGAAATCAGCACATGATCATTACCACTGCCAAGCGGCTGCAACGTATCAAAGAGTACTACTTTTCCGTCAAGCTGCAGGAGATACGCCGGATGCGAGAAGCGGGCCACGATGTGATCAACCTAGGCATCGGCAGCCCCGACATGATGCCGTCCGAGAAGACAATCACTGCACTGCATGAGTCAGCTTTAAAAGGCGAAAACCACGGCTATCAGTCTTACCAGGGCACCCCCGAACTACGAAAAGCCATCGCTGCTTTTTACCAGCAGGCTTACGGCGTTCCACTGCGTCCAGATGACGAACTACTGCCTCTGATGGGGTCAAAGGAGGGAATTACTCATATTTCCCTGACTTTTCTCAATGCTGGCGACGAAGTGCTGGTACCTGAACTGGGCTACCCGGCATACAGTGCAGTTACCCGTATGGTAGAGGGCCAGGTGCGTTCCTATCCTCTTCGTGAATCTGATTGGCAGCCTGACCTAGAGGCGATGCGAAAGGAAAACTACGGCCGCGTAAAGCTTATGTGGGTTAACTATCCACATATGCCCACCGGTACTCCGGCCAATACGGAAATCCTGCAGCAACTAATTGGGTTAGCTCAAGAAAAGCAGTTTTTACTGTGCCACGATAATCCCTACAGCCTGGTGCTTAACCGCAGTAAACCTTTCAGCATATTATCCCTCCCTGGTGCTAAGGAAGTCTCCCTGGAGCTAAACTCCCTTTCTAAATCACACAATATGGCCGGCTGGCGGGTTGGGTGGATCGCCGGAGCTGCTGAATACCTCAAAGAGATTCTTAAAATCAAGAGTAACGTGGACTCCGGCATGTTTCGTGGGATACAGGACGCCGCAGTGCAGGCATTGCAAAATCCTGACACCTGGCACAAGGAGCGCAACCGTGACTATGCGGAACGTCGGGAGATCGTGTTTCGCCTTATGGATAAGCTGCATTGTAAGTACCAAAAATCCCAGGAAGGCATGTTCGTCTGGGCAAAAATTCCTGAGCATGTATCCGATTCCGGAAAATTAGTTGACCGCATTTTACAAGAATCTCATGTTTTTCTGACCCCTGGTTTTATATTTGGAACTAAAGGCGAAAGATACGTCCGGGCTTCTTTGTGTAATCCAAATAGTATTTTGGAAGAGGCTTTCAATAGAATCGTAAATTTTGATTAAGAAGCAGTTTTACTCATGAATATTTGCATTGTCGGTTTAGGTTTACTTGGAGGCTCAACTGCACTGGGACTTAAAGCTAAAAATAGTGGTTATCGCATCATCGGCGTTGACAACAACCGTGAGCATGCGGCCCGTGCCCTGGTGGGAGAAATCGCTGATAAGATCATGACACTGAAACAGGGAGTCCGAAGTGCTGATATTGTCATCCTGGCCACACCCGTCAGTGTCATCATACGGCAACTGCCCCAGGTACTTGATGTACTCCCCCGTAATTCGGTAGTCACTGACATGGGGTCAACAAAAGAAAAGATCTGCCAGACCGTAGTCAACCATCCCAAACGTGGGCAGTACGTAGCAGCTCACCCCATTGCCGGTACCGAGCGCTCTGGCCCCGACGCTGCTTTTGCTGAGCTACTCTACAACAAGCAGATGATCCTCTGCGACCGGGAGCGCTCTGACATTGAAGCGCTGGAGCTGGTGGAAAATATTTTCAAGCTCAAACTTAACATGCAGATCAGCTACATGTCGGCTGAGGCGCACGACCGGCACATCGCTTACGTTTCACACCTCAGCCACATAAGTTCTTTTGCGCTAAGCACTACGGTGCTGGAGAAGGAAAAAGATGAGCGTAGTATTTTTGAGATGGCCGGTAGTGGGTTTTCATCTACGGTACGGCTGGCCAAAAGCTCTGCCCAGATGTGGTCACCTATTTTTACGCAAAACACCCGTAACATATCGGAAGCGCTGGATGCTTACATCAAAAATCTACAGATTTTCAAAAAAATTGTGGACGAACAGGATGAGGCAGAAAGCAAGCGGCTGATTGAGAATGCTAACGATATCAAGCGTATACTTTCAGGTATTGAAAACGAAGTAAGCCGCTAGGCCTTTTATAACCATTCTGGCGATACGGTTATTCTATTGACAGATGGCGCTCATGACGGGATTTTTTAATTTCGGTTTCAGACACTTTTTACTTTTTCACAAGACAAATCTGAAAACTAGATTACTCATAGCTTTTGCCCTTTTTTTATGGGTATTACAGGGTTCAGAAGCCTTGGCGCAGGAAACGGCTTACAAGCGTACTCCCCAGGATAGTATGAACCTGAAGCTACATTTTACCAACCGAGGGCTTCGTACTTCTATTTTGCAGGAAAATAGTGGACAAAGCATACAATTGGCACCAGACAACCAGAATTATGTTGGAATCGGGGCGTACTTCTGGAGATTGGGGGTGAAGCTGTACTTACCTTTGCCAGTTTCCTGGTTTTTTAACCGAGCCGAAAAGTTCAGCAGTCGTGTGATAGATTTACAGGCAGCTCTCTACCTGGACAGGTGGCTGTTTGATGGGTCACTACAGTGGTACTCGCAGTTGTATCCCGTATCGGAAAATATCCCTCAGGAATTGGTGGCAGAGGCATCTGATAACCAGCTAACTTCCCTGCAGTCTTACTTCACAGTCACCTATCTCTTTACCGAAGACCAAGTGTCTTTCAAATCTTCTTACAACCGGAACGAGATGCAACTGCGAAGTGCTGGTTCCTGGATGCTGAGTGGCGGTATTTCTTACTATACACTTCGGGGCCAAAACTCTATATTTGATCCCTCCCTGCGAACCCGGTTTGGTACCGATTCGCTGATCTCCCAACTATCAGCGACCGCGTTTCAGCTTCGTCCCGGTTATGTCAATAATTTTATTTTCGGAAAATTCACGCTCCATGCGGCGGTCTCGGTAGGGATGGCGTTTCAGAATAAGTCTTTTACCAAGCCGGCGGTAAGCGGTAATAGCCTGGGGGTGGCCCCGGAGTACAACCTGAGGGCGGCAATAGGCTACGACGATGGTGAGTACTTCGCCAGCCTGTTTCTGGTTTTCCAGCAGTCTTCGCTCAGCGTTGAGGGGATACGGCTGGACAATAGCTCTCGTAATGTTCAGTTTCTTATCGGTTACCGGCTACCTACCCCTGCCTGGCTAGAAAAACTGAGACCTGCATTTATGGATAAAATTTTGCCCCTGGAGCCGGAAAAACATTGAAAGCCACTGTGTGTTTACCCATTGTAGTAGCATATGATGTTCCTTCATTTTTTAATATACAATTATGAGCACACAAGACATGAAAGAGTTCAGGACACCGCTCACCGAGACACTGACCGCACTGGAAAAAAAAGGTTATACGACTCAGTTTAAGTTTGAAGATGGGGTACTAAAAGATCGCACCTCTCAGAAAAACTACCAGGCACAGGAGTTGGTTATCGATGAAGAATTCCGCTTTGAGGGAGAGAGTAATCCTAGCGATATGTCAATTTTGTACGCTATCACTACGACAGATGGTACTAAAGGACCTGTGGTAGATGCCTACGGAACCTACTCTGACAATGAACTAGGCGAGTTCATGAGTCGTGTTAAAGACAGGATAAAGTCTTAAAACGTCAGTGATTGAGTAGGGTCATTCATTTGAATAACCTCATACATGAAAGGCCTGCCCTCGGGCAGGTTTATTTATACATTAACATCAGATGCCTCTAATTGGTCTTCCACGCTCTATACTTACACTATGCTGTTCAAATGGTTTTCCAGCTTAGAACGATTCTGGCATCATACCTTCTCTACTAAGATAGCCAGTAATATTCTTATCGTTTGCTTTCTTATTGGTCTAGTGATCGCCACTTTGGGCAGGATAGACGTAATGACTTACGATGGCAGCTTTTTTCTGGCAGTAGACATCGCTTTTACTGCCCTGCTTATCATAGAGGTGATGGGGCTTATCTTTGTGCTACCCCGCTCGGTGGCCGACAGCGTGGGAAAACAATTTGAAATCCTTTCAATTGTGCTCCTCCGATCTGCTTTCAAAGAGTTTGGAGAACAATACAGTCATGTCAGCCGAGAGAGCTTTTATGACCCGGAGTTTTATCATATGTTTTATGACGCTTTTGGCGCTCTGATCATCTTTTTTCTGCTAGGCTTTTACTATAAAGTACAACTGCACGAACGTATTACCTTTTCTGACTCTGAGCAAACTGTCTTTGTACGGTTCAAACAGCTCGTAGCCATGGCTCTGCTGCTGGTTTTTGTTGGTTTAGAGCTTTATGATATTGAGGAACTCATTCGTTTGGGTAGCTACGAGCCCAGTATCAATAACTTTTACTTCATACTTATTTTTACCGACGTATTAATCCTGCTGTACTCCCTTCGGTACACCTCCAAGTACTATAATATTTTTCGCTACTCCTCTTTCGCTTTTGCTACCATCCTAATACGGCTTTCACTCTCGGCTGCCCCTCCTATCAACAGTCTGATGGGCATCCTGGCAGTACTTTTTGTATTGGGAATCACCTATGCGTATAATTATTTCCGCCGGATGGTGAGTGTGGAAGAGGCTAAAGAATAAAGAAATGGCCGGAAGATAGTGCCATGCGCATCAGGATGTCTCACTCTCAATATCTGTTTTTTTAAGGTCCTTCTCGTTCTGGGTATCCCGTTTTCGGAAGCGAACGCTAAAGTCTGAACCCTCTTTAGGCGTGCTTTGGATCTGAAGTTCGGCCTGATTGATTTCAGCAAAACGGCGAACAAGCATTAATCCCAATCCTGTCCCTTTTTCATTGTTGGTACCGCGCTGCGAGGTAAGGTTCTGCTCTTGGTGAAGAATCTGGCTGATCTGTTTCGGTTGAATTCCTACGCCGCTATCGCGGACATGGATTTGCAGATGGTTTATCTCTTCGCTGTAGTCAATAGTAATTGTGCCCGTCCGGGGCGTAAATTTAATCGCATTACCTACCAGATTTTGTATGATGATCTTTACATGATCCGGGTCGGCGTAAACGGGTTGATAGTCATGTGACTGGTGGATAATCTCGATATTTTTTTCGCTGGCAAGAAAGTGAGATACACTTAGTACTTCGTCAACTACAGCCGGGAGGCCTACCTTTCGCATCACTGGCTGAATTCCCTTTTGCTGGCTATTGGCCCAGTATAGTAGGTTATTGAGCATGTCAAAAACGTGACTCACTTTCAGGTTGAGTTCCTGCATTACGGATTCCCGTTCATGTCGGTTGAGCATACCTTGCTGAATCAATTCAAAAGTACCCATGATGGATGCAAATGGGCTTTTGAGATCGTGGCTGATGACCGAAAAAAGCTGATCCTTGGAAGTATTTATTTCCTGAAGGCTTTTGTTTTGCGCTTCTATCCGCGTCTTCTGCGCAGCGATACTACTGTTTTTCCGCTGTAAAAGTTGATTCAGGCGATGTTTTTGTCGGCTATTGTAGAACACTATGCTGATGATGACCATTAGTGATATCGCAAGCAGGCTCATTATGATCAATATCATTTGGTTAAACCGGGCCTGCTGTCGGTTAATCTTATTCTCCTGAGCCAGTTGTTGGTTTTCGCTCTCCTTCTGCTGCAGATGCAGGTAATTGATCTCCTTTTCTTTGGCCTCATCGTAAATGCTATCACTGTAGGCTTTATAGAGCTTATGGTAATGATACGCCTCCCTGAAATCCTCCCGGGCCTCATATGCCTTGGCAAGGATGCGGAGGGCTCTTTCGGTGTCCCAGCGAGCTTTCATCTCTCTGGCCAGTTGGTAGCTGTATGTGGCGTGTTCTACAGCCAATTCGTATTTTTCCAGTGCCAGGTATGTCTGGCCGAGACCAGCATGGGCAAAACAGTCTTCCCAGCGGCTCTTAAAACCTTTTTGCTGGAAGACCAACTGGTAGTAGTGAAGTGCTTTCTCATAATTCTGCTTATGGAAGTAAGTCTCTCCCATACGGTTATATGACATTACCCATATCTGGTAGTTCTCCGAAGCTGCTGAGGCAGCCAAAGCTTTGTCTAGGTAATGTATTGCACTGTCATAAGATCCCAGTTCATCAAAAGAGATAGCTGTATTGAAAAAATTGTTGGCCAGTCGGCTGGTATCGTTTCTTTCCCGGTTGATAGTCATTGCCTTGGAGAGCTCATGTATAGCATCCTCGTACTGTTGCTGTCCAAGGTAAATCAGGCTCATATTCTTGAAGCCATCGGCCTGTAACTCCCTATCCCCGATATCCTGGCTAAGCTCGAGTCCCTCCAGAAATAGTTGCAGGGCCGGGTAGTAGTTACTTTTAATGTAGTAGGCGATGCCCATTCTGTAATTAGCCATGATGATACCCCGGGTGTATGCCTGTGATTCAGCCAGGGCAAGGCATTGTTGTGCCCAATAGTATGAGCTGTCCGGATGGTTAAAGACGAGCTTTTCACTAATCTGCAGCATTCGTTTTATGTTCTGCGTATCTGATGCAAAGGTAAAACTTTGTTGGGCTTCCTGGTGCTCTTGTATCAGTGCATCAAAGCTGGATTGGCTGAAGGCTGGGGCTTGCACTGCAATCAGAGAAATAAAGAAAAAAAGATAGACTAATCTACAGGCCAAAGAGAATAAACAGTTGATGTTTGTCATAGCTAATCCATCGGAAAAATAGGCGATCGCTCTTTGAAATGAAACTGAATGATGAGGACTTGTAAGTTTTTCGTTACGTTCGCTTTTTAAGCATATTCATTCGCTAAGTATCTGTACTTATAGCAGAAAGTAACGGAGTAACGGATAAAGCTCAAAGTAATTGTGGGTTATGCAGATTGGAAAAAAGAGCCTTATGTAAGCATTTTTAAAAAATAATGACGAAATTAAAGGGCTAATTATAAAATTCAGACTGAAAATATCATAAAGTATGGACAGACGTTCAGCTCTCAAGCAAATGGCCATTGCCGCCGGGGGTATAGCTTTACTGCCCTCCTGTAATTTCGGTCCCGAGCGGGTAGCAGTTGCCTTGAATAACCTCCAGCTCGATGTCAAACAGCAAGATTTGCTGGCCCGCATCTGCGAGATCATTATTCCTTCCTCCGAAGACAGCCCCGGTGCCGAAAGCCTTGATCTGTATCGCTTTGTACTGGTGATGGTGGACGACTGCCACGCTACAGAGGAGCAAAATATTTTTGCCAATGGCTTGAAGCAGGTGGAAGTACTGGCCAATGAGCAACTGGACAAGTCATTTTCCCATGAGGACAAGGCTGCTAACGAAGTACTGTTCGGCGAATTGATGAACCTGGAAGGAGTATCTGAAGCTTTACAGCCAACGTTGCAGGATGTACAGGCCTTCCTGGCGCTGACCAAACGTTATACTATACAGGGTTACCTTTCTTCTGAGTACGTCATGACCGAAAAATTTCCCTACAAACTGGTACCTGGACCCTACCAGGCTTGTGTATCTACCGAAGGATTAACTGTAATGTAATGGCAAACCTGAATATCGACAGCGAAAAGAACAGAACGTACGACGCCATCGTCATTGGCTCCGGAATCAGCGGTGGATGGGCTGCCAAAGAGCTATGCGACAAAGGTCTCAAGACGCTGGTCCTGGAAAGAGGACGCAACGTAGAACACATTAAGGATTACCCCACTACCAACATGATGCCCTGGGAGTTTGAGCACCGAGGTAGAATTCCCGAGGACATACAGAAAGAAAACCCAGTCATTAGCCGATGCTATGCTTTCAAAGAAGATGCTCAGCACTTTTTTGTCAAAGATACCGAGCACCCATATGTGCAAGACAAGCCTTTTGACTGGATTCGTGGCTATCAGGTAGGCGGTAAGTCCCTGCTCTGGGCACGGCAGACCCAGCGCTGGAGCCAGTACGATTTTGAAGGCCCGGCTCGGGATGGCTTTGCTGTAGAATGGCCCATCAGCTACCAGGAACTGGCGCCCTGGTACAGCCATGTGGAGAGGTTTTCCGGTATCTCCGGTAACAAAGACGGCCTGGATAACCTACCCGACGGCGATTTTCTACCACCTATGGACCTCAATTGTGTAGAAAAATATTTCAAGGAGAAACTGGAAGGCCAGTTTAAAGGACGTAACCTGATCGTGGCACGTTGCGCGCATCTGTCAGAGCCGCAGTCCGTTCACCTGGAGCAGGGACGGGGCCAGTGTCAGAACCGCAATCTCTGCCAGCGGGGCTGTCCTTTCGGAGGCTATTTCAGCAGTAACTCTTCTACCATCCCCTGGGCGATGAAGACCGGTAACATGACGCTGCGTCCTCATTCGGTCGTACATTCAGTTCTCTACGATGAAGCCCAAGGCAAAGCATCTGGTGTAAAAGTGATTGATGCTGAAACCAAGGAAGAGATGGACTTTTACGCGCCTGTTATCTTTGTGAATGCCAGTGCGCTCAATACCAATATGATCCTACTGAATTCAAAGTCCAACCGCTTTCCGGAAGGACTAGGCAATGACAATGGCCTACTGGGTAAATATGTGGCTTTCCACAACTATCGTGGTAAAATATCGGCTGAGTACGACGGCTACCTGGACTCGACTACCGTAGGCCGCCGGCCTACCAGTGGCTATATCCCTCGTTTCCGCAACGTTTACCAGCAGGAAACGGACTTCCTGCGAGGCTATGCTTCCGGATTTGGGGCTAGCCGACAGGTGGACCGTGAGTACGAAGGCATCGGTGGGTCACTGAAAGAAAACCTGCTTAACCCGAGTTGGGGTGGATGGAGAGTAGGCTCCCACATGATGGGCGAAACCATTCCCAAAGAAAGTAACTACGTAAGCCTGGATACAGAAAAAACCGATGAATGGGGTATTCCGCTTATCAAAGTCAATGTGGACTACGATGACAATGACGAGAAAATGACACAGGATTTTTTTGAGCAGTTTACCGAAATGTACGAGAAGGCTGGCTTTATCAACATCCGCACCCGTGATACCAAACAGGCGCCCGGCCTGGATATCCATGAGATGGGCGGTGTAAGGATGGGCAAAGATCCCAAAACCTCGTTGCTGGATAAATGGAACCGCCTGCACGCCTGTAAAAATGTGTTTGTTACCGACGGTGCTTGTATGACCTCTACCAGTACGCAGAATCCTTCGCTGACCTATATGGCCTTTGCGGCACGCTCCGTAGATTTTGCAGTCAGGGAGTCTAAGAAGGGCAACGTATAAATCTTTTCATGTGTCAAAGTGAGCAGCATGTATCATCCGATGCGTGCTGTTCTTTTTTTTAAAGAATACCTTAAATTAGTAGATATAGCATGAAAAGGAGTCAAAAGGGGCTTGAATAAAGTATAGATATAACTATTCAATACGACTGATAATTCAGGAAAAAATTATTGTTTTCTGGGATGCTACCAGCGTCACTACAACAAGC
>CAZZGE010000119.1:0-13993 GCA_964653665.1 uncultured Porifericola sp. | reverse complement strand
CATGGTCTTGTAGCGGCAGAAAATATCCTTGATGGTACGGGCCATCACGTGATGGATGCCGGGTGTACCGTTGGCGGAAGGAGGCCCCTCGTAGAAGGTAAAAGTTTCCTGGCCCTCGCGGGTGCTTACTGATTTCTCAAAAACCTTATTTTCCTGCCAGTAAGTGAGTACTTCCCGGGCTATTTTGGCGTAATCTGGATTTTTATATTCTGGATACTTCACAAGCTGTGCTTTCACTGTATTGCTTTCGTTTTCAATCAATTCCGCTGGGCGGCATTCCGCTGGGCGGTTTTCCGCAAAGTTATGATTTGATTCCTTTTTTGCGCAATCGGAATTGAAATAACAAGCTTTTTGGCGAAAAGATTTGGGGGAAGATAGGTAGAAGGGGGGGATGGGTAAATGGGAAATAAGTTTTTTCACATATCAGTATCATCGTAGATATCTTGCAGGGATTTGTATTTTACAAGTAAGTTAAAGAACGCCGCGTTGCGCCGTAGGTGGGGCTAGGTCATAAGTGTGAGAAATCCTTTATATTGGGTAAGCAAAGTAAGCTGGATTTTGAGTGCCTTTACATTTCTGATAAGCTCATTGATAAAATCTGAAATTACATGGAAGGTAGAATCATTCAACTTGTGGTTAGCATTATTTATGGACTTTTTCCTATTGTTGATTTTTTCTATGGAAGAAATTTCCACCCAAATGCATTAACCGGATCTATGGTTACCGAACTAGCCTGTCCATGAAGAACGAGGCTACTTGGAAGACCGCTAACAACTATGCACCTAAGTTATTTGTACCTATTGGGGTATTAACTATTTTAATCGCTATTGTTGGTTTCTTTGTGTTTGATAAGTTTTACCTGATAGTAGTCATTTTCTTTGTACTTGGTTTAATATCTATCATCCTCCTAACCGAATGGCACCCGCATAAGCACTTTGATAAAGATGGAAATCCGAAGAATGAATAATATTAAAATTTTGTATCAGCATAAATATCTCCGACTGGAATAGCTACCTCAACCGACTGAAGTTTGACAGTAGATTTTACTCCCGAAAACCACTCCATCTGCCACTTTTTCCCAGAGTCCCCACGAAAGAAAACCTGCACCAGGGGTTGATCCTGTTCTACCAAAACATATTCTTTCAAGGTAGGAATTTGGCTATAGTACATGAATTTTTCACGACTGTCGTAGTTTCGGGTACTCTCTGAGAGCACCTCTACCAGTAGAGTAGGGTTAGACACAGCCCTGGCGTCTTTGTCTGATCGTTCCACTAGACCGCAAACAACAGATAGGTCTGGATATAGGGATTTGTTAAGCGCAATAATGTAAACCTTGACATCGCTATTGAAAACCCGGCATCCTTTACCCAAAAGCGCATTACCCAACAAACGAATTAGATTTGAAGCAATGGCTCCGTGTTTGGGGTCCCCTCCCGCCATGGCAAAAACCTCTCCGTCATGATATTCATAACGTTGGTTCCGCTCGTCTTCCAGACGGTTATATTCTTCAAGAGATAACTTACTTTCCTGAATCTGGTCCATGTTACAATGTACAAAAATTGTGATTATGAGGCTGAAAATTCATGTTTGTCCCGGGCAAACTACCGCCCTTCATCCTTCTTCTCACTTACTTCCTCACTATGCCCGTTCTCAGGCCGTTCCAGCTTATCCAGATCAATCTCCTCGTCTTCTTCTTCGGAGTAAAACTCATCATAATGATTAATAAGGTGGAAGGGCGTATCTTCGCTTTTAGCCAACCCTTTACCATTGTCAAAGGCCATGAGTAGGGAGGGCAGCACGCTCAGGTTGGTAAACATAGCGATGAGCAGCGTCAGCGAGGTGAGGATGCCCAGGTACATGGTTCCGCCAAAGCTGGAGCCGGCAAAGATGATAAAGCCAAAAAACAGGATGATGGAAGTATAGATCATACTCGCCCCGGTTTCCCGCAGGCTACGGCTGATGGCGATGGGTACAAACGAATGATTGAGCTTAAGTTCCTGTCGGTACTTGGCCAGAAAGTGAATGGAATCATCCACCGAGATACCGAAGACAATACTAAAAATAATGGCTGTACTAGGCTTAAGCGGAATGCCTACAAAGCCCATGATACCCGCCGTAACGATCAGCGGGATAATGTTGGGGATCAGCGAGATCAGGATCATCCGGACATTGCCAAACAGCAGGGCCATGATCACGGCGATCAGGCAGAAAGCCAGCAACAGGCTCACCAGCAGGTTGTCTATCAAGAATTCATTTCCCTTGGTAAAGAGCAGGCTGGCTCCGGTAATATGTACTTCGGTTTCTTCGTCATTAAAAATCTCCTCGGCCTTGGGGCGGATTTTGTCTTCTATCAAGCTTTTGATCTCTTTGGAACCGATATCAGCGATCTTGAGTGATACACGAATTTTCTGCCCGGTACTATCGCTAAAGTTTTGCAGCAGTGTCATTTGTGCTGACTGCTCGCCCGGTACAGTAGTATTATCAGCCTGCTGAGAATTTTGCAGGTAGCGGAAGATAAAGGCTTGGTCACGGCGATCGGGTAATTCGTAGAAGGCTGGGCTGTTGTTATAAAAAGCCTGCCGGGTTGCTTTTACAAAGCCAACAATAGAGATGGGCTGCGAAATTTCCGGTTGCTCAGCCAGGTACCGCTGAAATTCGTCCACCTTCTGTAAGGTAGAAACCCGAGTGGCCGAGCGGTTTTTGTTCGTATTAATGACCACTTCCAGCGGCATAATGCCGGTAAAGTTTTCTTCAAAAAAGGCCAGGTCCTGCTTTAGTTGGCTATCGTTAGGCACATCATCTACCAGGTAAGAGACTGCGTCAATGCGGAGCATTCCTACTACAAACACAACGACTACTAGCACGGCTCCCCCCATCACCCGGTACCGGTGACGATGTACTAGTAAGTCCAGTATCGTCAAAAGCTTATCCACAAAGCGGAGGCGCAGGTGCTTGAGTTGTCGTGGGTTGGGAGGTGGACGATAAGAAAATACCGCCGGAATCATAATGATACTGACAACGAACGTGGCCAGAATATTAAGTCCGGCTACCAGTCCAAACTCTTCCAAGATACGGATTTCAGTGAACATCAGTACTAGGAAGCCAATGGCAGTGGTCACATTGGTGATCAACGTAGCCAGCCCGATCTTTTCTACCACGGCCGTGAGTGCTCTTATTTTATTACCATGCCGGTTGTACTCCCGGTGGTACTTGTTGAGCAGGTACACACTGTTCGGGATCCCGATTACGACGATAATCGGCGGCAGCAGTCCGGAAAGTACGGTGATATCGTAATTAAAAAGCCCCAGGGTACCGGTAGACCATACGACCATGATGCCAATGATGATGAGCGGGACTACCACCGCATCCCAGGACCGGAAAAAGAAAAGAAGGATACAGGCTGTCACTACTACGGAGAGGATCAAAAAAATACGCAGCTCCGCCTGAATGTTGTTATTCATCACGGTACGCACGAAGGGTATCCCGGCGTAATGCAGTTCTATACCCGTAACTTCGGTGAAGCTGTCGCCCAGCTGCTGAATGTCAGGAATGAGTTGCATCCGCTTGTCAGAGTTGAGCGTCTCCTGCTCTATGGCTACCAGCAGGAAGGTGGCGCCATTTTCTTCATTGACTAGTTGTCCACTATAAAATTTGAGTTCACGGGCCTTTTCCAGCAGACTGTCCATTTCAGCCTGGGAATCGGGAATATTCTCAAACACTGGCCGGAGGTCAAAGTCCTTGTCAGCCTGGTTTCTGACCAGTTTCTGCATGTTCGGCATCCCTAATACATACTTGACGCCCGGCAGCTTGGCGATCTCGTCACCAAAATATTTAAACCTGCGAAAGCTTTTAGCTTCATAAAGACTACTGTCTTTTACCCCAATGGCCATCAGGTTAGCATCTTCACCAAATTGCTGCTTAAATTGTTGGTAGTAGACCATCTCAGGATCTGTTTCGGGTACTGCCCGGGCGTACTCGTAGCTGAGCTTCAGGTCTTGTGCATGGTAACCCATAAAAGCTGTGATCAACGCCAGGATAATCATCAGCAGGAGGCGGTACCTGATGATCGTATGTGCAAGTTTAATCCACATGGATGCTATTCTAAGCGGGTAAATCTTAAAGTCAGCAAGGGTAGCTATTAAGGAGGATATAACTGCTTAACAGACGCTAAGTTCACGAAATCTGATCATGAACTTCTTTTTCGAAGGACAAATGAAAATAAATAATTCACACAAAACATAACCGAACCCGCAAAATCCTCTGTCTGATGGTGGGCTAAGTTATTTTTTTTAGCGGGTCTTGGTTTAACAATAGTACCAATATACTATATAACTGCGGAAACTCCCGCCAAAACGCCTCCGCTCTCTCAAAGAAATTTTCTACAGCCACAGCAAAAAATTCTTGCTCATTTGTACTAGCATACGTTCGGAAGAACTCATGCTGTCCGGACCTGATACGACTGCTTACTTTTTCTGCTTCCCGCTGAAAATCTGACCAGGCTTCTTTAGGGAAAAATGCGTATTCCTCGTTCTTTATCAGGTTTTCCAGTTCCAGGGCATGCGCCATTTCATGCAAACCCAAATTATATGAGTCGTCCGGATTGGCGTAGCCGCTCAGAAAACTCTTCCAGGAAAGCACAATAGCACCTGCCTTGGGGTTCACCTCTCCTTTATGCATCTGCTTGGTAACTGTAGAGTAGTAAGCGTCGGGATAAATGATAATTCGTCGGAAGTGTCGCAAGCAAACCTCAGGTAAGCCAAAAGTCAGTTGTACTGCTGCTGCCGAGATAAGGACCTTCATCTCCGGCGTAACGACCTTAAACATGCGGGGAATAAAGCTCTTCAGGCTGATAAATTGTGCTACCCTCCCGATAAATTTTTTTTGATCAGTTGCATCCAGGTCACGATAGTAGGCAGAATGGTGCTCCAGTATCTGCCGTATTTCTTCTTCCGAGACCTTAGCCGTGGCGGAGCGACGATGCCTTAGGTACAAGTACAAAAGGTAAGCGCCCATCAAGAAGAGCGCTATGAGCATACCTGTAACAAAGGTGTCAGGATCAATTAATTCCGGCTGCTGTTGTTCCAAGAGCGCTATACCAATTTCTCAAGGATACGCTTCATGGATGTGGTCTCCACCAGCCTTGCCTTCAGGTCACTTACCCGTATACGTTCCTGTTCTGTACTATCACGGTGGCGGATGGTAACCGTATTATCCTCTTTGGTCTGGTGATCCACCGCAATGCAAAAGGGTGTACCGATCAGGTCCTGACGTGTATATCGCTTACCAATGGCGGCACTCTCGTCGTAGGTGACGTTAAGGTTCATTTTCAAATCGTGGTAGATAGACTGCGCAATCTCGGCCAGGCCGTCTTTCTTCACCAGCGGCAGAATGGCTGCCTTCACCGGGGCCAGTGCCGGGTGGATCTTCAGGTAGATGCGGGGCTTTTCGTTACCTTTGGCATCTACGCCGGTATCTTCAGTGTGAGCCTCGCACAGCATCATCAGGAAGAGGCGGTCAGCACCGATTGATGTCTCAACCACGTAAGGAATAAACTTACCGGACTGCGGATCGTGGTACTGCATTTTTTTGCCCGAAACTTCCTGGTGGCTTTTCAGGTCAAAGTCGGTACGGGAGTGTATGCCTTCTACCTCTTTGAATCCAAAAGGAAAGAGATACTCAATGTCAATGGCAGCATTGGCGTAGTGAGCCAGGTTTTCGTGCTCGTGGATGCGTAGCTTTTCAGTATCCAGCCCCAGGGCTTCATGCCACTGCATCCGGATGGATTTCCAGTGGTCAAACCACTCCATTTCGTCACCGGGCTTGACGAAGTACTGCATCTCCATCTGCTCAAACTCCCGCATGCGGAAGATAAACTGGCGCGCTACAATTTCGTTGCGGAAGGCTTTACCAATTTGGGCAATCCCGAAAGGCACTTTCTGGCGGGAGGTTTTCTGTACATTCAGAAAGTTAACGAAGATACCCTGAGCAGTTTCGGGACGAAGATAAATCTTGTTAGAACCGTCTGATACTGAGCCAATTTGGGTAGAAAACATCAGGTTAAACTGACGCACATCGGTCCAGTTGGCAGTATCAGAGATAGGGCAACGGATATCGTATTCCACGATCAGATCTTTCAGCCCAGCCAGGTCATCAGTCTCCAACAGGCTATTCATTTTTTTGAGCAACAGGTGAGCTGTTTTGATCTCCCCTTCGGCTTCCAGGCGTGCAGCGTGGTCTTCAATCAGGTTATCAGCGCGGTAGCGCTTTTTGGAGTTTTTGTTGTCGATCATAGGATCGTTGAAGCTGTCCACGTGCCCAGAGGCTACCCAGGTCTGGGGCTGCATGAAGATGGCGGCGTCCAGTCCCACGATATTATCATTAAGGCGGGTCATGGCCTGCCACCAGGCCTGCTTAAGGTTATTTTTGAGTTCTACGCCATAGGGGCCATAGTCGTAGACTGCTTGCAGCCCATCGTAGATTTCACTGGAAGGATATACAAATCCGTACTCTTTCGCATGGGCGATGATCTTCTTAAGAGAGTTTTCTGGCTCCTGGCCCTGCGGTGATACCTTACTCTTTTCTGCCTTATCTTTTGCCATGCACAAAGATAGAGTGTTTCTCAGATGAATTACAAGACATAGGGCGAAAGCTTTGTGAAGAGGAGAAGCTACTTACCGGTAAACTTGACCTTTGCGTAGATGTCCGAAAGGTTAAGTGGTTCGCCCAGCGACCGCAGCTGTATACTGCTGTTAAGGTCACGGGCCTCACTCAGAACCCACTGCCCGGATTTGGCGTCTTTCGTGAACACTTCTACCAGGGGTTTGTGTTAAGCCACCAGTACGTAGACTTGCAGACTTTCTAGCGTACGGTATGCCTGAAATTTATCTCCCCGGTCATAGCCCTCCGTACTTTCAGAAAGGACTTCAAAGATGATGTGAGGGTTGGTGATGGTGTCTTTATGATATTCAGAAACCTGAGCAATTCCTTTCACGAGCACTACATCAGGATATACAAAGCGATTGTTCAAAGGAATAGATACCTTCAAATAGCTGGAATGAACTGTATAATCTTTGTTTTTACTAAGTATCCAAAGTAAAGCTGCAATATTGTTACAGATAATAGTATGTATAATACTCGCTCCGGACATAGGCATCAGTATTCCATCGTTATACTCGTGTTTAATATCGCTCTTGCGCTCATTCTCCAGATACTCCTGTACGGAGATCTTTTCGACACCAACTTCTGCTTCCATGGTAGTAAGATCTTTTTCTGTGTCTTGAATATAGCAAATTTGAAGTAGCAAATGGTACAGCCGGAACTTTCTAACGCTCAGCTTCCCTTCTTTTGCTAATATTACCGCCTATAATTCGTTACTTTAGCGGAAATTTTTGTGTAGCGCATAAAACCTCAACATCATCGCATGAATCTGAAACGACTCTTACTTACCGGCTGCTTTAGCCTGCTCACGCTGCTCACTTCTGCAAAAGCACAGGAAACTGCTCAGTCAACACCGCCTTTTCTAAAATATACCCAAAGTGCCTGGGTAGACTCAGTATTTAATGCCCTGACGCCTGAAGAACGCATCGCCCAGCTGATCATGGTAGCAGCTTACTCCAACCGGGATGCAGCGCATCTTCAGGATCTTCTGGACATGGTGGATGAGCACAAAGTTGGAGGATTTGTTTTCTTCCAGGGAGGTCCCGGCCGACAAGCCAACATGGTCAACCGCCTCCAAAAAGCCACAGATGTACCGCTACTTATCGCTATGGATGCCGAATGGGGTATCGGTATGCGGCTGGATAGTACCATAAGCTATCCTTTCCAGATGACCCTGGGCGCGATACAGGATGATCAAATGCTCCATCAGATGGGGCAGGAAGTGGCCCGGCAGATGAAACGCGCAGGCATGCACGTAAACTTTGCCCCGGTAGCCGATGTGAACAACAACCCGGCAAACCCGGTGATCAACTTCCGTTCGTTTGGAGAAGATAAGTTCAATGTAACCCGCAAAAGCCTCGCCTACATGAAGGGAATGCAGGACGAGGCTATTCTCACCACAGCTAAGCACTTTCCCGGCCACGGCGATACTGACACAGACTCACATTATGCCCTGCCACAGATCAACCACAGCCGTGCCCGGCTGGATTCGCTGGAGTTATACCCCTTCCGCCAGTTGATCAGCAATGGTGTTGGCGGAGTCATGGTCGCCCATCTGGATATTCCGGCATTAGATGATACTGAAGGGCTCCCTTCTACACTTTCCCGGCCCATCGTAACTGAACTGCTAAAAGATGAACTGGGCTTTGAAGGGCTGGTCGTAACCGATGCCATGAACATGAAAGGAGTAACTGCCGGGAATGAACCGGGCGTCGTAGACAAAGACGCTATCCTAGCCGGTAATGATGTACTTGAGTTTACCGAAGATGTATCCAGAACCATTGCAGAAGTTAAAAAAGCGATTGACCAGGGGCTGATCTCTCAGGAGGAGATTGATACCCGGGTTCGTAAAATGCTGGCGGTCAAGCAGTGGGTAGGGCTGGATGAATTCATCCCCATCAAAGTAGATAACATAGCCAACGAAATGAGTACACCCACTGGCAAGCTACTGAACCACAAACTGATGGAAGCAGCACTAACAGTACTGGCCAATGAGAAAGATATCATGCCCATTCAACAGTTGGACACCCTACAGATCGCTTCCGTATCGCTGGGAGCCAGCCGAGTATCTCCGTTCCAGCGGATGCTGAACAACTACACCAAGGTGCGCAGCTTCATACTGGAGGACCAGGCGACGACGGCCCAAGTCAATGATGTCAAGCATAAATTAGAGGCATACGACCTGGTGATTGCTGGCGTGCACGATGAGGGTAAGTATCCCCGAAACAGTATCAAGTTCTCCACTCCGGTAATGCAATTGGTCAGCGACCTGGCACAGATGGATAACAGCATTGTAGCAGTATTTAAAAACCCTTACGTGCTGGCTAAGCTCAATAATATTGAACAGGCGAATGGACTTATCATGACATACCAGGACAATACCGACGCTCAGGAACTGGCAGCACAGCTTATCTTCGGAGGTGTCAGCGCCAGTGGGAAGCTTCCCGTAGGTGCGGGGGAACACTTCGCGCTGGCAGACGGTATAGATGTAACGGGTAATATTCGTTTTAACTATACATTACCCGAAGATGCTGGTATGAATGGTGAAACACTGCGAGCCAGCATTGACTCCCTGATGTGGGAGGCTATCAACGCCAAAGCCATCCCGGGAGGTCAGATACTGGTGGCCAAAGACAAAAAAGTGGTTTTCTACGAAGCCTATGGCCTTCAGTCCTACTTTGATACCGTAAAGGTAGAAAAAACGGACCTTTACGACCTGGCTTCTATCTCCAAAATTTCTACGGCACTACCGGCTGTCATGAAGCTGCATGGTGAGGGAAAATTTGATCTCGAGGCCGGTATTGATGATTACCTGCCCTACTTCCGCAATTCCAATAAGGCGGATGTTCCTTTCCGTGATATCCTGGCGCATCAGGCCAGATTCGAGCCTTGGATTCCTTACTGGCAAAACACACTGCGTGACAACGGTAGCTTTCGCTGGTTTACCTTTCAGGAAGATTCCTCCCGGCGCTTCCCCGTAAAAATCACTGAAAACCTATGGCTGCACCGCAACTACCAGAAGAAAATCTTTAAAGCCATAAAAAAATCGCCTCTGGAAGAGGAAGCCAAGTACAAATATTCTGGTCTGCTGTTTTACCTAATGCCCTCAATCGTAGAGCAAATCAGTGGTGAAGACTATCGGACCTATATCAATGAGAATTTCTACGAGCCATTGGGAGCTACTACGCTGACTTACAATCCGATGGAGAAGTTTCCTAAGGAGCGTATTGTGCCTACAGAGCACGACTTTCTTTTTCGCAATAGAGCCATCCACGGTAAAGTACATGACGAAGGCGCCGTCATGATGGGTGGCGTATCGGCCAATGCTGGTCTGTTCGCTAACGCCAACGACCTGGCCAAGCTCATGCAAATGTACCTGGACAAAGGAGAGTACGGCGGGCAACGCTACATTAGTGAGGCCACCCTGGAAGAATTTACCCGCTATCAGTTTCCTGAAAATGATAACCGTCGTGGTCTGGGCTTTGACAAGCCTTACTTTGAACGTAGCCCCAATAGTAATGCCGCCCCCAGCACCAGCGATGCCAGTTTTGGGCATTCTGGCTTTACCGGTACTTTCACCTGGGCTGATCCTGAACATGATCTTGTGTATGTGTTTTTATCCAACCGGGTACATCCGACGCGCGAAAACACCCGCCTTTACCAACTCAACACCCGCACTAACATTCAGCAGGTACTGTACGATGCACTGGAGACGCCCGCTTACCAGGTAGAAGGCAAGACCAAGGGTATGATGAAAAGCAACCAAGAATAACTACTTACGATACCCTTTCCAGAGATAGCTGGCATTCCGTCCGGGCGGGTAACTGAAAATCAATGTCAGTAACAGTAGTCTTGCGTATAACTGTCCTTTCTATCAGCGTTGCTCCACTATCTCTTATCCGGAAGAGGTATTTTCCTGGCTGTATCAGGTAAATACGTACTCCCATATTTCGTTCCTTCTTTCCAAAGTGATACAGTCGGGCACGAAGAGATTGTTCATTCCAGTCGTCTACCAGTGCGGCTATTGCCCGGGGCGTAGTTAGCCAGCGGACAACGTTCATAGGAAAATACAACGCACCCCCCATATCCCCGGTGACCATACTGTACAGTTCATCGGCATCAAACCGAGGTATCGGCTGCGCGGAGGTATACTTCAGGTAGTTGTTAGAAAAATTGAGAATACGGTCAGTCCAGCGTACTTCCGAGGTAAAAGCCGGCCAGTTCCACTGAAAGGCAGAAGCATTTTTTTTCAACTCTCGTATCAGTGGTGAAGCTGATCCGGTAAGTCGGTACTTGACGTAGCCGTTTCCCTGCTCCATCAAGAGTGGATACACCGTCCGGTCGTTTTCCAGTTGTGTATATTTGGCCATTACTTCCGGCAGAAAGCGATCCATCTGTGCTACACACCAGTCCTCAGAACCTGCTGGCGGGTTTTCCGGCAGTTGATCCTTCCGCTTCCGGTACATAGCCGCCATAGCCCGGATGGGAGCCATATATTTATCATCTCCTGTCATGTAGTAGGATAGCAGCATGGTATTACACATCATGCTCATGCTACTGGGCCATACGTACAGCGGGTTATCAGTATAATTCTCTGGCTTCCACCAGTTTTCGCCTATACCTCCCGCCCTACCTTCCGGCCAGTGTATAGCCGAAGGGATGATGCCTGCTGGTTTGCCCCGCTCAGCCCGCATACTTACATCCACCCAGGTATCCATCCAGGAGGTAAACAGCTCCGTTAGTGCAGGGTCGGTGCTACGCTGCCAGTAGAGTAGGGCTGGCTGTACGGCACGCGGATGATATACGGTATCGCAGGCCCGTTTGGCACTGGTATCAACTTCAGTAGCTGAAAAGAAGGTGCTCTTAAATTGTAATTGTCCTCTTTCATTAATGCCACTCCACTGCTCGCGCATCAGTTCAGCCAGGCGCAGCGCCCGCTGCTTCCACACAGAATCTTCGGGGTTGATGTGCATCATGGCAGTAATGGTATCACCTGAATCTTCAGCTGTATGTTCTACATCGCTGATGCGGCTGGTGTACCCATGCTGCATCCGGTCAAGCTGAAACAGGCCATCAGAGAGCCTCTGCTGGGCTTCTGTGATCTGGGGGTCTTCAAAGCCCACCAGCAAAGGTGTCCACCAGCGCCACATTTCCACGTCATCCCCCCAGCCGCCACCGTACTGACCGTCGGGCAACTGACGATTATTGATCCACCAAGAGACGATATCATTTAGTTTTTCCAGGCATTCCCGTTGCAGCCCGGCCCATTCAGGTGCCCGGGTATCAGTGGGGTAGCTTACTTTCCAGGGGAGCGGTGTTCCTAAGTACATGGCGATGATACGATTTTCAGGGAAGCTCTCCTGCGCTATCTTCAGCAGCCTTCTTGCTTCGCTGTAATTGGCTTCCCGGCGTTCTTCTACATGCAGTAAGCTACCATGTTGTACAGTAATCCAGACGAGCAGGCGCCCCCGATAGAGGCACCACAGGGGATAAAGGGGCGCATCTTTGCTGATCTCTTCCGGGAACATGCCTTTACGGATAGGGCGGTTGAAGAAATCTGACAGGTAGTCGTTTTCGTCTTTGTTTTCCTGTGCAGCTTGCCTGTGACCCTCTGCCCAGCGAGCCGCCACAGGTAAAATTTTCTCAATATTATCCAGCAAGGCTTTACCAGCTTCAGGGTGATTTTGTAAGGATTGCAGGTGACGGTAGCGCACGGATTCGTCTTCGGCATTGCCTGCCAGCAATAAAATACGATTGATATCGGGAGTGAAACGAGGCCACACCAGCGCGGTAGAAATACTGGCCTGTGCCGAGCTTTTCAGGAAGTGGCGACGCGAAATATTGTCTGTGGACAAAGGCATAAATTTCGGTAGTTTTATGTTGCGTAGTTTTTACAAGCAGACGAATATAATCCGTAAAACTGCAAATTTGAAAGTTAACCCAACGAGTCTTGATGTAAAGGTTTTCTCAACCTTCAGTTTTGATGGCTGGCTGTTGCGCCTGCATCCTATCATCTGACCAAGATATGGAGTTACAGGCTTGCTCTTCAGATTAAAGTTCGGGCTTTTTCATATATTATTGTAAGTTGTCTGCCAATACGAAGCATCCATTATGAAGCTTTTTTCAAAGAATACCCGAACGAACAGCGGTTATGAACCCATACTAACGCACAAGCACTGGCCGGTAGTACGTATGAGCCAGCAGCAGCATAAATTTGTACAGGAGGTTATTGATGAGAGCGTAGAACGACTTTTGTATGCCGCACCCAACCTGGAAGCACTCATTGATGAACTGGAAACCACTCTGTTTTGGGAGCGGTTGCGCATTCGGCAAAATCCCTGGTTAGTAGATCCAGAAGATGAGGAAGCCTTCTGGAAGAATATCAAGCAAAGGCTTGTGGACATATCTACGCAGCAGCTACGTAGCGGGCAGTTTTTACAGCACTGGCAACAGGAACAGGCCCGGATCATCCTGAAAGATATTGTCTCCCGCTACGCGCACGAAATCTCCAGTAACTTCAAGCCTTCAAAATATCGTATGGCCCGTAGCATGGTTACATTCGGCTTTTCGCGCCTGCTAAATGCCTCTCGTGTCAAGGGCTTTCGCTCCTTCCTGAGTAACGAGTACTCTCTTAGGGATAAGATCAACATTGTTGGTGAGGTAGAGATTTTACGGAGCCTGGCTCAGAAGGGTACCATTATTATGGTGCCTACTCACTTCAGTAATCTGGATTCTATCCTGATCGGCTGGGTGATTCACGAGTTGGGACTACCGCCTTTCATCTACGGAGCTGGTCTAAACCTATTTAACATCAAGATATTTGCTTACTTCATGAACAGCCTAGGAGCCTACAAGGTAGACCGGCGGAAAAAGAACAAACTTTACATTGAAACACTCAAATCATACTCCCGACAAGCTATCCGGTGGGGATGTCATAGCCTGTTTTTTCCGGGAGGGACCCGTTCCCGCTCCGGACGTCTGGAGGATAAGCTTAAACTGGGCCTGTTAGGCGCTGCCATGGAAGCACAGCGACTCAACTATGAAGAGAGTGAGAAAAGTGGGAAGCCCGCTGAGAAAATTTTTGTAGTACCAGTCGTGCTCAACTACCACTTCGTACTGGAGGCTCCCAGTCTTATCCGGGATTACCTGGTGCAGGAAGGGCAGGAGCGCTACTACATTGAAAGTGACGAGTACTCTACTTCCTCAAAAATTATTAAGTTTTTGTTCCAGTTCTTTACCGAGGGTTCCGATATTTCGGTAAGCTTCGGTAAGCCGATGGATATGCTGGGAAATGAAGTGAATGAGGAAGGCCTCAGTCTTGATAAGTATGGAAGAC
>CAZZGE010000118.1:0-14070 GCA_964653665.1 uncultured Porifericola sp. | reverse complement strand
TTGAAGATAGAAGCTCTCTGCTTCTTTTCAATACTTCCCAAATAGCGATTCGCATTAATATATTTATAGCTAATGTAATATCGTTAATGTATAATTATCGATTCTTTACAAAAGTTTAATGACCCACTAAAAATATTTTCACACTACACACAACCCTAAAACTATGACCTATGTCTGCTTCGTATCTGCAGGGAAGCTATGTGTTTTCCCTTTTCGTCATTCTGCTATTGTTTAGCCAGTGCAGCCACCGTATCAGTGATAATATTCCGACAGTCCGCTATCAGAACTTACGTATTGAGCAGATTCAGCCTGAACTGGAACGGGCTAATCTTAAGCTGAAGCTAGGTATGCGTTTCCAGTTCAAGAATCCGCTCAACCAAGACTTACTAATCCCCGAACACGATCTTACCTTCCGCTTGAACGATCGTAAAGTATCAGGTGATATCAATCAGCAGGCGGCCTTTACCCTGCCGGGCAAAAGTGAAAAGCAGATTACCTATTACTTTACCTTTGACCTGAATCCGCAGGGCATCCTTCAGGACCTGGACGTACTGGGTAAGGACAACTACTTTGAGCTGAACTCTGAGTTTAAGTTAAACCTGGCTGATCACGGCATCAATCTGCCCGCTGCGCTGAGTACCTACACTTTTGAAGTTGCTTACGGGGACACCATCCGTCTCCCTTTGCTGCCGGAGATCAGGACTGCCGATCAGGCAGGACGGGTAGAACTGCTGGGGCAGATGGAGACGCTGGATTTAAGGCCGTTCAAAAATGCCGCTCAGCCTTTTGTTAGCCTGCTCAACCAGAGCTTCAACGTGCAGGATCCTTTTATAAAGCTAATGCTGGAAACCAAATTGCCTGTCTACACGCCTGAGCCAGGTAACCCCTTTAAGACCAGCCAGGTGAACCTGGCAGATCATGTGGTGAATACCCTGCTACAACCCATTGACCCGCAGGCAATGGTTAAATGGAGTGGCCTGAAGGGTAAGCTGGCCCCCGATAGCCCCCAACCAGTGATGGATCAGATCATGCAAACTTTTCTAAAGCCGATCAATCCCGCTGCGCCTCAGCAGTGGAATGCATTCAAAATCCAGTGGAGTAGCTTCGTAGATAATATCCCTGAAGCGCTGGAGTATCCGGGGCCTCGTGTCACTGGAATTTTGGTGGAGATCCCTTTCCTTATCCACAACCCCAATCAGTTTATTATAGAAGCTCCGGCCTTTTTTGCCAGTACAGAATTACCTGCTTTCCAGCCGGTATCACTAAGTGCCGACCCGCTGGGAGGTACTGCGATTGGGGCAGGACAGGATCACCTGATGCTGCTGCGTATGCAGCTACGTTGGGGCGATGATGAAAACCCCGGTCTGGACTGGCTGGTACAGGGAGATTTGTTACAGCTCACCCTGAGAGGTTCCACCCGTCTAGATCTGGGATACGGGCCAGTCAATGTATATATGGAAGTACCGCTAAACCTTCAGTTGGGCAACTAGTTCATTATTTCGCCTGATCAGTGGCATTTGTGCGGTCAGCCTTATATATTCTATATAAATCACAATCACCTTAAACCAAAGAAAACCATGAAAGCGACTTTTTATGCAGCCTGTATTTTTTCTGCTTTGCTTACTGCCTGTGGCGGAGTAAACACTAGCGAAGAACAAACTACCGAAGATGCCTCTTCTCAGACTATGGAGGAAAGTGATGCTACGTCGGTCTCGTTTGAACAAGTCTGGGCCACCGACACCGTCATGCAGACGCCAGAGTCAGTTATTTATGATGAAGCTCGCAATGCGGTTTATGTGGCGAATATCGGTAGCGTCAATGCCGGTGGATCTGATGGGGATGGCTTTATCTCCAAGATGACTACCAGTGGTGAAATTACCGACCTGCAGTGGGTTACCGGCCTCAATGACCCTAAGGGTATGGGTATTTTTGATAATATGCTCTACGTCACCGACATCCGCGAAGTGGCCGTTATTGACATTGAGAGCGGGTCAATCACCAATACCTATCCGGTAGAAGGGGCAGGGTTCCTTAACGATATTACTATTGATGCAGAGGGTAGTGTCTATTTTACTGACTCTGATACCGATAAAATCCACATGTTGGCAAACGGCGAGGTAAGTACCTTTATGAGCGATAGTAGTCTGCAGCGTCCTAACGGGCTGTTTGCCGAAGATGGCCAACTCCTGCTGGCCTCAGCCAACGGTGGCTTCTTCGCTCCAATAGAGATGAGTACCAAAGAAGTCCAGGCCCCCTGGATGACCGATATTCCATCAGCTGACGGTATTGTCAAAACCACCGACGGTAATTATGTGGTATCTACCTGGCAGGGAGAAGTGCATTATGTAAACGCCTCTGATCAGGCCTCGCAGAAGCTATTGGATACCAAAGCCCAGGAAATTAATTCAGCGGATATCGGCTACGTGCCCGGTGAAAACCTGGTGCTGGTGCCCACTTTTTATAATAACCGTGTAGTAGCCTATCGCCTGGGACAAACTAACATGTAAAACAGTGATGGCTGTAGCGACAATAGCTACAGCCCTACTTCTAAATTGAGGATGCAACCAATATGTGCCGCTTTTTCATATACATGACCATCGTCTTACTTAGCATTTCGTCTGCTTATTCGCAGCAGTCAGAAGACTATTTTGGAAGCTATCTCTACGCTGACGATAAGATCAGTCTCAACCTAAGCCCACCCAACGCCTATACTTTGTTTCAGATGGAACAAGACCGAAGGACTGGTTCTGTTACCAGCAAAGAGCTGTCGCGGGGCACATTTGAAATAAGTGATGGCCAGATCGTGCTGAAAGAATTTCCTACCCGTGAGGAGATGAAGCTACAACTGGAGTCTGAGATGGTGCTGGAGGCCAAAAATCTGAAGGCAGTAGAAGAAGGCGAAAAACTCCGGGCCTGGAGCAAGCAGTATGAGAATGGACAAACGTGTTGGGAGGGAAGTTGGAAAAGAGGTAAAAAGCATGGTCTCTGGGTGTATTTTAACGAGGAGGGAGATATTATCCGTAGAGAAGTATACCGCCGGGGCAAACTGAAAAACTAACCTACAAACTTCCTATGTAAGTTTAAGTGTAGTGTTAGCAGTAATAAATGCTTGTTTAAAAAGTTGTCAGTGAGTAGGTTGCGTCAGTTTCAAACCACTCAGAATCAAGCATCATGCGTTGGCTTTTTGCACTGCTGTGTCTAGGCTGCCTTTCTGTAGATAGCCTGGCACAGCTAAATACGCCCAAATACAGCAATGAGTTCCTGGCCATTGGCGCCGGCGCCCGAGCCCTCGGAATGGCAGGTACCCAAACGGCAGTGGCTACCGACGCCACCGCTGGCTTCTGGAACCCAGCCAGTCTTACCGATGTCGCCCATCAGTATGAAATTTCACTCATGCATGCCGAGTATTTTGCTGGCATCGCCAACTATGACTACGTCGGTTTTGCTACTCCTATTGACAGTCTTAGTACGCTAGCCATTTCGGCCGTCCGCTTTGCCGTAGACGACATTCCCGACACACGCTTTCTCTACGACGCAGATGGTCGTATTAACTATGATAATGTGCGTTTTTTCTCAGCGGCTGATTATGCCTTCCTTTTTTCATACGCCCGAGAGCTCCCCCAGATACCTGGGCTTAGCCTGGGTGCCAACTTCAAAGTTATCCATCGTGCTGTGGGCAGCTTTGCCAATGCCTGGGGCTTTGGTCTGGATGCTGCAGCTACCTACCGCAGAAAGGGCTGGCGTTTTGGGTTGATGCTACACGACATTACCGGCACTTTCAACGCCTGGTCGCACAATGCTGAACTGGTAGCCAATGTGTACGCCCAGACAGGCAATGTGATCCCGGTCAACTCGATAGAAGTGACGCTGCCTAAAGCGACACTAGGCATAGCCAGGAGCTTTCGTTTCTGGGAAAACCGGATGGGTGTGTTACCAGCGGCAGATTTACACTTTACCTTTGACGGGGAGCGCAACGTTCTGCTGGGGTCATCATTCTCCTCGCTGGATCCTTCTGTTGGCCTGGAGTTAGACTACAAGCAGATGGCTTTTATTCGGTTCGGGGCAGGGAATATACAGCAGGCCAAGGACTTTGACGGCAGTACCTACCATACCTTTCAGCCCGATTTTGGAGTGGGCTTTAGAGCAGGAGTAATCAGCGTAGACTATGCGCTTACGGATATTGGAGACCGTTCGGAGTCTCTGTACTCCCACATCTTTTCGCTCAGGTTTAGTTTGGATCGCGACCGTAAAGAAGAGCATGAATAAGCGTTTACACGAACAGATGGCTATTTTCCAGAAAGGATGTATTCTTCTCGGACTTTTGGTTCTCATACGACTACCCGTCTCTGGCCAGGCACAGCGTTTCGGTAATGAATGGATCAACCGTAACCAGACTTATTACAAGATACCAATCGGAGAAGATGGCATCTACCGTGTCACGTACAATGACCTGCAGGCGGCAGGTTTTCCGGTAGACAACGTAGACCCCCGGCGTATGCAACTGTTTTTCAGAGGACAGGAACAGGCCATTCTCATTGAAGGACAGCAAGATGCCCGCTTTGACCCCTCAGATTTTATCTTATTCCACGGACAGCGTAACGACGGAACACTGGATCAGGAGCTATACGTAGCCCCGGAAGCCCAGGGAAATCCTTACTATAACTTATATTCAGATTCTACAGCTTACTTTCTCACCTGGTCCTTGGGGGCAGTAAGTGGGAAGCGCATAAGTTCTTTCCAGGAAAACAATATCACCAATATTCCGGCAGAGCCCTTTCACTGGAAGGAACAACTGCTGCAGCTGACTGACCAGTTTTCACTTGGCAGGCAGTACCCGCTGGGTTCTACCTCATCTTTAAGTGTGAACCTCAGCGTATTTGACTACGGAGAAGGCTGGACCGGACCTCGCCTCCGGCATGAGCAAAGTGCTACATACACTTTGTCGGCCCCTGCGCAAAACCTATCGGGGCCGTTGCCTCAACTGGAAGTGATGCTTACTGGCCGTAACAACCGACCGCACGACGTAACGGTTGAAGTGGGAGGCAGCACAGCTTCATTACGTGAACTGAGCACGGTGAATTTTGACTTTTACGATAACCAACTCCTTAGTAAATCACTACAGTGGGGTGACCTGAGCGGCGATAACCTGACAGTACGGGTGACGGTGAATGGTGTAGACGGAGGGGCTGACTTTGTCTCGGTAGCTTACATTCGCCTTCGGTATCCTCAACAGCCGACGGCTCAGGGAGAGGAACAGTCTGTTTTTCGACTGCAGGATAATCCTTCGGGTAAAAGTTATCTTGAAGTTACCTCACCTCCTGCCGATCCTTTCTTGCTGGATATTACTAATGAGAATAATGTAAGCCAGGTGGGGTTTAATCTTGTCAATGGTGACCTTACTACGATCATCCCCAATACTCAGACGGAGCGAAAGCTGCTGTTGGCGAGCACAAAAAATATCCCAGGGATGCGGCCGGCTCTGTTTCAAAATATCAGTGCAGCGGCCAACTACCTTATCATATCTAACCAACGATTACGTACTCCGGCTGGAAACTACAGCGACCCGGTACGTGCTTATGCAGACTATCGCGCATCAGCAGCAGGAGGTAGCTTTAGTCCGGCACTTTTTGATGCAGGGCAGTTATTTGATCAGTTTAGCTACGGAGAACCAACGCCGCTGGCAATACGTCGTTTCGTGGATTATATGCTTAGTGTAGGCACGCCTCATTACCTGCTACTGATAGGGAAGGCGCTTACTGTCAACTTCAACTACTACCGGCAGAACCTGGAAACCGCTACTTTACATGATCTGGTACCTACCGGAGGTATCCCCGGCTCAGATGTAGCGCTTACTTCAGGGCTGGGTGACAGTGACGGTTACGGAGCGGCTGTGCCCACCGGTCGTATCAATGCCCGCAGTGCCTCAGAAGTAGCTGCCTACCTAGATAAAGTCAAAGAAACGGAAGCGCGCAGCCTGGAAGTAGATTACCAGGAGCCGAGTACTCGCGAGGCATTGTGGCGTAAGCACATAGTCCATCTTAGCGGTGGAGTAAATCTGGCCGAGTTAACCCTTTTCTCGCGTTACGTAGATGACCTGGAAACAAAAGCTGAAAACGACTTTCTAGGCGGGAAAGTAAGTACCCAGTCCAAGCAGTCAAACAATGCTACTGAACTGATCAATATTGCTGAAGAAGTCAACCAGGGGCTTTCGCTAATCACTTTTTTTGGACATTCTTCTACCACCCGGTCAGATATTGAGATTGGCTATGTGACCAACGATCAACTGGGCTATAATAACAAAGGAAAATACCCGGCCATCCTGATCAACGGATGTAATGCGGGTAACATATTCAGCAATGCGCTCACTTTTGGCGAAGACTGGATTAGCGCTGCAGACAAAGGAGCAGTCAACGTCATAGCTCATGCATCATTAGGGATCTCCAGTATTCTGAAGCGATACTCAGATGCCTTTTACAGTACGGCCTTTAATGATTCCCTGTATATCGGTCGTTCTATTGGAGAGATTAAAAACCAGACGGGTAAGCGCTTTATTACCAATGTTGGCAGTGGACTGTGGGAAGTCCACGTAGCACAGGTGACTCAGAGTGTCTTGCAGGGAGACCCGGCAGTAGCGCTGTTTGGAAGGTCTCAGCCTGACTATGCCATTAGTGCTGATGAATTAGAGATAGTCTCTTCGGAGGAGGGAGAAGTGACGGTTTTCTCCGACTCTTTTGCTATACAGATGGTGGTCAGAAACTTTGGCCGGAGTACCCGGGATTCATTGCAGGTATCTTTGCATCGCACATTAGAAACTGGTAATACTATTAGCTATGAGCCAGTGTTATTTCCGCCGGTCCGCTACCAGGATACACTACAGTTTTGGGTAAATTCTGGAGATACTATCGTCGCTTCGGATGAGGAAGTAGGCACGAATCGTTTTGAGATGACGATCGGTAGCCGGGGAGAAGTCAGTGAACTGAATGAAAGTAATAACGTGGCGGCTTTAGAATATTTTATCCCTATCGGCGGTACGGTACATCTTCAACCGGCTAACTATGCAGTAGTAAAAGACCCTGAAGTAAACCTTTTTGTTCAGGCCGGAGATATACAAAATGCGCTGCTCAGCCAAGAGAGGCGGCAATTTCTGATAGAAGTTGACACCGCCTACACGTTTGACAGTCCGGTGCTCCGGCAGTTTCAGGTAGACGCTGATGAACTGGCTGTTCAGAGCGTAAACCTGCCAGTAACTGAAGATAGTACGGTTTACTACTGGCGAAGTAAATATGCCGAAATTCGCAGCGGTGAAATTGATCAGTGGACACAGGGTTCCTTCACTTTTATTCCGGACGTTAGCCCCGGATGGGGTCAGTTTCAGGTGGAACAGCTAACCGAAAATCTCATCAATGACTTGCAATACGTCGATAACCAATGGGAGTTCCCAGATACTTCGGTAGATATAGAAGTCGTGACCTTTGGTGCGGATTACAACAGCTCTACCAATGAGCAATTGTACATCAATGGTTTACCCATGATCTTACCTGAAAGCGGGTTCGCATGTCGCGAAAACTCAATAAACCTTGTTGTTTTTGACCGCTACTCACTTAACACTTACCTTCCACTAGATCCGGGCGGTTTTGATGTATTCAATCCTAACAGTTGCGGTCGCAGGCCTCAGATTATCACCACCTATTCGCGCTCTCAAATCGCGGATGGCAGCATTGAGCGTTATCTCGATGAATTATCTCCTGGTGACCCTGTAGTGATATTTAACATAGGCGACCCGGGATACGCTTCATGGCCTGCCAGTACAATCACCAAACTTGAGGAAATTGGCATTACTTCTAGTACTTTTGAGACAGTTACAGATGGAGATCCCTTTATCGCAATTGGCAGGAAAGGAGCTGATCCGGGAGAAGCTTTGCTCAGGCTGGCAGAAGATACTACCACTGTCAGTGCAAATGAGCAACTTATCAGTCTAGAGAACCAGATTACTGGTAAGCTAAGCAGGGGAACAATACGGAGCAGAAGAATTGGCCCGGCAGGGCAGTGGGGTCAACTTTCGTTTTCATTACAAGAAGTTGAACTTACTGATCAATATAGCATTGCTATTATCGGTGAATCTGCCGACGGTAGTCGGAGTGATCGCCTCCGTACTATCAACAATGTGGGGGATGTTGATATTTCTGATATCAATTCAGAAACCTACCCATACCTAAGAATTAAGTTGTCTTTGGAAGACCTGGTTGATCAGACACCTGCCCAGCTCTTGGATTGGATAGTCACTTATGTTCCGATACCCGAGGGAATCCTGTTGAACAACGGAAGCTTGTCACAAAAACAAGTAAAACAGGAAGGAGATGACACCAGCGTACCCTTTCAGTTTTATAACCTTACCTCAGTTGATTTTAGCGACTCACTCAGTGTAGCCTACAGGCTGCTGAATACTACCAGCCAGCAGACATTACAGGATACTTTAAGGATAGCACCGCTGACTGCCGGGGACACTGCTACCTTTGGAATACCAGTAAGCACGAGAAACAAGGTGGGTGAAAATGACCTTACGGTATTTGTGAATCCGCGTATACTGAGGGAGCAGGACTATGATAATAACCAGCTGAATATCAGTAGCTTTCTGGAAGTAAGTGCCGATCAACTGAACCCTGTTATTGACGTAGCTTTTGATGGTGCTTACATCATGGATGGTGACATTATATCACCTCGTCCGGTAATCACTGTGGAGGTGAGAGACGAAAATCCTTTCCTACAGAAAGTAGATACTGCAGGAATTGATATTTTTTTAGGCCAACAGATTGCAGATGGTGAAGCCTCAGTGGGAGCTATTAATGCCCGCACAACCAATACACAGTTGCAGCGTATTGCATTGGATAGCGACGAGGTAAGCTGGACACCGGCAGATGGCGAAGATCCTTTCAGGGTAGTATATGAACCCGATCAGTTAGAGGATGGTATGTACACATTAAGAGTACAGGCGGAAGATGCCAGTGGAAATGCTTCGGGAACCGAGCCTTACGAAATTAATTTTGAAATTATCAGCGAATCCAGCATTACCAATTTTTACCCTTATCCTAACCCTTTTTCTACCAGTACCCGCTTTGTTTTTACCCTAACCGGACAAGAAGTCCCGGACCAGATCAAGATACAGATTATGACTGTAAGTGGAAAGATCGTGAGGGAGATCACCCAGGATGAACTGGGTCCGATCCGGATCGGAAATAACATTTCAGAGTACGCCTGGGATGGGCGGGATGAGTTTGGTGATCAACTGGCGAACGGGGTTTACCTGTACCGCGTGATCGTCAAAAGCGGCGGAGAAGCCCTGGAGCTCCGGGAAACAGCTGGTGACAGAGGCTTCAAAAATGGTTTTGGGAAGATGTATATCTTACGCTAGTTGAAATCGCGCCATTCCTGGTATTCATTTCCAGTTATTCCTTTAAGATTGTTGACTTCTTCAGCGTAAAGATCTTTGAGCCAATCTCTTTGAGACGGACTAAGAACAGGAGATATTTCCTTACCAGCATTATGAAAGTCGGTATTGGCTGTGTGTTCCTGTAAAGCACTTATCTTTTGTCTGATAAAGATTCTTATCCGACCCGGTAATATCGCACTATATGCCCTTTTTATGGGTACAAGGTGTTTCCCAAAGAGCAGATAGTTCGTAAGCCGATACCTTCTGGAAATCTGTCTACCTGAAGTAGGGTTCAAGTTTATTGGTTGTAGATCAGACAAAGCATCTATACCTAAAAAATGAAAGCAGCTATTCAGTGTATGAAGAGGTATTTCGCGTAGCCTTTCGGAGGTGATAATATAGATATTTTGCTTGCCAAATGCATTTATGTATCTGCTAATCCATTTAGCATATAGACCTTCCTGGTAGTAGTGTTTACTGCCAAAAGCCACTGAGGTTTTGGCATGCTTTGTTCCTTTTATGTCGCTATTGATAGCTTCTTCAAAATCTCGCTTTTCGTAACCTAAACTGGTCATCCATCGAAAGTGGGAAAATGCTCTGTCAATAGGGTTGCGGAGTATAAATATCAATTTTGGCTGAGTAATGTAGGCCTTGATATTCTTGATGGCCTCCAGCGAACCCATATATCCGGTGCTAGATTCTCCTCGGTACAGTACTTTTCTTTGTGATTTAAAAAGATCCAGATAGTAAGTCTTCCTTTTAGTTAAGCCCTTTGTGTCAGTGAAGAAAGAAGGCTCTTTCTCTTTTGACATTGCGATAAGGGGATGTAAGTCAAGGTAAGCATGTAGGCTACTGGTACCTGATTTACCCGCACCTGGCACAAATAAGTTGGGCCATTGTTCATTCAATGTATCAGTTGCGTTTTAATTCAACACTTATGTTCTCCAGATTTATACGAGAGAGTTCTTCTACTTTACTTTCCTGGAACAGCTGTTCGTAGTCTTCCAGCGCAAAGTCTTCTTCCGTACTTTCATAGTTGATGTAATCGGCAAAGCGTATCCCACCGATTTCACGCACGTTGTAAGCCTCCCGGAAGCGGGTGCCACCATCATTTACATGAAATGAATAGGCCAGGTAGTCCATCGTGTAGTCCTCTTGGTGTATCCAGTAAATGAACACATCTTCGTAGTCGGTACCACCGCCTTCCTGGTCAAAGGTGACTTTGATCTCGTAGTAGGGGTTCCTCTGGATGGTCGTAGTACCCAGCAGTTGTGTGTTCGCAGCCGGGTCAGTGAGAAAATAGGGGAGCAATGCAAAGTAAACCACCGAATTAAGAGAGTTTTTATATTTGGTATTGTCCTCTTCAGAGAGATTTAGGACCTGGCCATTGACTTCCCGGGTAAAACCCTGATTGGTAAGAACATCTTGTATCTGACCTGTGGAGTCATTCAGGACACTTTCGTACCGGAACAAGCCACCGTCAAAATCTACTTCATAGTGTTTTTTGCGAAAGTCAAAGCTTAGGTGTGATTGCTGTAGCTGGTCACCACCGTGTGCTTCAATGCTACGGTTGATAATTTGCTGTGGGTCAGGTTGTGTGTTACAAGAAGCCAGAATGAAAAGTAACCCCAGGCTTAGCAAAGAAAAATAATGCATCGTTAGATAATTATGTCAGTATTCATCTTTACGAAGATACTAACGGCAAGTTCTTATGCCTTCAGGTTGGGAATAGAGACGGTAAAAGTAGTACCCTGTCGTGTGGACGAGCTAAAGGTAACTTTGCCTTTCAGTACATCGACGGTTTCCTTGACGATGTACAGCCCCAGCCCGGAACCGTGGTTTTCGTGGCTGGCTTTAAAAAACATATCAAAAACTTTGTCCTGGTAATCACGGGCGATGCCTATGCCGTTATCCTCAACGACGAGCGTAGCTTCCTTTGCGTCGGCTTTTACCCGGATGTGTACGAATGGCTTATCTTCACTCAGATTACGATAGCGGACTGCGTTGCCGATAAGATTTGAAAGAATAATAAAAAGTCTTCGTTGGTCAGAGACAAATGGATATTGTATGTTATAGCTGTCATCAAAGGATATCTGATCTATACCCTCTATGTAGTGCAGTTTCTCCAGGGTATCTGATACCAGCTTCCTGAAATCAATAGCATCCCTTGAAACTTCCATCCGGCTGTTACGAGAATAGTGAATGATGTCCTGTATAAAACGGTCAAGTCGGTTGAGGCTCTCTTCCATCATCTTGGTGTAGGTGTCCTTTTCTAAAGGATCATTGCTGATCAGTGATAGGTTAATCAGGCCGAGCACCGATGCAAGTGGGGCACGAAGATCATGTGAAGAACTGTAGACAAACCGGTCAAGCTCAGCATTGGCCTTCTTCAGTTCCTGGTTTTGCTGCTCCAATTTCTGCTCGTACTGCATCTGGTGTGTAATGTCCTGTGCTGTACCTACGGATTGTACTACCTCTCCTGCTGAGTTTCTCCGAAAAGGCTTGTCCCGGCTGGAAAGCCATACCCAATGCCCTTCACGATGTCTAACCCGGTAGATGGTTTCCAGTACTTCATCACCGTGAATCTGCAGCATCTTGTAGTTAAAATTTTCTATTATCTTCTGTTCGTCTTCAGGATGCAGCAGGGAAAACAGCTGAACCTGGCCATTCAGTACTTCTTCTACTTCGTAACCTAGCATATCTTTGATATGGTTGCTGAAGTAGATGTACTGGTTTTTCTCAAAATCAAAAACGTAGAGTAGTTCTGGTGAAGTATCGGCAATGCTCTCTACCATTCGCTGGTGGCGTTCTGCTTCCTCAGCAGATTTTTGTTCCTCCGTAATGTCGGTTGCCACTGCTACAAACACGTCTTGCTCCAGGTAGATGGCACGCTGTAACTGTAGCTTCACCGGGTAGCTGCTACCGTCTTTTCTACAGTGTATAGTCTCTGTATGTATTACAGGGCACTGACTACTGATTCGGGAAAGTTCGTTCATTATATTTTCTGCTGAAGTAGCTGATTGTAAGTCAGTGACTTTCATTTGCAGGAGCTCTTCTTCAGAGTAACCCAAGTTATCTATGACCATCTTACTGACAAAATAAAGCTGTAGATCACCCCTACTGAAAATGTACAGCTCATCAACTACCTGATTCAGTATTTTGCCGAGTGCTTCCAGTTGATGATTGGCCATAGTATTATGCTAAAGTGAAAAACATCCACACAAACTAGCTGTAGTGCAGACTAGTTACTTATTTTGTGAGAAAATAGACCAGCGAGCGTATAAAAGCAAAATAATCAATCCAAAAGACAAAGAAATCTGACTACTTGGTATATTCTTATATGCAATTATTTATTGAGAGTAAGGTAATTAATTGCAAAAAAAACACATAGATATTGAATTACCTAACAAGAATAACTAGGTATTAATATAGGGTTTAATCAATTAAAACCAGTTCTTAGCTATCCATTTCTTTCATGAAATTCGTGCTTTTTTTCACCACCCAGGCCGTGTGTTCCGGTAAGGATACTCCATCATAGGGATGCTTTCCCCCAAAAACATGATTAGCGCCTTCAACTATTTCTACAGTGGCCTGCTTATTCCAGATGTCTAAGTCATGAGCCATATGTACCGGTACCGTCGGGTCTTCTGTGCCATGAAAAGCCAGTATAGGGACCTCCAGTTGCTGAATAATGGTAGGTAAGTCGAAACGATCTTTATGTTGGTAGTAATCTTCTACAATCTGGTAGTAGAGAGGCATTTCCTGCCCGGTACGAGAGTTTTGAATGGTATATACTCCCTGCTTCTGCCACGCCTGCAGTAGAGGTTCCGGCCAGCGTTCTTCCCAGTTGGTGACTGCCGCCAGTGTAACGATGCCCCGCACTCGCTTATCCTCTTTAGCTTTCATGAGCACCAAGGCACCCCCCCCGGCTGTGTCCCATCAAATAGAGTCGTTCCCGGTCAATTTCCTGGCCATGCACCGGAAAATCCGTAGAAAATATGCGATCTATCATGGCACCGGTATCGTCCATTTCAATGCTGAAATTGTTGTTGCCAAATGCTTCAAGATCGGCGAACTCAGTGGGTTTTTCTGGTGTGGTACCGTTATGAGAGTGGTTGAACTTGACAAACACAAAACCAGCCTGAGCATAGGCATCCGCCATCAGGTTGAAGTGCCCCCAATCTTTAAAACCTTTAAATCCGTGGGAAAACAGGATGACAGGTTTGGGAGCCCCGTCCGGTAAGAAGCGTACGTCATATGTGATAGGCTTCTGGTGATGTGCTGAAGTAAGCGGTGTAGGATTAAGTATTTTTGTGATGTCCATGAGTTGTAAATATTAAACAAATTCTGAAAAAGGGAGTATCAAAATTCATAACACCTTTATAAAATGATAAGCGAAAAGAAAATTATCTCTCTAACGTTTTACAGAGTTTTCAATTCCCTTCTGTTTTTTTGCTTTGGTGTAGTTAGGTGGTAATATTGTATCTACGTTCATGAGCAATAGCATCCATAAGATCCAGGCGCCGATAAAGCAGGAAATGGGAATTTTTGAAGAAAAATTCCGCAACTTTATGAAGAGCAAAGTACTGCTGCTTGATAAAATCATGAACTTTATTGTCCGCCGTAAAGGTAAGCAGCTCAGG
>CAZZGE010000117.1:0-14078 GCA_964653665.1 uncultured Porifericola sp. | reverse complement strand
ATGTATGACAAAGCTTATTAGGAGGGGATTACATTCCACACCTGCTTGCGGACCGATATCACTTTACCCCAGAATCTCAGTGGATGCATATACTGTGAACATACAGGTATAAAAAAAGCCACTTAGAAAGCGGCTTTTTTTTACACAATAAAATTTAATCGTCATTTGTATTAAAATCCTTACTAGGCCACAGTCTGAGCTGTCTTACCATTGGCTGAAGCACCTACGCCTTCGCCTTCCTCTTTAGTCATTGATATGGCTGCAGAGTAAGTTACCAAGCCAAATCCGATCTTATTCACAGCATCACCTACGTTGTATACAAGATCGATAGGAAGTGTATCGGCAAGTCCAGACAGCAGGTTACCATCTAATAGCATGTAACCGATAGGGTAAATTGCCCAACCAGCAAATACAAACCAAGTAATCTTGTTCTGGGCGGACTTGATGAACGGACCAGACTCTGCGGCCAACTTCTTACCTTCTCCAGCATACACCTCATAAAGGATATAAACATAACCCAATGTTGAAATAATACCCCATAGGATGTTCATGCCTCCATCAGTAGCGTAGAAAGCTTCACCGATGTAACCAGCAACAAGCATCACTAATGCAGCAACAACAAGCTTCCATAGCAGACCGAGCTTAGCACCAGCGGGCTTAAGCAGTAAGTAGAATTCTACCATTAACAGGGGTACTGTAAGTGTCCAGTCAATGTAGCGATAAGCAGTAGGAGACTCTCCTGTAGCCATGTAAGTGTCTCGCATGTAGAAATAATGTACTCCTGCGATAAAGGTTACCAGTCCTGAAACGATCAAAGAGGTTTTCCACTTGTTGGATACCATTGGAATGGACATCCAGAAGAAGATTGTAGCAGCAAACATTGCCATGTAGCCACTAAAGAAAGTAAACGCTACTGGATCGTCCTTAGGAAAGGTTTCGATGAGAAAGAGATTGAATGTTTCCATAATACCTTGTTTTTAGTTGGTTGATAAACATGATAAAGAACTAGTGTCTAAATCCATTGTTTAATGAAAGTAAAAAAAAATTAAACGTCTAATCAAGTAACTTTAAATATTAGTCTCATTGTTCACCTATTTTTCTGGTATTGTTAAAACTGAAAGTAAGTCCATTATCTCTACTTTAAGAAAGAAATGTAGAAAATTCTTCTCGTCTGTCATCATTTGCTATCTACAATAACTGTAATCCGTAAGTGCCTGACCTGCAACGTATTTAGTAAAGAATTAACCAGATATAATTGTTTTTATTTTTTAAGCCAAATGGTAGCGTGATTTCAAAAAAAGGCTTCAAAGTCTCTCGAATAACGATCACTTAAATATGAGAAAAAATAATCACGTTACACAAAAAAAATTTCGGACGTTTCCAGGTTTTTTAAAAAATCTGACTGTATTCACCTGAAAAACCCATTACTCGTAGCAGCCTACTTTTGTGTGACACAAAAATAAACCGCCCGAAGGCGGTTTATTTATAAAGATTGTGGGGTGGGCGGTAGCTATCTTTTATAACCCGGATTACGACCCATCTCCTCAATCATGTTACGTTCAGTCTGTAACTCTCGTCTCAGGCGGCGTTCCTTCTCTAGTGAAGTTTTTCGCAGTTCTTCCATTTCTTCCTGTAATTGCATAAAGTTAATCTGGGTACGGCGTGTTGTGTCCCGGGTTAGTTTGTACTGGTAGACCGCTACTACTAGCAGTACGAACAGCACACCAATGACGATCTAAAATGTAGCCACAAACTTACTCTTGGAAATGTCGTTACCCAGCACACTGAGATGAGTAACAGCAAAATCACTTTCCTGGATACTGGCTTGTTGTGCTTCCACACGCTGACTGAGATTAGCCACTTCCTCGTTGAGCGCATTCACCTTGCTTTTGGTTTGTTCAAGCTCTTCACTTGAAGCAGCCATCAATTCCTGAACGTCGTTCCACAGTGAATTCAGGCTTTGCAGGTTCATCACTTTATACTCCCTGCCGGAACCTGACTGTACTGAATTAGAATTGCTCTTGAGTTTCTCAAACTGCTGGTCTAGCTGGTCGGCATCCGTATTTTCCTGAGCATGTGCTAAGCTTCCCAAAAAAACGGTGAGCATCACCGTACAAAAAATGTGGTTGATAGTTTCCATAACACCTCTACTGTTCTACTGGTAAATACTTAATTTCTGTAATGGTTAATGAATGCGAATAGGCAAAAATGAGGCGACATTTATCACTATTGTGAAAATAGATGCCAAGCTGTAGATGTACGATACAAAAAGTAATGATTGACTAAAAAATGAAATCATAGTTTTACAAAAAAGGCTAAAATCTTTAAAAAAAACCATTTTTCGTAGAATATGACCTACATACCGTGAAGAAATTGCACACCCTTCTTCCAAAAAATGTAGAACATGACCCCAGCTGTATTTCTCATTTTAAGAATGAGCCTTTCAATATGCTAACGTATCAAAGTATTTGTACTCATGTACCCAATGATAGCCTTTTGAAATCAAGCACGCCCAGTATCCCGAAAACAAAAAAAGTAACCCAAACTTAAGACCTCTATGCTACCGACCAGCGGAGCAGTCGTCACGCCCTCCAAATACGGCAGCGGATGTACATGATGTTGGGCTACTCCAACAGCAGACTACAAATGACAAATCCAATGATACCCACCCCCGGAGCAACAGTAAAACTCCGTAAGCGCATACTTAGCCAAAACTGTAGGGCCTGCATACCGGCAACGTATAAGAGCATTTTAACGGCCAGTTTCACCAAAGGCTCAAAGTTAGGTTCCAGGTTTTCATGCGCGGTAAGGTACGGGTAAAGGGGAAGTCCTCTATCAGGACTCCCAGCCATCACGGCTTACTATAAGCGCGCGGATGCGCTTGCGCAGTTTCTCGTTCTCTTGGCGCCGGTAAATCGCTTTGGATTTCTAATCAGTTGCCGTGCTATTGTCTTGTTCTTTGTACGAGTTCCTCGTTTTTTTGTCGTCGTTATAACACAAAAATACGGAGAGCTTTTTTTCTTATTTGTACAGCCTATGTTAAAGGTCACCCTTCACCGCACTGATATAGGCCTTCACGTCTTCGCGTAGGTTCTGGCTTTTCTCCAGCATTCTGATGAAAGCACTGCCGATGATGGCTCCGCAACTGTATTCACAAGCTTTGGCAAACGTCTCATAATTAGAAATTCCGAAACCAATGAGGGTAGGATGCTTCAGCTGCATATCCTCTACTCTTTTAAAATATGCGACCTGCTCCTCCGAAATACCCGACCTTGCACCGGTAATACTGGCGGAAGATACCATGTAGATGAAACCGTGAGAGTTTTCGTCAATCAGGCGAATACGGGCTTCAGAGGTTTGGGGAGAAATCAGAAAAATATTGTAAAGGCCGTAGGATTCAAACAAGTCTTTATATTCGTCCAGGTACTCTTGCATAGGCAGGTCAGGCAAGATGAGCGCATCTACGCCTGCCTTCTGGCAGTCCTCACAAAAATGCTTAAGGTCGTACTGCATGGCCGGATTCAGGTAGCCCATCAGGATGATCGGAATATCCACCTTTTGCCGAATGTCCCGGATTTGCTCAAACAACAATTTGATGGTCATGCCATTGTTGAGCGCTTGCAAGCTGCTCTGCTGAATGGTAGGGCCATCCGCCAGGGGGTCAGAAAATGGCATACCGATCTCAACAATGTCAGCTCCCGCTTCCTGCAGGTACTTAGCAATCCGGACAGTATCATTCAGGTCCGGAAATCCAGCTGTGTAGTAAATGGACAATATAGATTTCTTCTTCTGCTGAAAAAGATGGTCAAGTCGATTACTGGTCTTGATCATATTCAGGTTATTCTCTTTACGATATCTGGTTTGTTAAACTGTAGATTCTGTCTCTTTAATCGGTATAACTGCGCACGGGCTATACTTTGTTACATCCGGTCTTGTACCGCCCTGGCGAACAGCTCTGCTGAGGGTTCACTGTATGAGAAGTACAAAGATGGCTCAATCAGCTCAACTTCCATAAGGGCAAACCGATTTTTTTCAGTCCTGACCAGATCAATACGACTGTAGAGAGGGAGAGGGTCTATGAGCCTAAGCACCTCACGGGCTGTTACCAGAAGTTGTTTTTCAGGATCTACTGCTCGGATAAGTCCGCCGTGCTCCTCCTGCACCCGGAAGTCAGTCGGTTTAGGCGTCTTCAAAATGGTATGCGAGTACTGGTCTCCGAAGAAGAAAACTGAATACTCACCTTCATCAATGACTGATGGCATAAAGGGCTGTACCATAAAAGGACGTTGGGCGAATAATAGGGTCAGCTCTTTCAGTACTGAGTCTTCAGTTTCGGCTGGCAGGCGGTAAGTATGGTCAGCGTTGGCGCTGATCAGTGGTTTAACTATCAGTTCCCGACCGGGAAACAGTGCCGACCAGCGACGAAAGTTTGCTACCGAAAAATCCTGATCCCAGCAAGTAGGTACAATCAGCGCCCCTTTTTACGCCAGTTCTCTTAGGTAAAGTTTATTGAGGTTCTACCTAACCAACTCAAGACGGTTTTCCAGTCGTGCCGAGGAGTCTTCAATCTGTTCTAGCACTGCCATAAATGCCTCCGGGTCATCCTGATAGTCCCAGGGCGTACGGATCAGAACAACATCGTACTGATCCCAGTCTACTGTACAGTTACGCCACGAAACCTCCGCCACCTGCCAGCCATACTGACACAGGGCATCCATCGCCAGATGATCATAACTTACGTAGCCTTCCAGGCTATCCATACTCAGAAAAGCGCAACTAGTCATGCTTGGTGTGGAAAATATGGTTCTACCAAGAATTTAATGGGAAATGATATGAATGCTGAGCAAGGGTGCTGTTAGAGTTTTGCAGGAGATTGGTGATAAGCTTCTCAATATCTTTCTTCATTCCCTTGTTGTAGAGATAATCGGTATTTATACCCGTATGTGATAGGCATGGCTTCTATTTGTTTTTCTACTTCTTTGTCTGATTTACGTACACGACTTGGAGTCATCAACTGTTGAAGGCTTTTTTTGAGTGCGGCCTCATCTGCTGCTACTTTTTTGAGCTTATGAATAATTGAGAAGATTACTTTTTCAGCATTAGCGGTGGGATAATCTGCTAAAATGGATAGCACGATTTCTTCTGGAATATTCGAGTCAAGCACTTGTTCTACCGGAAGCTTGTGAATGTTGCGCAGTTCAAAGCCTTTGATCTGCTCTTCCTTGGGTAATTGGGCGCGCATGCTAGGTTCAGCCATCCCTAAGTAGATTACAAACTACCGGACAGGCAACTTAAATTTTCGTTAAAGGATAGCTTTGTACTCTGCCATATGGTACACCATACTCACTTCGTCGCTGGTCTGAAAATTCCAAATGGAGTCTGACTTCAGAGCCATCTTTCAGGTTGATCTTTTTCAAAAAATCCGGTTCCCGTACGATGGTTGTCTGCAGTTTTTCTGGCAGGTCTACAAGTTCCTGATTTCAAAGCCCAGTAGCTTCTTACTCAGTGTGAGCAAAATAGCTTCAATATTTTCTTTGATGATCTTATCGTATTCTCTCATGTACCAGAAAAGTTGCCTCTCCGGATTTAATATTTACCCCACTTGATGTAAGTCTCCAGGTCTTTGTCACCCCGTCCGGAGAGGCTAATGACTACCGTATCCTCGGACTTAAGACTCATCTGATGGAGTACCCCGATGGCGTGAGCCGTTTCTACGGCAGGAATGATACCTTCCAACCGACTGAGCATCACCCCGGCTTTCATAGCTTCGTCGTCGGTGACACTGAAAAACTGACCGCGGCCGGTATCAAAAAGGTTGGCATGCATAGGCCCGATACCAGGATAATCCAGACCAGCGGAGATAGAATGGGGTTCTGTCACCTGACCGTCAGTGGTCTGCATTAGCAAGGTACGGCTGCCGTGCAAAATTCCCGGTTTACCCAGGGTTGTGGTAGCCGCTGAGCGACCGGTGGCGACTCCTTCTCCCGCTGCTTCTACCGCCACTAGCTTTACGTCTTCATCGTCGAAGTAGTGATAGTAAGCGCCGGCAGCATTGCTTCCGCCTCCCACGCAGGCAATGACGTAGTCAGGGTTCTGAGAGCCAGTTACTTCCTTGAGTTGCCACTTTATTTCTTCGCTTACCACCGACTGAAAACGAGCAACCATATCCGGATAGGGATGGGGGCCCACAACTGAGCCAATGATGTAGTGGCTGTCTTTAGGATTATTAATCCAGTGACGCATGGCCTCGTTGGTGGCATCCTTTAACGTTTTGCTGCCCGACTCGGCAGGAATCACTTCGGTACCCAGGATGCGCATTCGCTCCACATTAGGCTTCTGCCGCTGCATATCCACGGCTCCCATAAACACCTTACAGGGCATGCCCATCAGGGCACACACGGTAGCCGTAGCCACACCGTGCTGACCGGCACCAGTTTCAGCGATGATAAATTTTTTGTTGAGCCGTTGGGCCAGCAGTATCTGCCCAACAGTATTGTTGACTTTGTGTGCACCGGTGTGGCAGAGATCTTCACGCTTCAGGTAAATCTTGGCACCAAACTTCTCAGAAAGACGCTGAGCAAAGTAAAGGGGGGTCGGGCGGCCTACGTAATCTTTGAGCAACTGCCGAAATTCCTGCTGGAAATCAGGCTCGCGAATAATCTGCAGGTAGTGTTTCCGAAGCTCTTCAATATTAGGATACAGCATTTCGGGGATAAAGGCTCCCCCAAACTGTCCGTAGTAGCCTCGTTGGTTAACATTATAGGGGCTGTGTTCTATAGCTTGTGTGTCCATGTAAGATTAATTACAGATTGCAAATTACTTGAATTCAAGCGGAATGACTAGAATGAAGTAAAAGTAATTTCCTGGTAAAAAGAAAAATTCCTTTTTTATCGCTTCATTTTATCCTTGAGCTTTTGCACCAAGTTAATGTCTTTGATGCCGGGTTCCACCTCAAAACGGCTGTTGACATCAATGGCATGGATATTCAGGTGAGGAATACCCCTGAGCAAAGCTACATTATCCAGGCTAATACCGCCACTCAAGAAGAAAGGTATTTCCTGGTCGTAATCCCGGAGTAAACTCCAGTCAAAGGTTTCTCCATTACCCCCCGGTTGTTTGCCTTTGGTATCAAACAGGAAGTACTGAACGTAGGGCCTATAGGTTTCTAACAAAGTAAAATCAAAATCTTCCCTGCCCAGGCTGAAAACTTTGATCAGCTTATGACCTGCTTTTTTCAATACCTTACACTGTTGCGGGCTTTCGTCACCGTGCAGTTGCAGCAGATCCAGTCGGTAGGCCTTCGCCTGTTTTTGTATGTATTCGGTGCTGGCGTTCACAAACACACCCACTTTTTGCGTTCGTTTGGGCAGTTGTCGTAGATCCTGCGGACTTAGGGTATCCGGCATGTAGCGGGGCGATTTCTCATAAAAGATAAAACCCAGGTAGTCAGGTTTCATCTGGGCTACTTTCAGCATATTATGAGGAAACTTCATGCCGCATACTTTAAGCTTTAGGTTCGGGCAATTCATGCTATTACCAACCTGATTGTATGGGTTCTGGTTCGTTTTAAGCCTTGATCCGGCAGATAAAATCCCAGCAGGCTCCCGCCGGGTCAGGTTGTTTCATAAAGGTCTCACCGATGAGGAAGCCCTCGTAGCCATGCTGTATGAGCGTACGAATGTTTTCCGGGTCGCTGATACCGCTTTCGGAGATTTTGACCATCTGCTCCGGCATGAGCTTCGCCAGGTCAATGGATGTCTGTATGCTTACCTCAAACGTTTTGAGATTACGGTTGTTCACCCCTACCACATTGATGAAAGGTGCAATTTTTTTGTCCAGAGCCGTACGCCTGAGTTCCTCTTCATCATGCACTTCCAGTAGCACCTCCAACCCCATGTCACGGGCCCAGCCAGCCAGGTGCCGGACTTCCTCCGGACTGAGAATGGCAGCGATTAGGAGGATGGCATCGGCCCCCAGCGCTTTGGCCTCAGTAATCTGAAAGAGGTCAATGGTAAAATCTTTCCGCAAAACGGGGCAATCATTGTGCTCCCGGGCGATCTGCAGGTTTTCATTACTACCATCAAAAAAATCCACATCAGTCAGTACTGACAAGGCCGCGGCGCCGGCCTTTACGTAGCCAGTAGTGGTTTCCTTTACGCTTGCATCCGCGTTGATGGTTCCCTTGGAAGGTGACTTCCGCTTGAACTCGGCAATGATGCTGGGCATACCGGCCTGCTGCTTATCACGGAGCGACTGCGACAGGGACAATACCTTCCGTGAAAAATGAGGCATGCTTTCCAACTGCTTGAAGCTGGTAGAAGCTTTGAGTTCTGCCAGTTCCTCGCGTTTACGGGCTACGATGGTGTCTAGAATATTCATCAGATCTGTTTTTTTGGAAGGCAAATGTAATCAAAAAAGTATTTTACAAACGTCCTTTTCACAGCACAAATAAAAAAGTGAATTGTTCGTCTAAGGTTGAATGCTAGCCATACAAGCAGCAATCTGACGCAGATCGTATGAACAGGAAAACAGCTGTTTACCAGATAACAGAAAAAGCTGCCCCGGTGATGAGACAGCCTTCTTTCTCCAGCCCATACCCGGGCTATCATTGTACTAGTAGTATCTCTATTCTTCTATGATTTTAAACTCCACCCGGCGGTTGACGCTTCGCCCCTTTTCAGTGGCGTTGCTGGTGATAGGCTTGCTTTCCCCAGCGCCTTTGATGATAAAGCGATTCCCGGAGATGCCTTGCTGCTGCAGGTAGTCCTGTACCACCCGGGCCCGCTCCAGCGACAGAGCCCGGTTGCGTTCTTCGGTGCCTACACTGCAGCTATGACCAATCAGTGCTACTTTCAGCCATTCGTTGCGCTGCATGATACTGGCGATCTGGTTGAGGAACTCCCTGGAGGGTTGATCCAGGTCGGACGTCTGAAACTCAAAGTTCACGTTTTTCTCCAGGCTGAGCTCATCTTTCTCGGCTAGTTGCATCTGCCGGTTCACTGGTGGTAAGTTAGCGGCAGCCAACTCCATGGGGCTGCTCTGTAGCTTCTCTACCTCGGTGGGTTTGGCCAGCGGCAGAGGTTTGGGTGCCAGCTTTTCTTCAATTTCTTCCATCATTTCCTCTTCTACCACTATGGGGGCAGTAGGCTGTTTGACCTTGCGGATACGCAGCGACATAGAGATCTCAAAGATACCGGTCTGAAGCGCCGTGTTCAGCTCGCTGGACACGGGCAAATCATAAGAGGTGGCGATACTGAGGTTCTCCTGCTGGTATTCCAGCGACAGCACTCCGGCTCGGTTGGTATTGTACCACATCCCCAAAGCGAGCTGCTGCTGTCGCACCCGGTTCAGCTGGTAGCCCAGCCAGGTGCCGGCGTTCCAGAAGTTGCTCTGCGCTTCCTGCACAAAGCGCAGTGTCGGCATCACCGAGAAGCGCCCTTGGCGAAAGGCCTGGTAGCCAGCGGTAAACTTCCAGGATACTGGCACCTCATCCTGACCGTCGGTGATGAAGGAGGCATTGGGCTGGTTGAAGTTGAAGATGGACGCCCCGGCAAAGGCTTTGAGCTGACCATCCACATCCTTCCACTGCCAGTGCAGTCCACCGCTGCCAGTCATAAAGCCCACTGTGCGGTTGATCAGGCTCTCCCCACTATTGGCATTTGGGTCAAAAGCCCCGTCCACGTACTGCTGGTCGGTGGTAAAGTCAAAGCCCAGGCTCCGCTGGAAGAAGCCACCCTGGAACCCCATGCTCAGCGAGCTGCGGGGAAACACCTGTATGCTGTAGGCCAGCCCCAGCATACCCCCGTTGGTCTGCACAATGTCCGAGGAGCGGTCGTTGATGAAGGCCGCCCCTACCCCCAGCCGGTGATGCCCTACCCGGAAGGGCATGTAGCCCGACAGCATGGAGGTCTGAAAGTTCTCACCGGCACTGACCGACTGGTTGCGGAAGTTGGCAAACACCCGATCATCTTCTACCGTGCCGATCATGGCCGGGTTGGTCAGGAAGGGCGTCTGATGGTAGAGGGAGAAGTTGCCCTGCTGGGCCTGCGCTGACGAAAGACAGAGCAGTACCAAGGACAGCGATGCAGAGATGCGGCAAATATAGGATTGTATCATGATGCTGATGTTGTAATTTCTTTGGTGGTTTGTACTAGCGAAGCAGGCGAATAATACCGGTCTGGCTTCCGTTCAGACTCAGGGGCTGACCATTGGTAAAAGTGCCTTTGATGACCCAGACGTAGCTGCCCATCGGCTGCTTTTTGCCCTGATGTGTACCATCCCAGCCTTGTCCGGTGATCTCCTCCCAACTGGAAGAGCGGAAAACGATGTTGTTATTCCGGTCAAAGATGACGAAGTCTACTGTAGCGATGCCTCCGCCACCCCGCACGATGAAGCGGTCGTTATTGCCGTCTTCGTTGGGTGTAAACAGGCTGGGTAGGAAGAGTTTGTTGGCGCTGATGTTGAAGCGGCGCAACATGGCTTTAGCCTGCTGGTAGGTGTCGTTACCGGCCTGGGTGGCTGTAACAGTTACTTCACCCACGTTCTCAATGATGAGCTGGTTACCTTCCAGGCGGGCGACGCCCCGAGCCGGTTCGGTGCTAATAGAGAAGGTGACCGGCTGCCCGGAATCTCCACCGCTGGCTTGCAGCAGGATCGGGTCCTGGCCTACTTTCATATCCTGCAGGGGCGTAAAAGTAATGACCTGCGCTATCTTACCCACTGTGATGGTGAAAGTTTCCGGCTCAGCACTATCCTCCCCGCCGTTGGCCGTGCCGCCGTCGTCCTTGAGCTGTACAGTAACAGTGACCGTTCCACTGACGTTGTCGGCCAGGCTGAAGGAGAGCTCGCCACTGTCCGAGATGGCCGGCTGGCTGGTAAAGAAGTCGGGCTGGTCGTTGCTGGCTACAAAGCTAAGCTGCTGGGTGGCTTCGTTGGCCTGGCCGGCACTGATCAGACTGGCCCAGCCTTCGTAGCGGTAGTCTGCTGCTCCCGCCTGCAGGCTGATGTCTTCGCCTTTTACGAAGCTGGGAACATCGTTGACAGCAGTTACACTGATAGTAAAGTTGATCGTTTCAGATTTATCTACGCCACCGTTGGCACTGCCTCCATCATCCTGCAGATAAACGGTCACGTTCACCGAGCCGTTGACGTTATCGGCTGGGGTGAAGCTTAGCTTGCCGCCCTCATCTATTGTGGGCAAGTCTGCAAAAAAAGCATCATCAGTAGTGCTAAGGACAAATGTGAGCAACTGATTACTTTCATTGTCCGGACCAGCCGAAATGTTGGTAGCCCAGGCGGCAAAATTAAGTGTCCCGGCATCTTCGTTGATGCTAATATCCTGCCCGGCAGTGAAGGAAGGCGCATCGTTCACCTGCAGCAGGCTGATATTGACCGTAGCTGCTGCACTGGTATTAATGCCATCACTCATGGAAACTGTTAGGGTATACTCAGCCGTGTTGCCATCTAATTCATCGGCATCCAGGACGCTGAGTTCACCGGTGCTGGCATCCAGGGCAAAGGCTGGCTGGCTGTCCTGGTCGTTGTCCGGGTTACCGGAGATAATCTGCCACTGCTGGAAAGTAGTGGGTGTTACGTCCTCATCGGTGGCTGAAACTGAGCCCAGGATGAAGCCATTCTGGCTATCTTCCACGACTTCAAAGCTTTGACCGGCATTAATGTACGGATTGATGTCGTTGACATCAGTCAGGCTAAAGCTTATCGTCTCAGTCTCACTGGTATTGGTGCCATCGCTGACGCTGACTTCCAGCACGAAACTTTCTGCTATTTCACGATCCAACTCATCAGGATCATTTACGGTTATCTCGCCTGTATCGGCATCAATACTGAAGGCCGATTCGTTGTCGCCATCTTCATCAGGATTACCAGAAAGAATCTGCCAGTTTTGGAGTACGGTGCTTGCATCGGCATCGGTAGCGGCTACCGTCAGGATGTTGTTGTCGGCTGTCAGGTTTTCGGCAAAGGTCTCTGACTGGTTAGCCGTAATGACCGGCGTATGGTCATCATCTAGGATGGTCAGGGTGACCTGCTGCTCGCTGGCTTCAGTACCATTGGTTACCGAAATAATGTCTACGACCACCGTCTCATCGGCTTCGTCCAGGCTTTCGTCCAGCAGTTGGATGAGCATTTCCCGGCTGGTATAGCCCACTTCAATGACGGCCGTAGTAGCAAGGTCCATTGCAACGGGCATAATACCGCCTCCCTGATCACCTGCTTCCACCCCGTAATCGGTGAGCCCTTCGGCAGTTCCTGAGTAGTCAAGTTCTACCGTTACATCCTTACCGGCAGACTCGGAGAGGGTTACGATAAGTTTAGCCGTTCCGCCGTTTTCATCCAGGCTCAGAACATCCAGGCTAAGCGTCACTTCCGGGATTACCGAATTTACCCAGACCAGTCCAGTATTACTCACGCTGTTGAGGTTGAGGTCTGCCACATTGCCTGCCGCATCCAGAATAGTTCCTCCGCTCAGGGCCAGTGTACCTAGGCTAATGCCGTCCAGGTCTTTTTCTCCCACTTCTACAGAGTAGCTGAAAGTAGTGGCGGCTGTACCGCTACCACTGACGTAAACCGCCTTTACTTCCTTGCTGCCAATGGTGACTGATATTTCCGGAGTGTCTGTTATATTCACAATTTCGCTCCAGTTGATGGTGAAATCCAGGTTTTCGCCCTCTACGTGGATTTTATCGGCAGGAACATCTACGCTGCTCACTACTGGAACTATGGCATCTACATAAATTCCGCTCGTTGCTGCTGCATTGTTGACCGTCAGGTCAGCATGGAATACGCGGTCGGCAATATCTCCTCCATTAAAGTCCAGGGTACCGATGGTGATGCCATCAGTGTCTTGGTCGCCACTTTGCACCATATAGCGGAATGTGGTGGCATTACTGCCGCTGCCGCTCAGGTAATCGGCCTGTACGCTTGTACCACCTATCGTGATAGCAAGTTGAGGTATGCCGGTAACCGTGACGCTCTCCGACCAGTTGACGGTGAAGTCAAGATGATCTCCGGCTACGTAGGTTCCATCGGTTGGTACACTTACGCTGCTCACTGTGGGAGCTGTTACATCATAGATGATATTGGTATGCGTAGCCGTGGCTGCCGCGTTGCCCAGGGCATCCTGGTAGGAAAGGGTAAAACTGTAGATGGCTCCGTCCACCAGGAAGTCATCGGGGTCTGAACTTACCGCACTGATCAGCGCGTCATTGGATAAATCAGTAGGGTTATACGTATTCGTATAATTACCGCTGGTGGTCTGATCCAGTGTCAGCATGTGAGGCGCATTGGGATCATCGGCCCCTCCGGTGCGGGCGATGGTCAGCTTAACACTCCCGGCCAGCGGGGCTTCCGGCAGGTCAAACGTGATGTCGGAAGTACCGGTGCTTACAAAGCCATCACTGGCGGGAGCAGTAAAGGTAGCCGCCGCTGTAGTAGCATCATAGGTGATGCTAAACTGACTGGCTGCTTTATTGCCTGCGCTGCCAGCATCAGAAGCTACTCCTGCGGCAATATCCAGGGTAATCTCTCCTTCAGCCGCGGGCGTGAGGTCTACCGTATAGCTGGCATCACTGCCGCTGAAGTTGGAGGTGCTGGCATTGCTCAGGCTCAGGTCATCCACCGTAAAGCCGGTAACCGCTTCGCTAAAGGTGATGGTGACCGGAATGGGGCTGCCGTTGGTAGGATCAGGGCTGGTGCTGTTGATACTGACGGTCGGCTGGGCATTGACAGTAAGCGTAGCGGTATACGCTGAAGCACTGGCCTCAGTACCATCATGTACGCGGAAAGTAAAGCTGGAAGAAGTACTACCGTCTGCCAGGTACTTGAGCCGTCCGGCATCCAGGTCGGCTTTGCTTACATCAGCGGCATCAGCCAGGGTTTCATCATCGTCAACCGAATTGTTTCCGTTACTATCTACAAAAAGCGTCCCGGAGACAGGTGCTGTAACGATGGTTACGTGGTGCAATGGATCACTATCTCCATCACTGTAGGTAAAGTCTCCGGTAGCAAACGCATAGACACTGCCCTCGTTGAGGTTGGCGGTGAAATCGGCGGCGGTGGGT
>CAZZGE010000116.1:0-14169 GCA_964653665.1 uncultured Porifericola sp. | reverse complement strand
TAGACCGTAATCACTGTAAAGATCAATCAATCCGGGGTAAAAAGCTTATCCTGCAGATCAATTACTTTGGCACCTTGAGGTGCGCTGATACTGAAGCCAACAGCTTCCACAAAACCATCGCGAACCAGCAGAGAAGCATTCTCTAGAGTATTCTGAAAATCTGTGTGAATGGTTGCATTGGTAAAAAGATAGATGCCGGGCCGATTGTCCCGCACATCGTTCGCCTGATAAATGTCATCCTAGGCAAAAGCCATCTGCCAGGACAATAAGGCAAACCATGCAATACAAAGATTTTTGAACATAATAATGATAAGATTAAGTTGTGATGCTCAGCGGGCTTACCAGCTTTTTTCCCAAGGTAGAAAATCGTTTCAGGCACACTCCTGCTGAGTATTATTTCGCAAGGCCGAAAGTTGATCAAAATACTTTACTTACAAATATGAAGGTATGTCTATCAGCCAGCTGTTAAATGTAATACAGCTAGTGTTAAATATTGATTATCAAGTACTTGCACACTCTAGATAGTGGAATTTGAAAATAATAAGTTACCGCTGTGGAAAAGGAAAGGGGAAGTTTGCATATTAGGATCAAAAAAGAAAGCTAAAAGCTGTGGGCTCTGAGCCTGACTAACTGCTTATAAGAATATTTACACAGAAGCCAAATAAGCCAAAACCCTTGCCGGGCGTCATTATAAGGTAATTAGTTGTAAAAAAGTGTCACAGAAAATTGCTTCATGATGCATAACCACACCCAAGAAACCCGTAGGAAATTTGATTTTAGCCATTTACAGGTTGATGAGAAACTACAAGGAAGTCGCCTGGCCAGTTTCCCCCGCAGGACTATAGCTTTCGCACTGGATTGGCTGATAATCCTGCTCTGTACTGAATTTTTTGGCTTGTTGGTACCGCTTGCCCTGGTGTTTCTTCTCATCAAAAGGCGACTTCGGACCACCCTTGTGAAAAGTCGGAGAATACTGAGAAAGAATGTCAGCTTTGCTGACCGAAAACTGGAAGATATGGATATAGATAGCCAGCTCAGAAAGCAGTTTCGCCAACACATGACGATCTACCTGTACGTTGTTATCTATCTCCCCCTTTTCGTAGCCATCTTAGCCCTGCTGGCTTTTATCACCAGTATTTTCTCGGTAGAAACTTATGAAACCGCCAAAGCATCTGTTTCAAATAGTTTTTCAGGACTTTTTCGCCCAATCAGCGATTTAAATGACGCCTTGAGTTTGCTGGTCAGCTTTTTTGGTGCCTTTGTGTACTTTACACTCTTCACCTGGCAATGGGAAGGTAGTACACCAGGCAAAAAATTGGCTGGTATCAAGGTGGTACGTCTCAATGGCAAACCCATTAGCTTTAGGGGCAGCCTGGAGCGGGCTACCGGTTATACGGCATCGGCTTCGCTACTGGGTTTTGGCTTCTTCCAGTACTTCTGGGATCGCAACTGCCAGACTACGCATGACAAAATCACGGAGACCATTGTGATAGAAGCATAATTTCGCTTAACATTAAATTAACATAGCGCTTTTACTCTTATCTACCCCGGCTTACTGATCATTGCTGATAAATGATATGTAAAACGCTCAAATACAGCATTTTTTATCTTATTTTGTCTTAAGAGATTACTTTTTGGCCTATCATTCTGACTCACATCACATACTCACTAGGATTAATGTTAACTTTATGTTAACAAATTGTTCACTTTTTGAGTATATTCGCTCACATTGCTTTAGCAAAATGAACGAAATGAGAGTTTTGTAATGGAGGTTTTTTTCAAAACCTTGCTAATTTTTTTCTGTATTCTGATATTGTTTTCGCCACGAGTTTACGGTGACGTTATGCAAAGCCATGCGAACGACTCTTGGCAGCAGGATCCCCAGAAAGCTTTTATTGCCAAAGATGCTTTTAATCTCCTGATGAATGTCAACCCCAATGTTTCCTCTGAAGACATCTTATCTATTCGTGAGGATCTAAACGACTTTATCAAGAAGCTCCACCGAAAGCAGGAGCGCTACCGCTCCGAAGAGCGACTGGTAAGTTTCATTTTCTATAAGATTCATAACCGCTACCTCAAGCACTATAGGCAACATACTGACTTTTACGAAATGATGGACAAGGGCTATTATGATTACATTACAGGTACCGCCTTTTACGCCCTGGTACTTGACGCTCTTGATATACAGTACTACATACACGAGCTACCTTATCATGTGTATATGACCGTCATGGTGGATGATAGTCAGCAGAAGGTATTACTGGAAAGCACTGATGGTATAGCTGGGTTTGTTGACGAGCCGAAAGAGATAGCCTCCAGGATAGACGCTTATCAGCAGGGTGGAGAACCGGATGCCACCGACTATTACCAGTACAACTTTGAAATCAACGAAACCATCAGCCTGCATCAGTTAGCAGGGCTTAATTATTACAATGAGGCTGTCACCTATTGTAATCAACAGCAGTTGGACCAAGCCAGAGCCTACCTGAAAAAAGCCCGCGGACTTTACCCTGCTGCGGAGGCACTTCAAAGCCTCATTGACCGCGTTAAGCGCCAGCAACTCGCCACTACCGATTACTGACCTCTTCTCACCTTTTGTAATCAGTTGCTTTGGACTATCTTTGCCCGAGCGATAGTCTGATCTCATTTTATGCAAAAACTACTTTTACTGATACCGCTGCTGGTGGGGATGGGCGTTGTCATACAATCGGGAGCTAACACCCAACTCAGTGCTATGCTGGGTAATCCTTTTCTGGCAGCCCTGATTTCTTTTTTTACCGGCGTTGTCTGCCTGCTGCTTGTAAACATCGGTATGGGAACAGACCCGGCCCTGCTTAACCCAGAACACCTGGCGCGTACCCAGTGGTGGATGTGGCTGGGTGGCGTTTTAGGAGCATTTTTTATCACTTCAGTCATCTTCATTGCACCAATCATCGGGCCTACTCAGCTGTTTGGAATCATCATTGCCAGCCAGCTCATCTTTTCGATTGTGGTGGATCACTACGGATGGCTGGGATTTACACCGCAGCCCATCAATCTGAAGAAAATCATCGGAGTACTACTTCTCATCGCCGGTGCTTTCCTGATCCAGTGGGGTAAGGCGGAGTCCTGACCCCGCCTTTTTGGTACCGTTTCCTTTTACTTCAGTGTATAAGCCCGCATCTCCTGTTGTTCAGTGATGGTGATGACTTTGTCATTGTCAGCGGTGATGTAGAATTCGTGCTCTTCATCTACCGGTGTATAGTCCAAAGTACCAACCTTTTTGGCCTCATCCATTGAATAGGCGTGTGTACCGTCCTTGGTGAACACCAGACAGTGACTGTCGTTCCATACCGCACCGCTCACTTTTTTGATCTCCTCTTTCGCTCGCAAATTGCCATCATCATCCAGGAAAACGATCCCTTTGGTACAAATTACCGTCAGGCCGCTCTTATACTGTACCATCGCCTGCATTTTACCAACGTCCATGTCGTCAACATCAACAAATTTTTCTTCCTCCCAGGTAGTAGTATTATAAAGAAATAAGCCATCTTCGTTGGAGTAGTAAGCTACATCTTCGTTCCAGATGGTAGAGGGTCCGGTACGAAGAGCAAAACCCGTCTCCATTTTCATTTCTTTTTTCAGTTCACCCGTTTTGGCATCCAGTATCAGCCAGCGAGGTACTCCGAAAGCTGGATCTTTTAGCATCACAACGTCCTGCTCATTTGCGTAAGGTACATCTACAATAGAGCCTGAAATTTTTTCATGTGTCCAGAGGCGTTCAGCTGTGTAGGGGTCAAACTTAGCAATGTTGATTTTGGACGTCAAGCCTACCTGGGCGGGCAGAACAGTAGTACCGGTTAAATCACGGGCATATGTGGTATAGACATAGTCACCGTTGAACAGAGAGCCTACGTACTGGGGAGCATCCTGTGAATTTGCAGCCCCATCGTCCTGGGCTAAGAATTTCCCCAAGCTACTGGCCTCCTCAGCGTCTTTTTCTTCGTCTTGTAAGGTGTAGACCAGCCGTTCTCCAGTGTTAAGGTCAAAGATTTCTAGTCCCTCAGTTGCCATCACTAAATTATCTCCGAGCACATAGGTGTTGGCGTACTGAAAACTGGTCTTAGGATCTATTCGCAGCAGTTCTTCTCCGGTGTTGACATCCAGCACCACAGATGTGCGGGAGCCACCTTCCTTCTGCAGGAAGTTATTGTTGTTATTCACCAGCAAAATACGGTCTTCATCCAGCATCCGATGGAAACCGACTACTATAGGAAAGTCATCAAATCGCCATTGCTCCTCACCTGTTTGCAGGTTCAATGCTACCAATTCACCTCCGCTGCGCAGCAGAATTTTACCGCTACCTTCCATCGGCCTTACAAAGGCCGCCGCCGAAAATGTAGTGTAACCGGACTGGCGCCGGGTATCGTAGTCGTACAAAGAAGCTACCTGGCTGACACTCTGCAGCAATATATCACCGGCAAAACTAGCGCTGCTCAGGTAAGCTGAAGTAATTGCCTGTTGTGCAGCGGTCTGGAGTAAAGCCCGGGCCATCGTCTTTTCTAGGCTGGCCGCGTACTGGTACTCATCCGTATCCCAGATTATCTTACCGCTCTCCATATCAAATGCTTTGACATAGTTTTTATCTGCATTCCAGTCCAGGATTACCATCATATTTTCTGCCGGATAAACGGCGAAGCCTGCTCCTTCAGCAAAGTCAAAATTGTTGGCGGCATCACTTGCCAGGCCACCACTGAAAGAAATAGCGTTCATTAGTTTATTGCGCTTAGGCAAGAGCGTCCCGCTACTGATGAGGCTGCCATCCGTTCCATCGCGTAATTGAAATACCCTGTCTGTCAGAAAGACAATCCTTTGGCCATCATCACTGATGTAAAATTCTTTTTGGCCACTGGAAAGCCACTCTTTTTTCCAGTCTTGCTTGAAAGTCTGACTGAACTGCACAGGTAAAGATTGAGCGAAGAGCGCATCCGATGATAGAAAGAGTACGGAAGTCAAAATACATAGTAGTCTCATGATTGAAGTTTTTGATTGTAATTGTATGTCTCTTGATAAGATAAGGGAAGAAATGGTAAACCAAATGCCCCAAAAAAATGTAGTTTTGTTATAAATTGATAATAACGAATATACTATGAATGAGCAACTGAATGCTTTGGCTACCAAACTGAAAGGAAAGCTACACTACGACGAGACGATGCGCATACTCTACGCGACGGATGCCTCGGCATACCAGGAAATGCCGCTCGCGGTAGCCATTCCGGAAGATGAAGAAGATATTATTCAGTTAATCCGCTTCGCCCATCAACATTCCTTACCGCTCATTCCTCGTGCTGCTGGAACCTCACTGGCGGGACAAGTAGTGGGCCAAGGCATCGTCGTAGACATCTCTCAGAGGATGACACAGATTCTGGAACTCAACCAGGACGCATCCTGGGTGCGCGTACAGCCGGGTGTCATTCGCGATGATTTGAACGTCTATCTCAAAGACTACAACTTTTTCTTTGGTCCGGAAACTTCCACGGCGAATCGTGCCATGATTGGTGGAATGGTAGGCAATAACTCCTGCGGCCTGCATTCGCCCATTTATGAGACCACCCGGGAGCACATGCTGGAAGTACGCGCTGTCCTCAGCGACGGTAGTGTGACGACTTTTAAATCCATGACACCGGACGAATTTGAGAAAAAGTGTACCGGAGAAACTGCCGTAAGTGAGTTGGAGGCCAATATTTACCGAACCCTAAAGCAACGACTATCTAACAAAGATGTGCAGGAAGAAATACGTGCGCAATTTCCGAAAAAAGAGATCAAACGCCGTCGTAATACTGGCTATGCCATAGATGTGCTTATGGACAGCGAAGTATTCACCGATGGGGGTGAAGCCTTTAATATGTGCAAGTTGATTTGCGGCTCGGAAGGATCGCTCGCATTTATTACCGAGATCAAGCTCAACTGTCTGCCGCTACCTCCCAAGGAAGTGGGACTGGCTTGCCCTCACTTTGAGACCATAGACGACTCACTACGGGCCAACATTATTGCCATGAAGCACGGTGCCGGTGCTTCTGAACTGATGGACCACCATATCATTGAGCGGACTCGCGCTAACATGGCGTATCGTAACCTGACAGCCTTTATAGAAGGTGAGCCTAAAGCGGTACTGATGATAGAGTTTGCCCGCGAAACGCGCGAAGAAGTGGATGCTGCTATCCAGGCCATGTACAAAGAAATGAAAGCCAACGGTTACGGCTATCATTTTCCGGTGCTTTACAACCAGGATAGCAAAGATGCCTGGAACGTACGCAAAGCAGGTCTCGGCTTGCTGGGTAATGTCCCTGGAGATAGCAAAGCCCAGCCGGTCATTGAAGACACAGCGGTAGCGGTAAATGACCTGCCCGACTACATAGCGGATTTCAACAAGATTCTAAAAAAATATGGTCTTTCCTGCGTACACTATGCCCATGCCGGAGATGGGGAGCTTCACCTGCGCCCCATCCTGAATCTTAAAACAGGCCAGGGAAATGACATGTTCCGTGCCATTGCCAAGGAAATTTCGCAACTGGTAAAAAAGTACCGCGGTTCGCTTAGTGGTGAACACGGCGATGGGCGACTCCGGGCCGAGTTTATCCAGTATATGATCGGCGACAAAAACTATGCGCTGATCAAAGAAGTGAAGCATACCTGGGACCCTCAGTATATTTTCAACCCTGGGAAGATTGTGGATGCTCCGCCCATGGACCAGCACCTGCGCTACATGCCAGACCATCCCACACCGGAGATTGATACTATTTTTGACTTCAGCCAAAACCAGGGCGTACTGCGAGCCGCTGAGCAGTGCAATGGCTCGGGTGACTGCCGTAAGACGCACCTATCTGGGGGCACTATGTGTCCCAGTTATATGGCCACCCGCAACGAAAAAGACACGACCCGCGCCCGCGCGAACATCCTGCGGCATTTTCTGACAAACTCAGACAAGCCAAACCGTTTCGCCCACGATGAGATCAAAGATGTGATGGATCTTTGCCTTTCGTGTAAAGGATGCAAGTCTGAATGCCCCTCTAATGTAGATATAGGTAAGATGAAGGCTGAATTCCTGCAGCACTACTACGATGAAAAAGGGATAGACCTTCGCACACGGATCATTAGTAACTTTACCAAACTCACCTCACTGGCTGCATTGACGCCCAGGCTATTCAACTGGTCGGTGACAAGTCCGCTTACTTCGGGAATCATCAAAAAAATAAGTGGCTTCGCCAAAGGCCGTTCAATGCCACTGTTACACGATAAAACCTTAAGAGCGTGGTATAAAGGTCATGAACAAAGCACTGTGGCTACCAGCGGCTTTGCCGCCACCTCCACCGCTGACCCAATTGGTAACCAGTATTCTGAACTTCCGGTAAAGCAAAAGCAGGATAAAGGTAAGGTCTACTTGTTCTGTGATGAATTTACCAATTATAATGATACCGAGATTGGCATCAAAGCAATTTTACTGCTGGAAAAGCTAGGCTACGAAGTAGAAATTCCCAAACACATTGAGAGTGGCCGTACTTTTCTTTCCAAAGGAATATTGCGCAAAGCCCGAGACATTGCCCATAAAAATATCAGCTATTTAAAGGACATTGTTAGTGATGAGACCCCCATCATCGGGATAGAGCCATCTGCCATTTTGACTTTAAGAGACGAGTACATTGACCTGACACGTGGTGTAGAGCAGCAGAATGCCCAAAGTATTGCCGATCACACCTACACTTTTGATGAATTCATGGCCCGTGAAATTGACAAAGGGAATATTACGAAGGAAACTTTTACGCAAGAAAAGCGCGTCATCAAACTTCACGGTCACTGCCACCAAAAGGCATTATCTTCCATGGTACCTACCAAAAAGATGCTGAGCCTGCCGGAAAACTATGAGATGCATATGATTCCTTCCGGATGCTGTGGTATGGCCGGGTCATTTGGTTATGAAAAGGAACACTTTGAGATATCCATGCAAATCGGTGAATTGGTGCTGTTCCCTACAGTTCGCAAGCAGCCTGAAGAAGTGATCATTGCTGCGCCAGGCACCAGTTGTCGGCACCAGATCAAGGACGGCACCGGCCGCATCGCTCAACATCCGGTAGAGGTTCTGTACGAGGCTTTGGTGTAAAACTGAATAAAAGCTTAGAGAGACAGGGAAGCGGTACTTAAGAAAAATTCATTCTAAAGTTACTTTTTCTCTTTGCATAAAGGAGTTTATAAAGCTTTAGAATTCTAGGTTACAAACAGCAACGTATCGCAGGCAAATCACTACCTTGTTGAAAAAGCCAGAAGCTAAGACTTACGACCTACTGGCCGATACTCAAAGCAATCTTCGCGGGTGATGGGCGTAAAATAATCCGCCTCATCCATCAGGATCTCTGCCGTGCTCTTTTCTACCGCAGCGATTTCTACCCTTACACCTTCAGACTTAAGATGTCGCACCAGTTCAACATAGTCTGCATCTCCGGAAAGAATAATGATCGTATCTACCTTATGGGCCAGTTGGGTAGCCTTGATGCTAAGAGGAATATCTGCTCCTTTGTAGCAAGGTACTACGGAACCATAATAATACTTGTGAAGGCGTTCTGCCAGTTTGTTGGAAATACTTTCTCCTTCCCGGAAATAGATCAAACGGTTCAGACCTCTCCCGTTCAAAAGCTTAGGAATTACCGTATCAAAGTTAATCATGGTATCGCCGCTGCCCAGCATGCGGTGTATACTGATTTCTATATTATTACCATCCACCAGGATAGCTACGGATTGGTGAATGCTTACGTTAGGGGGAGTATTCATAAAAATTATTCAGCTTTTGTGAAGATCAAAATTAAGAAAAGGAGACGGGATGCGAAACTGTACTCAATACGCTCTACAATGATGGATTCAACTGTAAAGTGAGAATAAAACGCAAACAAATAATTTCTAATATTTATGCTACTCCAAGATAATATTATTTTACAAAATATAAACATTGAGTGAAAAAAAAGACTTTAAACAAGTACTTAAAATTTTCTACTTAAATAATAAGTAAATACACTCATTAAATGTTCTAATCTAATAATTTACACAACCAGGTTCTACTTTGCCTCTGCACAGTTTGTGCACCAACAGATGTGCCCGACGTGTCGGTGCAGGAATGCGGTATCTGACGATGCAGTGTCGACTAATGGCCGGGGCTGTTATCTGGTCCAGCAAATGACTGAGTGAGAGATATACAGGTTTTACACGGGTTCTAGACCTCAGGGCAAACCCTAAAATAAAATATCTTCCTGATCATACAGCCTATTGGCGGATAAAGCCTGATCTTTCAGGCACTCATGCAGGCCGATCTATAGCCTCCTGGCACAACCCAGGGTGGGTTTGTACACCCATAATCCAAAATAGGAAGCCACACCCAACCTACTGGGATGGGCAATACCGTGTCCATCCAGCATGACTACATCCGGATACATCTCCAACTGATCCCAGATTTGCAGCAATGCAAGAATTTCGCGGAACGATAGCAGGCCCGACGCATAAGGAAACTTTGCCTTAACTTGTACCAGAGAATACGTTACCGGTGTGAAATTATCGTAATCCAGCAGAATAATACCAGCATGTAAAGTATCGCCCCCCTGTTAAATGAAATATCAGTCCCGGCAATGTAGCGAATTGTATTACGGTAAGGTACTATCTGAACCTGGGAACGAAGTTTTTTCTGAATTTTGACCGCTTATTCAAACGAAACATTCCAGGTATGCAGTAGGGATTTCATACAAAGGTCTTATAATAAAGAAATGCAGCAAATGGTTGTTAGTCTTACATGCGTAATAATTTGATAAACCGTAAGTATGAAATCAATTCGGCAATGGGCATCTTTGTTTTATCACTGCAGCACAAAAGTGTGAAAGTGTAAAGAATTGTTTCTCATAGTTTAGGTAGTTTAGAAGTAAAACCTGCTCACTTGAGCAGGTTTTTACTTTTTTGTACCATGCTTTCTACATCTTCAAGAATTTCGGATAGTACTACTTTCACGCCTCGGCCTATTTTTATTTCGTCTTTACCTTCTTCCAGCATTTGCACACTGTCACGCAGGCGCTTCACATAAGCTTTGTTTTCCAGCAGCATTACATAGCTGACAACTTTATGGACTTGTTGTCGGTACTGATCTATCTCTCTCTTTCTTAATGTATCAAGTAAAACTGACTGGTATTTACGAATGCCCTCTGCAGAACATCGCAACATTTCTAAAAACTCATCAGGATGTTGTTCGTGGTATTCCCGGAGCAGGGTAAACATATTTTTGCTCTCTTTATCATCAGTAGGCGGAACTGCAGGAGCCGATCTTTTGATAGACATATGCGTACTTTCCAGTATTTTCTGGATTAGCACCTGTGAATTGAGGGGCTTCTCCACAAAGTCGTTCAGCCCGTATTTCTTATACATTTGCGTCTCCCGGTTGGATACCGAAGCCGTAAGTGCAACTATCGGCACTTTCTGATAATACTCGCCTGCCATCTGTCTTATCCGTTGCGTAGTCTGATAACCATCCATTCCCGGCATCATGATATCCATAAGAATGATATCAAAGTACGTATCAGCTTTAAGTTTTGCTATTGCTTCTTCCCCGCTGGAGACTACCTCCAGAGAGGTACCCCAACGCTGGCAGAGATTCTTCATCAAAAACTGGTTAGGTACTACATCCTCTACATACAGCATCTTCAGTTGCTTAAGTTTGCTCAGGTCCGTAAGCTGATTGTTATTATACTTGGCTGGTTCTTTTGCTGGATAAAGAGGTAAAACTACGGTAAAAATACTACCCTCTCCAGATTTGCTCCTGAAATTGACAGTTCCCTGCTGTAGTTTGACTAGTTTTTCGGTAATGGTAAGCCCTAACCCTGTACCTCCATATTTACGATTGGTAGAAGAGTTGGCCTGAATGAACGCCTTGAAAACCTTCATCTCCTCCTCCTTCGTCATGCCGATGCCGCTATCTTCTACTTCTATCAGCAAGGAGCCTTCTTTTGTTTTTTTGACATCTAATTTAACCTGTCCCTCCTCGGTGAATTTGATAGCATTGCTCAACAAATTATTAAGCACCTGCCCGAGCCTGGTAGGATCACCATGTATAAATACGGGTAAATCCTCTTCTATTTGACAGACTAATTCAATATTCTTTAGATCTGCCTGGTTCTGGAACAAACTGACCGCCTGGTAGAGCAATTCTTTGAGATCAAACGGGATATGTTCCAGTTTAAGCTTACCCGCCCTGAGCTTAGAAAAGTCAAGGATATCGTTCACCAGGGTAAGCAACTGACTGGATGAATACTGGAGCGTCTTAAGTACTTCCTGATGATCGTTGTCCGATGATGAGTCTGCCATCAGCTGGGTGAGTCCAATGATTGAATTGAGAGGAGTGCGGATCTCGTGACTCATGACAGAGAGAAAATCGTCTTTGGCTTTCATGGCAGACTTTAACTCCGACTGGGTGTCCAACAGGGTTTCCTCGTAATCCTTTCTTTCGGTAAAATCTTCAACGATTCCCACAAAGCCTTTAATCTCCTGGGATTCGTTACGCAGGGGAGTCAGCGTAAAGCGGGCCCACCGTATTTTGTCATCAAGCTGATAACGTCCCTCCCTGCTATAGGGTACGGTATCGGAGCCAATACCCCCCTTAAAGATCCCCATAATCTGATCTTTATCTTCATCCAGAATACGCTGGTACAACCCATCCGCCAGAGCCTGCTGAAAGGAGATTTGAAACATCTGCTCAAGTTGCCGATTGATCCAGTTGCAATTTCCCTGCTCGTCAGTCAGAAAAATACCGACGGGAACAGTCATTACCAGCGTCCTGAATTTTTCTTCTCCCTCTTTGATTCTTTGCTCCATCCGCACACGGCTACTGATGTCCTGGCCCACCGCCTGAAACTCTACCAGTTTCCCATTTTCGTCAAAGATGGGAATGTCAGTCCATTGGTGCCAGTAGTAGGCGCCGTCACCCGCCTCAACAATGTGTTTGTTAGTATTGGGCTGCCCTTTTTCTGCTGTTTCGCACAGCCGTTGCATGATCCAGTGGTGATCTTTTTCCGGGATCAGTTCCAGGAACTTTTTACCGATCAACTCTTCGGACGACATCCCCAGATTACGGGCATACGCCTCGTTGGCAAAGGTAACGGTAGTATCCGGTTTAAAATGACATACCATCTCCTGCTGGGTATTGATAACGCTCTGATACAGCTTATCATAGTACAGACTTTTCTTCTCCTGCTCTTTCTGGGATGTAATGTCGGTTATCCTCACCAAGCGGTAGGTTTTATCCCGAATCTGTATTCGGGTGACCTTTCGGAGTCCCCAGAATGTGTGTCCCTTCCGACTTCTGTACTCTATTTGGTGGTTATTCTCCTGTAACTCATCCTCGTCGGTCACTTCCCCTACGTAGCGACGAAAACCTGCCCCTACCTTGCCAAGCAACTCTTCTTTACTGTGAAAGCCAAACATTTCCAGGGCGCGCTTATTACACAGTTGAATTTTGTAATTATCCGGATGGGTTAAGAATAGTGCATCGGTTGATTCGTCAAATATTTTCTGATAAACTGCCCACTCTTCGTAGAGTTCTTCCCGGCTAACATGGGTATCTGTTTGTAAAATGATCTCCAAAAGTTCTTCCTTGGATAGATGCTGCAAACGTTGACGGGAAATAGATGAATGATGCATATTAATAGAATGATCAGTGTACAAAAGATATCAAAAACCAAAAAAAGTGTGCTGTACAGCAAGATGAGTCGGTCATAGAGCATCTCATATTATCCTCAAACCAGGCCCATGCATTTGATTTCTGGTAGACGGAACAATGCAACTCCATGGGTAATAAACTAGCTGATATGCTACACATCTTCTGTATCATACACTTTAACATGCTCCCAGAGATGACTGCACTGCTCCACAAATTTTAGGTGCGCCGGGTGATCCTGGTAACGGTCATGGTCGGATAGACTTGCGAAAGTAACCAACAGGGACACATCATAGGATTGGTCAACTACTTCCCGGGCTGGAGTAGCAGCGGGCACCCCGATATGGATAGAGGTAGGTGTGTCGGTTTGTTTTAATCCCTGAAGCCCCTCAATGAGCTTGTGCTTATCTTCGTCCGAGTCAGAGTTCTTAAGCCAGAAAAAAACGTGATGTAACATAACTATTTTTGCTTTTGGTTTGTACGGATGCTACTGATCGGTAATTTAAGCGCTCTGGACATGGGAAGCAAAGTCTGTGTACAATACGAACATGTGAAGAGTTTCTCAAGTTAGTTATGCCATTAACATGAATTGACCCCGACAGGGATCGCATCTTTTTCAAAAAGTAAAATACACATTAGAGGCAAGCATAATAATGCAAGCTTGATTCGTCAAAATTCTTTACACTCACATCACCATGGAGCGTACCAACAACCTGACACCTGATCAAACTACTCACTTTTTAAGTACCTGGCCTAGATACTTTGCTGCTGGAGCGCTGCTTTGTACTTCCGTATTCTTCTTTACCGAATCAGCCCGGTGGTTCGCGATCTCATTTGCTTTCCTGTACGCCATTTTTTTGTTTGATGGCCGTCCTTTCTGGCTGATCTACGGTAAGACCGGGGGCTGGGCCAACAGCATTACAGCTGTCCGGATTTTGGGAATTCTGCTGTTAGTTTTCTTCCAGGCGGCTTTTCATCCCTACGTGTTTCTGGTAGTCGGTATCTTTATACTGGTAGCTGATGGCCTAGATGGTTACTTGGCCCGCAAGTACAACACCGTGTCAGATTTTGGGGATTTTTTTGATAAGGAAACAGATGCCTTTTTCGTACTAGCTTTTTGTGTTATCCTGATGAAACAGGAACTGTTGGGAGCCTGGGTTTTATTAGCCGGTCTTATGCGTTATGCTTTTGTGCTTATCTTATATGTATGCCGCATAGAACACACCGTTCTTCAAAAATCAAAACGAAGGGCATTTGTAGGCATGTGGTTTATGGGCACTATCATGGGCTGTTTTGTATTTCCCGAACCCCTCTACACCGCCACCATGATTTTTGCTACAGCCATGCTCACATACTCGTTTATGAAAGATCTGTTTCTGATGCTTCGCGTCAATTATCATCAGGGATAGGCAAAAATATCACTGTGGTCTACGATGATTTCCAGTTGATGATCC
>CAZZGE010000115.1:0-14439 GCA_964653665.1 uncultured Porifericola sp. | reverse complement strand
AAAGCCCCCAGGACTAATGCCAGCACAAGTCCGCTAAAAACAGTTGTTAGAGTTTTCATGCTAATTGCTGTTTGTTATGAAAAGATTAACGGTTTCAAAAAGCTCGTCTTGGGTAAAAGAACCCTCGTAAAAAGCTCTTTTCCCTGCCGGAGATACCATCAGCGTGGCAGGAATCGCACCACTCCAGTCGGGAGATATTTTACCTATCCAGGCATTAAAATCCACCTCATCCAAATAGAGTACTTCTGATTTTAGTTGTTTTTTTTGGGCGTATTTTTCCGCTCTTGTCTTCTCCATATCCAGGCTTACCAGTAATATCTTCAGATTTTTTTCCTGCATATCTGCTGACAAGGCTTCAAAGTAGGGAAGCTCTTTGATGCAAGGTTTGCACCACGTGGCCCAGAAATTTACCAGTACCGTATGTTGCTGGCTTTCGTGCTGAATCCTTTGATCCAGACTGTTAAAAGAGTAAGATTGAATCTCCTGTGCCTGCAGGGGACTGGTGATGGTGAATACTGCTAGTAAAAAAAATATTAACCAATGCATCGTGTGACTGTCTTTTGCTTCTGTAATTAAACTACGAAAATTATAAGCAATTCAGAATGTGTACGTCCATTAATATTCCTGCTTTTGTCGCATCAGTCGGTTACGGTAGGCGTTAAATATTCTGGATTTGGAGATCAGGCCAATATATTTGCCTTCGTCTAATACGGGTAAATTCCAGGCACCCGTTCTTTCAAACTTATCCATTACTTCCTGCATAGTTTCACCGGTAGCGATTTTGTCAGGAGGAGCATGCATCAGTGATGAGATCAGGGTTTGCTCCTGTGATTCAGGGTCAAACATGATTTTACGAATGTCATCCAATGTAATGATGCCAACCAGTTCTTCTTTCTGGTTAACTACCGGAAATATATTGCGATGCGAAACTCTCACCAGGTTGACCAGATCTCCCAAGGAAGCATCAGGCCGGATGGTAAGCAGGTCGGTCTCCAGCAGTTTTCTGATTTCAATCTGGCTGAGCACCTGCAAGTCGCGGTCGTCGGGTATGAAATAACCTTTCTTCACCAGTGACTTGGTGTAGAGCGAATACTTTTCAAAGTAGAGAATGGTGGTGTAGGAAAGGGCTGAAACTAGCATAAGCGGAACAAAAAGTGTGTAGCCACTGGTTAGCTCAGCAATCAGGAAGATAGCCGTGAGGGGGGCGTGTAGTACACCGCTCATCATACCACACATGCCTACCAGGGTAAAATTACTAAGGCTGATCTCTCCAAAGATAGCGAGGGTATTTACGGTTTTGGCGAAGAAAAATCCGGTAACGGCTCCAATAAACAGAGAAGGGGCGAAAATACCACCATTACCCCCAGAGCTTATTGTAAGCGCCGAAGCAAATGGCTTGATGATCATTAAACCCAGTAAAAAAAGCAACAGAAAAGGGATATTACCAATACGCTCAAAAAACAGGCTACTTTGAAAAAGCGTTTCTTCGTTACCGGCCAGCATCATTTTGATGAAATCATAGCCTTCTCCGTATATGGGGGGAAAAATGAAGATTATTAAACCCAGTGAAACACCTCCGAGTATGGCCCTACCAACGCGACCCTGTATGCCATGCATCAGGTTTTCGGTGAGGTAGGTGATTCGCGTAAAATAGACAGAAACCAAACCACAAAAAATACCCAGCAAAATATAGTAAACTGTGTCGTTGGCCGAGAAGGGATCTTCCAGTTTGAAAGAAAACAGTATCTCGTCTCCCAGCAATAAGAGTGAAGTCAGTGACCCGGTGACAGATGCTATGAGTAGCGGGATGAAGGCATTGATAGTAACGTCTATGAGAATGACCTCAATACTGAAAATTACCCCGGCGATGGGTGAATTAAAAATAGCAGAAATCGCCGCGGCAGTTCCACAGCCAATCAGCAATCCCTTCTTTTTGGGAGGAATGTGCATCAGTCTGCCAATGTTTGAGCCTATTGCAGATCCGGTAACTACGATGGGGGCCTCCAGCCCAACAGAACCTCCAAAGCCCACGGTGATGGCACTGCCTACAAGGTTTGAGTACGTCTTAGAACGGCTGATGTGGCTGGATTTGCGCGAAATTGCGTAGAGTATATCAGTAATACCATGACCAAAAGCTTCTCTGAAAATATAGCGTGCCAATATTACAGTGATGCTGATGCCGATGAGCGGGTAGGCCAGGTAAGAATAATAGGCATAAGCGGTACTGAGATGCGAAAAGAGCTGATGCTGTATGAGGTGCACCATTTCTTTTAAAAACACGGCTGCTAAACCTGAAAAGATACCCACTACCACACTGAGAAATAACAAAAAGTTACGGTTGCTAATGTGTTTGATTCTCCACACCAGCAGACGTAGAAAAAAATTTTCTTTACTCATCTTCACAAATCTACGACAAACCCAGGAAATGCCTAAGGGTAGCTTTGAGAAAAGGCGACGGCTTTACATGTTACATGGCTTCCAGGTTGTAGAAGCGAAAATGAATGTAAGCCTTATTGGTTTTGAGTATGTCAAGGATATGTTGCCAGAGTATTTGGTAAGGGATCACCTCAGCATCCTGTAGCAAATCGCTGGGAATGGGAGTATTCATCAGTTTCTTGTAATAATTCTGACCTTTTTCGTAAATCTGCTCATAATCAAATTCTTTATCCAGAATAATCTCTAGCATCCGAATGAAGATGCTGCTACGGTAGTTGTGTCGCTTATCCAGGTGAGCTGACTTGTACTTGATAATTTCCTCAACACATTCCTTAATAAGTGCTACATTGCCATCTCTAAGCAGAAACATAAATTGCACTACCAGCGTGGCGATGTTATATCCATTAAAGTCCCTTTCGTAGCACGGCTTTTCCTCAAGAAATTCCTCCATGTTAAAGCCCCAGCGCAAAATCTTTGATTCGTTGAAAAAGATGAGGAACGCCCGGTAAATACGCCAGCGGTCTTTGATAGCCTCATCAAGGCTACTAAAATTTTTGTTAGTTCTTACCTTACGAAAAAGTGAACTGGCATCACTATAGTTTTCACCTTTCATAAGTAGCAGAAAGTAATATTCGCTAAACATAAACCAGGTGTTGCTACCCGTTTTAAGACTTTCTATTTTTTTGTCAGCGTAGGGTTTTCCCGCCTTTAGGTCACCCAGATTCAGGTACGACCGCATTTTGGTAAACGATATGTAATCCTGCTGAAGATCTACGGTCACCTCTTTATTAGGTCTGTTTAAAAACTTTTTTTCAAGATCAGTGCATATCTTGATGTTATCACTAAAATGCTGGTTAATCTCGTTGTATAGTATCTCCAGTTTGGCAGCTAAGATATGGAGATTATTGCTTTTTAACTTTTTAGCTTCAGCTTTGATTTCATTGATGGACTTAGGGATACGAGGAAGAATTCTGTTTTGTGCACTTACTGACTTATTAATTTGAACCAGATTCTGGTGGTAAACGCTTTTACATTTTTTATGAACCTCATGCCGTTTATTCAATTGCTTCAACTCATCTGACACCTCCTTATAAGGCGTTAACTTTCCTTTTTTAGCGTACTCATCCCCAAGTAATGTTAAAGATTGAGCACCGATTGAAGTAAATTCATATTCTTTAGAAATCTTTACGAGTTGATTGAGTAATCTGACAGCAATATCCGGACTGCCTTCGGTGATCAGTACCTGTGCCTGATGCAGCATATGAAGAGCTTCATAGTGGTTTCTTTCGTAATCTGTATACTCTTCCTTTTCATAGTCCAAAAAATAAAGATGATTAAAGAGCTTAGTTTTCAGCTTACCCTTGGCATTTCGATAGTTGCGGTTGCCGGGGTCAGTGCCGAATATCTCGCGTGCCGCACTTTCGTCGGTGTGGAATTGATTATTGGTAATACCTTCATATAGTAAATTATCCTTTGAAGTCTCGTTTTTGCGAAAATTTTGGTTTACGAGTTGGATACTTCTCTGTCCCTTTTTTCTGATGATGGTTATCAGCTCACGGATTTCTTTCATAAAGAAATTGATTTATACTTGGGTAAATTTGATATAAAAGTATGATTAATATTGCAATTATGAAAGATTCTTACATAAAAAATAGGATGTTACTGATAATAAATTTTATTAAATATGCTTATTTCAGACAGTTGAAGAATGCTTAGTATAAAAAACGTTGAAAAATTTTCTAAAAACTTACATTGTACATTTTATCCACTTAAATTCATCTTTACTATTTCACTCATACAGAATTCACGACCAAATGCGGAATCTATAATTTGTGGGTATACAGTAATTTAACCGCTATTAAAGTAATTTTTGACAGCACAAAAATCATGACTTATCACTGAACATGAGTAAAAGTGCTTAAAACAAAAATTGTCTCCCTTTTCTGGGAAGACATTTACTTCTTTTTAAAAAAATGATGAAAAAAAATTACGTTTTGGAGGTGACTTTTCTACTGTTTATAGACCAAAATAAGCAGGGAGCCACAGGCTCAACTCGGGAATGTACGTTACCAGAATAAGTGCAATGACCATCGCGACAAACAGGGGTAATAACGGCCTGATTACTTTATCTATTCCTATTTTTGCCACACTGCAGCCAACAAATAATACCGAACCTACTGGTGGTGTACATAAACCGATGCATAGGTTGAGCACCATTACGATGCCAAAGTGTGTTGGGTCCATACCCAGTTTGGTAACTACCGGCAGAAATATGGGAGTAAAAATTAAGACCGCTGGTGTCATATCCATGAAGATACCAACAAAAAGTAAAATGAGATTGATAAGAAGCAGGACAACAATAGGATTGTTACTAATAGAGAGCAGCGCATTGCTGACACTCTGTGGGAGGTTCTCGTAAGACATAACCCAGGACATACCGACAGAAGTACCGATCAGGATCATCACGATGGACGTGGTGTTGACAGTTTGCATTAAAATACTGGGTAGGTCTTTGATCTTAACTTGACGGTAAAATACCATGGACAAAATTAAAGTATAGAGTACCGCTACGGCCGATGCCTCAGTAGCCGTGAAGACGCCGGCAATGATGCCTCCGATCACCACAAACAGAAGTATAAGGCTCGGGATGGCATCCAGAAACTTAAATAAGGCAAATTTAAGACTGATTTTCTCTCCAACTGAATAGCCCTTACGGTAGGCAAAAACTCCTGCGACCGCCATCAGACTGAGGCCAACCAGGATGCCGGGTACGTAGCCAGCTACAAAGAGAGCGGCAATGGATACACCACCGCTGGCTAATGAGTACACGATCAATATGTTACTGGGCGGTATGATCATACCGGTGGTAGCCGATGTTATATTAACTGCTGCGCTGAAAGGCTTGGAGTACCCCTCTTTGACCATGCGCGGGTTCATAATTCCTCCAATTGCTGATGCTGCCGCTACGGCAGAACCAGAAATGGCTCCGAATAGCATAGAGGCAATGATATTGACAAAAGCAAGTCCGCCCGGTAGCCTACCCACCAGGACTTTGGCAAAGTCAATGAGTTTGGCGGCGATCCCCCCGCGGTTCATGAGTTGTCCTGCTAAAATGAAAAAGGGTATGGCAAGTAAGGCAAAACTATCCAGTCCGGTCGCCATACGTTGGGCGACGGTTGTAAAAGCAGGCAGGGAGGGTATACTTACCAGCATGGTAAGCATGGCTGATATACCGATACTGAAAGCAATAGGCACGCCCAAAGCCAATAGTACAACAAAGCTGAGAACGAGTATCAGAATTTCTATGAGGTACATGGTGGTAAGGTTGTTTGGTTTTTATTCAACTGCATCCGCAATGGATTCATCGTCCTGAGCTACAGGGTGCAGTATGTTGATAATGCTGTAGTAAATGATAATCAGTCCACCGATAGGTAGAACAATGTAGACGATGGAGAGCGGAACCTCCAGAGCAGGAGAAGTCTGGCCCAGCGAGGATACCACGTATACCAGGCGGCTTCCCCCTACTACCATGACCAAAAAGGCAAATATGGCGACAACACTGTAGATAAGCGTATTCAGTTTCTTACGCCTTTCCAGACTCGATCTTTGTGCGAGCAAGTCAATAGACAGGTGCATCCGTTTACCGGTGACGTAACTGGCTCCGAGCATACTAAGCCAAATGAGTAAATAGCGAGCTAGTTCATCGGTAAAAGAGCTGGGCGACTGTAGTAAGTAGCGGCTTCCTACCTGCCAGAGCACATTAATGACCATTACAGCCATAATAACGACCAGGATACGCTCTAGAATCATGTCAAGCGTGGCTTTAAATTTCATTGAGGTTAGTTTAGCAATGTATCAGTAAGATTAATCATCGTTGTCTCGGGTAAGCCAAGGTCAAGCGTATCAGCTACCACCTGCCTACTTTACGGCCTCTACGGATTGAATCCGTTGGATAAGGTCGTAGACTTCAGGCTCATCTTTGTAGCTTTCGTACATGGGCTTTACCTGTTCGGCAAATTTACTTTTATCGGGATAAGTCACTGTAACACCGGCTGCTTTGACCGCTTCCAAACTTTCTTGTTCGGATTTAGCCCACAGTTCCCGTTGGTACGCTGCAGATTCATTCGCTGCTTCCTGTAACCATTGTTGCTCCTGATCACTAAGTGTATTCCAAACAATGGTGCTGATCAGAAGAATATCAGGAATGGATGTATGTTCATTGAGAGAGTAAAATTTACAGACTTCATAGTGACGTGAAAAGAAAAAGCTGGGGGGGTTATTTTCGGCTGCGTCTACCACACCCTGCTGCAGGGCAGTGTAAAGCTCACCGTAAGAAATGGGAGTGGGTGACCCACCCAGTTCCTGAACCATATTGATGGCGGTGTTACTGGGCATGACGCGTATCTTCTTGCCTTCCAGGTCACCAGGAGTTTCTACCGGTGCATCTTTGGTATAAAAACTACGGCTTCCAGCATCGTAAAATGTCAGGCCACGCAGCCAATACTTTTCTCCTTCTAGTCTGAGATCTTTGCCAACATTACCGTCCAATACTGCAAATTGATGCTCTTTACCTTTAAAAATATAGGGCAGGGAAAGCACTTTGTAATTGGGCGAGAAACCTTCCATCACGGCGGCTGAAGACTTGGTCATGGCCAGGCTACCAATCTGCAATAATTCTATACACTCTCTTTCTTGTCCCAGTTGCGCACTGGGGTACACGTTTACTTTCAACTTTCCTCCGGATTTTTCTTCAACCCGTTCTGCTAAATAAAGCATACCCTGGTGTACCGGATGGGAAGCGTCATTAGAGTGAGCGATTTTAAGAGTACGTGTACCACCGATTTTTGTACAGGCAGAAAAACTTAAAAGGGATGTTGCGGTCAGTAATATGATGGTTGTTGAACGAAATATTTTCGGCATGATTGCTTTTACGTTAGGTTCTACTGCCTCAGTCGTTGTACGATCTGCATGGCTTCTGCTACATTCTTTCTCAGTGTCGCAAAATCACGTGCTGCTATCAGCTCTTTGGTGATTAGTTTAGAGCCCATACCCACGCAGTGTACCCCGGCATCCAACCAGGCACGTAGATTTTCCTCGGTGGGAGCAACCCCACCGGTGGGCATGATGCTGGTCCAGGGGTGAGGTGCCCGCACGGCTTTAACAAATGAGGGACCACCGACCTGTGTACCCGGAAAGATTTTGACCACTTCAGCTCCCAGCTCTTCGGCATACGAGATCTCGGAGAGTGAGCCACAGCCCGGGGACCAGGATACTTTACGACGGTTACAGGCTTTGGCCATTTCAGGATTTAACACAGGAGATACAATGAAATTAGCACCTAACTGCATGTAGAGAGAAGCAGTACCGGCGTCAACAATGGAGCCCACTCCCATGATGAGCTCCGGTGTTTCTTGCTCCGCGTATTTGTTCAGTTCAGAAAAAACTTCGTGCGCGTAGTCGCCCCGATTGGTAAATTCAAACACGCGTACCCCACTTTCATAACAGGCTTTGATTACCTGCTTGCAAATATCCAGATCCTTATGAAAAAAAACTGGCACGATGGCAGTTTTATTCATCTGGATCACTACTTCAATTCTACTAAATCTGGCCATCCTATTTCTTGACGATTATTAAATTTTGAAAAAAATTGTAAAAAAAAAGAATGACTAACGCGCTTAAAAAGATCATTAATCATCCGTCACAGGAAAATTAGCGGGACACTCTACCCGATGCATCACCACCCATCAGCTTCTCTACTTCATCTACTGTTACCATATTAAAATCACCGTGGATGGTATGTTTCAGGCAAGAGGCTGCTACGGCAAAGTTGAGTGCTTTCTGATCGTCATCGGGATAGGTGAGGAGGCCATAGATAAGACCGCCCATAAAAGAATCACCCCCACCGACGCGATCTACAATATGTGTGATTTGGTAAGTCGGGGCTTCGTAGAGTTTTCTACCGTCGTAAAGGACACCTGACCATGAGTTGTGGCTGGCGCTGATGGAGCCTCGCAATGTAATGATGGCTTTTTTCGCCCTGGAAAATTTTTCCATGAGCTGTTGACAGACTGATTCATAGGCTTCCGCCTCTAGATGACCTTTGGTGACGTCTACGCCTTCCGGATGAATTCCAAATACCTTCTCTGCATCTTCCTCGTTCCCCAGTATAACGTCGCAACCTGCCACCAAATCTGGCATGATATCCCCGGGTTGTTTACCGTACTTCCAGAGGTTCTTGCGGTAATTGAGGTCGCAGGAGACCATTACCCCCTTGGCATTGGCCGCTTTGATACCTTCCAGACAGACGTCGGCTGCACCTTGCGATACTGCTGGCGTAATACCAGTCCAGTGAAACCACTCAGCACCATCAAGGGCCTTATCCCAGTCAATCATACCAGGCTGTATGTCTGCCAATGCAGAATTAGCCCGATCATACACTACTTTACTGCCTCGACTCACTGCGCCAGACTCCAGAAAGTAGATGCCCAGGCGGTCTCCACCGTAAGCAATATGATCGGTACTTACGTTATACTTCCTCAAAGTAGCAAGGGCGGCTTTTCCGATATCATTTTTCGGTAAGCGTGTGACAAACTGGGGAGAGAGACCATAATTTGCCAGCGATACGGCCACATTGGCTTCTCCACCGCCGTAAGTAACTTCAAATTTTGAAGCCTGGACAAATCTCAGGTAGTTGGGAGTGGCCAGTCTCAGCATGATTTCACCGAAGGTTACGACTTTTTTACTCATAATGTAGCGTGTAATTGTTAGGTTATGACATGAATATGTTAATCGAAAGCAAAAAATTGACGGGCATTGTAATAGCAGATGTTATGCACAGTTTGCCCCAGAAGCTCCATATCTGCAGGAAGCTCTCCGTTTTCTACATCTGTGCCCAGCAGGTTACATAGTATGCGACGAAAATACTCGTGACGGGGATACGACAGGAAACTGCGAGAGTCGGTCAGCATACCCACGAAACGACTCAGAAGTCCCAGGTTTGAGAGGGCGTTCATTTGCATTTCCATACCTTCTTTCTGGTCTAGGAACCACCAGCCGGAGCCAAACTGCATTTTTCCAGCGACTGATCCATCATTGAAATTACCGATCATAGTACCCACCAGGTAATTATCGCTTGGGTTCAAATTGTAGATGATTGTCCGGGCCAACTGATCTGTACTGTCCAGTTTGTCAAAGAAGCCAGACATAGGTTGAGCGATACTAAAATCGCCAATGGAGTCAAATCCGGTATCTGGACCTAGCTGCTGCATTTTTCGCTGGCTGTTGTTGCGAAGAGCCCCGATGTGAAATTGCTGCGTCCAACCTTTGGTATGGTCCATTACTGCCAGTTCATGGAGAATCGCAGATTTAAGCTTAGCTACTTGTTCTTGGTTCAGCTCTCCACCTTTTCGTACCTGCTCATAATAACCAGCCACTTCGGTTTCTGTGTAATCATCAGCGTAGAAGTTTTCCAGTCCGTGGTCTGAGAGGCGGCATCCGGCATCAGCGAAGTAGTCATGCCTTTTCCGTAAGGCTTCCAGCAAATTATGGTAATTGCTGATGGATACATTGGAAGCTTTCTCAAGTTTAGTCAGATAAGTATTATAGGCCTGTGGGTCCTCTACCGCCATGGACTTATCAGCCCTGAAGGTGGGCAGCAGCGAAACTTCATACCCGTCCTCCTTGACCTTTGCATGGTGTTCGAGTGAATCTGCCGGATCGTCGGTAGTACAGATGACTTCCACATTCATCATGCGAAGAATATTACGACAGCTCATTTTGTCAGAAGCGAGTTGTTCATTGCACTGTTCGTAGATGCTGCGGGCACTATTGCCATCCAACAGATCATGAATTCCAAAATATCTTCTTAGTTCCAGGTGTGTCCAGTGGTAAAGTGGGTTGCGAAGGGTAAAAGGTACGGTTTCAGCGTACTTTTGAAATTTAGCATAATCATCCGCATCACCGGTGCAGTATTTTTCATCCACACCATTGGTACGCATAGCGCGCCACTTATAATGATCGCCGTACAGCCATATCTCGGTCAGGGTTTTGAATTTTTTATCTGCAGCAATCTGATCAGGAGGGAGATGACAGTGGTAATCTATGATAGGCATTTCTTTAGCATATTCATGATAAAGTCGCCGAGCTGTTTCAGTGTGTAGTAAAAAGTCTTCGTCCAAAAACTCTTTCATGGTGTATGTGCTTCTCAATTGGATAAATAACTGTCACTACAAATCTAATAATTTAATTTACTTTTCATGAGACTGTTAAAAACTTCTGAACAATAGCGCGGAAAATGCGATCCTTCATAAAAAGTCAGGTAGAGGATGCCCGTCAACTATCAACTTTTTAATTTTATTAGCCCATTCTAAACATACCAAAATACACAGTTTCTCTGACCTTTTAACAGATACAATTAGAGGCACAGCGACTGAAGCGTGAGGCATCAATAGCTACTTAAAGTGGGCATCGCCACTTTTTGCGGTGTTGGGTATTTTTTGCATTTTAGGCGGAATGATAAAAACGCTAATCTAGCCTATTACAACCTGACTATGAAAAAAAATACTTACGTCGTAACGATCACCGTGATCGCGGCGCTAGGAGGTTTCCTATTTGGTTTCGACACAGCCGTAATCTCCGGGGCCAATCCTTTTATCCAAAAATATTTTCAACTTGACGATCTCTCGCTGGGTTGGGCCGTATCCAGCGTAATTGTGGGGTGTATCATTGGAGCCTTTTCTGCTGGTTTTGTAAGTGACCTGTTAGGCAGGAAAAAAGTATTAATCGTAACGGCGGTATTGTTTACACTATCGGCTGTAGGTACTGCCTTGGCACAGGATTTTGACTTTTTTATAGTCGCCCGGATTCTGGGAGGGATAGGCGTGGGGGCCGCATCAGCACTTTCGCCTACTTACATTGCTGAGATCGCACCGGCTGACCGTCGGGGTAGGTTGGTTTCTATTAACCAGCTGACAATTGTTGTAGGGATTCTGGTCGTTTATTTCACGAATTTACTGTTTGCCAGTTCCTTTGGCGACGAAAGCTGGCGCTGGATGTTGGGTAGCGAAGCAGTACCTGCCCTGCTTTTTTTCCTGCTCTTGTTCATCATTCCGGAGAGCCCCCGCTGGCTCTACAAAAATAATCAACCCGAGAAAGCACGTGCAGTTTTACGTAAGCTGGAAGGGGAGGGGCAAGCGGAAGAGGAACTCCGAGAAATTGAAGAAACGCTTCATGGTAAGCAAGAAAAGGTGGCCTTTGGAGAACTATTTAAAGGTAAGATGGCCAAAATTACGGCAATCGGTATTATTCTGGCCATGCTCCAGCAACTGGTAGGAATTAATGCGATCATATACTATGCACCTAACATTTTTGCCAGTGCAGGTGCAGGTCTTGAGTCAGCACTAGCACAGACCGTAGCGATAGGTGCGGTTAACCTTACCTTTACCTTCGTAGCTATTTACCTGGTAGACCGCCTGGGACGGAAGCCGCTCCTCTTAGCCGGTTCAGTAGGCATGACTGTATCGCTGACATTTTTAGTATCCTCATTTTTGTCAGAAACAGCCGGAGAAGGCTACGGTGTCCTCTTCTCTATTCTGGGATACATTGCTTCTTTTGCTGCCACGCATGCCGCCGTGATGTGGGTAATGGTCTCTGAAATTTTTCCTAACAAATACCGCGGTTCAGCAATGTCGGTTTCGTTGTTTATGCACTGGAGCTCTACCTATCTTGTGACGCAGACCTTTCCCTGGCTGCTTTCTAACAAAGGCGGAGCATTTGCCTTCGGTATCTTTGCGGTAATTAGTGCATTGAGCTTTGTATTCGTATGGTTTTTTGTGACGGAAACCAAGGGCAAGTCCCTGGAGCAGATAGAAAAAGAACTTGTCTAGTCTAAATCACAACTGTTATGTCAAATCAGCCTTTGTGGGGCATAGATTTGGGGGGTACTAAAATTGAAGGTGTTATCCTGAAAAGTGCCGACAACCCTCAGGTGATCCTGCGTAAAAGAATTCCCACTGAGCAGGTAAAAGGGTATGACCACATCATTTCGCAAATCAAAAAGCTGCTGAACCTGATGGCGAATGAGTCAGGTCTACAACCGGAACAGGTCGGAATTGGGACTCCCGGCACTGTAGACCCACTTTCCGGTACGCACAAGAATAGCAATACAACCTGCCTGAACGGCAAGCAATTTTATGCTGACCTTGATCATGCTCTACAACTGCCGTTGGTGATGGCCAATGATGCCAACTGCTTTGCGCTGGCTGAAGCCCGACTGGGCGTCGTCAAAGCTGAAATGCCCAAAGCACAGGTAGTTTTTGGTGTGATCATGGGTACCGGAGTGGGGGGAGGTATAGTCGTCAACGGACAGGTTCTGCAGGGGCGGCAGGGTATCGGAGGCGAATGGGGACACAATTTTCTGGACGAATCCGGAGGTGTGGCTTATACCGGCAGAAAAGGAGTAGTGGAGACGATCCTCTCTGGACCGGCGTTACAACGGTTTTATACTTCTCTAACGAACCAGCAAAAATCACTGAAAGAGATTTCTCAACTTCATCAGGCAAAGACTGACCCAGCCGCTACCCAAACCATTGAACGCCTGACGCATTTCTTTGGACTGGCCATTTCAGTAGTCATTAACATCCTGGATCCTGATGCGATTGTGCTGGGGGGAGGTGTTGGTAATATTGATGAACTCTACACCGATGGGGTAAAATCCGCAGAAAAATACGTTTTCAACTCAAGACTGGACACTCGCTTTTTCCGACCAAAACTTGGTGATAGCGCCGGGGTGTTTGGTGCGGCTATGCTGGTAGCCCGTTAAATGCACTGGGCTACTCCAGCCGCTTTACATTATATTATCAAACTGCAATGTCCTGTTTTTCCTGGTGGCTTTTAATTGCCAGTTCTATCATACGGATGACCTCACGGGCCTCTTCAGCCTTTACCAGCAACGGAGATTTTTCCTGAACAGCTTCAGCCAGGTTATCATAAAACAACATGTAATTACCCTTTACTGATGCTACTGCACCCATAAAGTGGAGGCTCTCAATCTCAGTGTCCAGCGTACCCCAGATTTCAGGAGGTTCTACGCCCCAGTGATCGCCTACGGGCCTTTGCCCGGCTTTTAGGCAGTCCTCCTGCGTGTCAAGGCCGTACTTGGTAAAGGTGCCCCGGTTGCCGAGTATTTTGTAACGGGGGCCTTCGTCACGCACCAGATAGGAGGATTTCAGTAGCACCTGATGTTTACTGTAGCTCATAATAAGGTGATAACTGTCAGGGGCTTTTCCACCCTCACGCTGTATCGCTAGCTTGGCTGTTATACTGTTTGGCATCCCAAACAGTACCAGTGCCTGGTCGATCATATGAGATCCTAGGTTAAACAAAATACCTGACCCGGGCCCGCTTTCTTCTTTCCAGGTGTTCTGCTGGATAAAGTTGCGGTATCGGTCATAGTGAGCTTCGTATTCCACCAGGTAACCGAGAAGCTCGTGTTCCAATATTTTTTGAACGGTCATAAAATCACTGTCAAAGCGCCGGTTTTGGAATACCGTTAACAGCTTTCCTTTATCTTCGGCCAGTTTGATGAGCTGATCGGCCTCTGCTGAAGTGTTGGTAAACGGTTTTTCCATCACTACATGTTTGCTAGCCTCCAGTGCCTGCTTTCCCATTTCGTAATGGTAGATATTAGGAGTGTTTACGACGACTACATCTACCAGCTCGTCTTCCAGTATATCTTCAAACTTTTTGACAACCTGTACATGGGGATATTTCTTGGCAGATTCATTACGGTTTCTTTCCAGCACCTTATACAATTCAAATTCAGGGTGAGCCTCAATCAGAGGAGCATGAAAAATCTCTCCGGACATGCCGTAGGAAGTAAGTGCGACGCGTATCATGGTATTTTAGGATTTGGTATTAAAAATCAGGACTGTACAAAATGTTAACAAAGATACTGATAAAGAGTAATTTAAGTGAAAGGAATTAGTTGATAAACGAGCAAGAGAT
>CAZZGE010000114.1:0-14486 GCA_964653665.1 uncultured Porifericola sp. | reverse complement strand
GTGAAGCCAAAGCTCACCCCCAGGATGTTATCGTTCAGGTCAAGCCGCTGTGCTGCGTCTAGTTGTTGGTTCAGGTCGGTCAGGGCTGTCGGGTATAGATTATAGACACTCACGAAGGTGCCAAAGCGAATTTTGGTACTATCATTTTCCTGCGAAAAGGCAAAAGAGGATATCAGAAGAAGGGGTAGGAAAAAAAGTATTCTCATAGTAACGTTTTTCAAAGAATACGAAAAAAGCCTTCTGCTGGTTAGATTAGAAAGGAGTGTGATCAGAAGGGCAAAGGTACACTTAGCTCATCTACCATTTCTTCAAAGCGTTCCCTTAGCCGAGGTAACAAAGCTTCCGGATGATGTCTTTCTACAATACGACCGTCAATCTCACCGACTGGTGTAAGCTCACCCATCGTACCTGTCGCAAAAACTTCATCAGCATTATAAAACTCGGTGAGCGAAAGATTCTTTTCAACTGTCTCTATGTCCAGTGCACGGGCAATCGCCAGTGCCAGGCCGCGAGTAATACCGGGGAGGCAGGCATCGGCGTGGGGCGTATAGAACTTACCGGCTTTGGCCATAAAAATATTAGTGTCATTCAACTCTGATACAAAGCCATAGGCATCCAGCATGATGGCAGCATCAGCCCCTGCCACGTTGGCCTGTATTTTAGCCAATATGTTGTTGAGCAGGTTATTGTGGTGGATTTTGGAGTCCAGGTGCTGGGGGCTGTTACGGGCAATAGAAGAAGTAATCACCCGGATCCCCTTCTGATTGTCATAGACCGGAGGTTTCCACTCGGCCAGCACAATGAGACAACTGCCTGCCTGATTGACCCGTGGGTCCATGCCGGAAGTGACTTTTTCTCCCCGGGTTAGCGTCAGCCGGATGTGGGTTTCATCTCGCATACCGTTGGCCTCCAGGGTTTGAAATATCGCTTTTTTGACAAAGTCATCATCAGGTATATCACTAAACATCAGAGCTTTGGCTGATTCTCGCAGCCGCTGCAGGTGCTGTTCTAAGCAGAAAATTTTTCCCCGGTAGATACGTAAGCCCTCCCATACCGCATCGCCACCCTGAACGCTGCTGTCAAACACTGACACTTTGGCGTCATTTCGGGAATGGAGTTGATCCTTAACAAAGACTTGTATGTCGGTATTTTTGGGATTGAATTGCTGTAGCATGGTCATGGTATGTATAATTATTACAGGTCCTTCTTCTAAAGTTCAGCGTTAATGGATAAAGGTACAACAATCTGTCATTTTACTTTTCTGAAGATCACTGATCTGCTCTTATAGAATGTTCATACAGCGCTTCATAATAGGGTCGGGCTTCTTCGTAAAGCGGAACCAGGTAATCAGGTAAGGGGCGGCTGCTGGTTTCCTGACTGGAAAAATCAGTAGATTGGTGTACGTTGGCATACCAGTATTTTGCCCAGGCGCCGTCTTCGGTGCGCGGGCCCGCTGTCCAGTGGAGCATGTCTGCTACAAAAGGAATATCCAGTGCCGCACAAAGCTTTCTCATGACCCCAGGTGGATCCTTGAGTAGTTCGCCTGAATCCAGTACCAGCGGCCACTGCTCATGTTCTTTCAGCCACTGAAATAATGCAAACTGCTGTTGTGAACCAATATCTTCCATCTTAGGCTGCTGCATGATCTGTCCGATGGACGCTACCAATTGCTGAGGGTTGCGGATCAGAAAGAGGTTGGTCAGGGCTAGCATGAAATCCAATTCCAACGCTATCAGGTGATGGGCCATGTTTTTGAAAAAAACGACCGGTCGGTCGTATTCTGCCGTGATTACTTTTTCCACCACTTCCCTGGCATCACTGCTCATGGTATCCATCGTTTCCCGTTTAGCTGGATGGTCTACACCAGGCCTGAATTTCAGGTAGTGAGCGTAAAAAGGCTCGTCTACTACCCGCGTATCCGGTCGCTGAGCGAAAGAGTACATCAGAGCAGTAGAAAGGTTACGAGGGTTAGAGATCAAGTGAATCTTTTTCAATAGTGATTGAGACTGGTTTCAGGATAAAAAGCTTACATTTTTTGCAAGGTGATTGACAGAAATTAAACTTACTTATTCACTCCCTTCCTATATATATTGTATCTTAAGGAGAAAAGTCAAAACAACCAACGGATATTCGGCTAGTCAGGAGCCGGTACGCTGATGCCTTTTACTCTTTTACAGAATCTCCTACGCGGAGTTCCTTTCCCGCCTCAGCATCAGGAATCAGTGTGTTGACACACAGCCGATAGTAATGATCAAACTGCGCTTCAGGAGCAAAGGCTGGTAACTTTTCACGGCGTTTTTTGGTAAATTGATGCATAAAATCCTGTTCCCTTTCTCCTGAGAGAGGATTGCGGGTGGGTACTGCGCAACGTGGGCAGGGATTTTTGCCGATCACTTCTACATCACCCAGCGTAAAGCGGCGACTGCCCCCTGGCTGACTGAAAAGACGATCCTCCCAAAAAGGCACCGGGCAGTCACCTAACTCAATATTAGCACGAAAACGCAACCTGAGATCATCCAGATCCAGATGAGGAAACCACTGAAGCAGTTCTTCATAGGTACGGGTGCTGACAATGGTAGGGCCGTTGTTCTCATCATCATCGGGGAAGCCCCTACTGATATCATTTTCTATCAGGATAGTCTCTGTGAAATAATCGCTGAAAAACTGAGCCATACGTTCTTTCTCTTCCCACATGGCAAAGGTTTCCACCTGATCGTTTACGCTAAGCCTGACGGTCCACGTTTCTGGGTCATAGTAAGCCCTGATCTTTTGAATGGTCGGGTACTTTTTGGCGTTTACCGTACGCCCTTCAGTATTTTTCAATACCCATGCCCGGTCCATACGGAGCGTGCCTTTCTCAGAAATGACACATGATTTCAAGTTCACCCCATCCAGCGATTTGATGGGGTAAATGGTTATGATTTGTACAAATGCCATATATTAGGGGTGTGCGGCTACCCATACTTCTCCATCCTCAAATATCTCCTTCTTCCATATAGGAACCCGCTCTTTCAGTGTGTCTATTGTGTATTTACAGGCTTCAAAGGCATCTTGCCGGTGCGGGGTAGCCACTGCAATGACAACTGCAACATCACCAATCTGGAGCACGCCTTTGCGGTGATGGATGGCAATGCCTGCGACAGGCCACTGATGGGCCGTTTCTTCGGCTAACTTTCGCATCTGAGCGACTGCCATACTATCGTATGCTTCGTAGTCCAGGCAAACTACCGGGCGATCCCGCGTTTTGTTTCTTACCGTACCGATAAATACATCTACTGCTCCGGCGCTATCGTGGTTTACGGTAGCAATCGCCTGCTGAGCGTCAAGTGGCTTATCGGAGAGCAGTATGTCAATTTTAGCATCCATGATTGTTGATTCGTTAACTGGTATCAACCACCGCTAACTGGTGGGATCAGCGCAATTTCGTCCCATTCCTGCAGGGCCTGCTTTTCCTGAGCGTACTCGTCGTTGACAGCAATCATCAGGGACTTCAGTTCACTAAGCTTGGGATATTGCTGTCGCAGTTGATCCATCAACACGGGCACTGTAGCTTCTTCGGGTACTTCTAGGCTAAGCTTCTGCTGTCCGACAATTTCTTTGGTAATTCCGAAAAGTAAAATATTCAGTTGCATGATTCCAAAATAAAAGAGTAAGGTGTAATCTGCAAAACAGTTCGTAGAAGAAATATCTTCACCCGGCATGGTTATCAATATCGTGATAGCAGCCTATTTTCTTACGCTGAACGGCTTTTGGTAAAGAACAACCCGGTTGGTCATCGTAGTAGCGTGATTTTAGTAACTCCAGAGAGCTAAGCTAATACATATTTCTAACGAACAAATTATGCAAACCACAAAGTTTTGTCTGTATTCATTTCTGTTTTTATTGCTTTCCGGGACGGCATTTTCCCAAACCAAAGACCTCTACGATGGAGGTATGAACATTCGCCTCGGTGATAATGATAATAAACAAATCCGTTTTGTTCTGCTTCAGCAATATCAGGCCAGGATTATTGAAAATAATCCCGGAACTACAGATGCCAATGGCCAACTGGCTGATCATTCTTTTGATATTGGTGCCCGGAGGATCAGAGCTACGGTATCCTCGCAGATATCTTCCCGGTTTCTGGTGCATATCCAATTTGGTATCAACAACCAGAGTTTTGTTAACGGAGGTGCTCCGGGACTGGGTCCAAAAAAACCGCAGATGTTTATTCACGATGCCTGGACGCAGTACGCTATTTTACCCGAAAAAGACGATGATACTGGCGAGTGGAATCCCTTTTCGGTTTCCATGGGTATGGGACTTCATTTCTGGAATGGTATTTCCCGGATGAGCAGTGCTAGTATCGTCAGTTTTCTGACAGTAGATCTGCCGGTATTTAACTTTCCGAATATCGAGCACACCGACCAGTTTGCACGTCAGTACGGCATTTATGCTAAGGGAAAGGCCGGGCGTTTTGACTATCGCTTCCACCTGAATAATCCCTTTGTGAACGGTAGCCTAAACAACGTAGGGAATGAAAGGGCCATCAATGTACCCTCGGAAAAGCTAGCTACCGGCGGTTATATAGCTTACGAATTCATGGATAGGGAGGCTCATAAGACACCCTACATGGCTTCTACCTACATTGGTAAAAAGAAGGTTTTCAACCTTGGTGCAGGCTTTTATCATCAACCAGAGGCCAGTGGTATTCTGGATGGTCAAGGTAACCTGGATCGACAAAACCATACTGCCTGGGCGGTAGACGCGTTTCTGGACTATCCCCTGGGAGCTAACAACGTAGCACTTACCATGTACTCAGTGCTCTATAATTATGACTACGGAACTGACTACTATCGTTCGGTGGGTATCATGAACCTGGCTGGAGGTCAGGCTGTGGCCCCGGCTAATTTTGAGGGTAACGTTTCTATTGATGGCTTTGGCAATGCGGAGCCGCTTCTGGGAACTGGTAGTATCTGGATGTCTCAGGCTGGTATCTTACTACCGGTAACCGTAGGGAAACGTCTGGGTCGCTTTCAACTGTTTGGCCGGACCGAGCTCAAAAACCTTGACTACCTGGATGAGTCTGCTTTTAACCAGGACTTTGGCATTAACTGGTTCATCGAAAGACACCATGCGCGCATCACGCTGCAGTATGGCAAGCGCCAGGTATTTACCGAGCAAAACAACCGCTTCATCTCCAATATTACCCGCGGACAGTGGACACTTCAGTCACAGATCTATTTGTAAAAATCATCTTACGATTGTCTGATTTTTTTATCTTTGAAATCCCAGTAAACGATAAACACCTATGTTTGAAACTGTCAAAGCCAAAGTAACTACGGCGGACTCGTTACAGCAGGTCAGGGCCCAGAATGCAGATAAGAAGATTGTCTTCTGTACCGGTTGTTATGATATCTTGCAGTCAGGGCACGCAGTCTTTTTCAATCAGTGCCGTTCTTTTGGAGACTTGCTGGTAGTGGGGGTAGGACGAGATACGACATTGACTAAACTTAAGGGGCCTGGCAGACCGGTAAATCCCGAAAACAACCGGGTGCACTTGGTAGCTGCCCTACAGGATGTGGATTATGCTGTACTTAACGATTATGAAATTGGCCCTAGCAAGATAGATTTTGAGTATGTCATTACGCAATTGCGTCCGGATATTTTTATTCTGAACCATGATGATTCTGCCATTGAGCACAAACAGGCACTGTGTGACCGCCTGGGCGTTAAAATACAGTTTGTGGAGCGAGATGTACCGGTAGAACTGATTCCTACCTCCACCAGCCACATCATCAATAAGATTAATTATGCTTATAAAGCACCCCTGAGGATTGATTTTGCCGGAGGCTGGGCCGATGTGCCCTACATCATGCAGGGTAAGACCGGGTACGTTTCTAATGTGGCCATCAAACCCCTTATTGAGTTAAAGAACAAAAACTTCAATTTTTCGGGTTATCCCCGGGGTAGTGGCTTGAGCACTTCTACCGCAGTGAAGCTACTGGAAATGATCAGCTCCAAAACGTATAACGCTGAGCCCAGGTCACTGGAAGCGATTGCCGAAGACTTATTTAATCTGGAGAATAAGGAGCTGAACTGGGCGATTGGTCGCCAGGATCAGTACGCTATCGTGTACGGCGGATTTAACTGTTTTCAGTGCGGTGATGACTACGCACAACCTCTGGATATTGAGATATCCAGGGAGACGCTGGAAAATTTCCGTAACAATTTACTATTGCTGCACACCGGAGTATCCCGCAATGCCCAGTCTGCCGTAGAGCAGGTTTACCAGAATCATCAGACCGAAGACGGTCAGCGAGCACTGGACCGGCTGACTAATTGCGGTTATCGCTTTATTCGTTCACTGGCTGAAAATGACTTTATGAGCTGCGCTGCCACCATGGAAGAAAACTGGGAGGCACAGAAACTGCTGGCACTCGCCAGCAGTAACGAACACCTTGACAGGATGTATAATTTTGCCAAGCAGAACGGCGCTCACGGTGGCAAAATCTGCGGCGCAGGAGGGGGTGGTGCATTTATCTTCTACTGCGATAATCCGCAAACCCTCAAACAGGCTATGAAAAAGAAATTTGTTGGCTGCTTTGAAATTGACTTTGAGTTTGAATACCAGGATATCAAAAAGCTAAACTCACTGTAATTCAGTACGTTCTTAATATCAGGGCTAAAGCTCAAAAGCATCGGCCGGGGCAGTGTCGGAAACGCTGATGTCGCTGAGGTCTCTTTCTCCACGGTCACCGGCAAGCAAAATACCGTCGTATTCTTGGTAGCCCTGCCAGGGAGTGACGAAATTGGGCGTATCCAGCGCAGCCTCGCTGTAATAAGCCCACTGCTTGATAAGCTTATCATCCTTGGTAACGTAAACCTGGTACTTGTTCTGCGGAGTGAAACCTACGCCCTGGAAGCGAAGTTCCAGCACATCGGCATCTTCACCCTTCTGAGTAGTATCTTCGCCGACGTAGTTCAGCGTAACCCCACTGTCCTTGAGTTTGTAAGGCATGACCAGCCAGTAGCTATCATTGACCCATATCTTTTTACCTTGCTCTACATATTTCGCCAGGGAGTCAGGCTGGGTGACTTCTTCTCCCCGTAATGAAACGTGTCCTGTATCCTGATGAACGTTGATAAGATAAACAGCAGAATCCCTGGGAACCTCAATGCGTACGTCCCCGGTCTGTTTGTCCCAGAGTAAGCTACGAAACCCGAAAAAATTCCAGCTTATAAAGCGTGCGCTATCCCAGGCGGAACGTCCACCCATAGCTTGCATCACCTCATCAGCGATGGTAATAGCTTCTGGATCAGACCCTTCTACGTTAAAACCTTCGGCGGCTGGATTAATCTCAGTTGGGGTGCCATCAGTTGATGATGCGCCTTGTTCAGGTTGGGAACTGCAGGCATACAGTATGGTGATCGCAAAAAGTAAAAGCGGTAAGGATTGGTAGGTTTTCATGCTTGATAGATGTAAAGTTAAGGTTACATCTAACAAAGATAGCATGAAAGTATCAAACTACATGAACTTTGTTGTCTCCTCTACGCTCATCTTCAGCTCAAGTTCTTCCAGTTTTTCCAATGATCTCCGGGTAAGATCAAAAATCCTATTGGTAAGCTCTGCCAGCTGTTTTTTGTCTGCTGTTTCTCCTGATAAATATTCTCGAAGCAGAAGCAGATTTTCCTGCAACTTATAATTCTCCATCATTTTCAGGGTGGGATGCATTTTGTGAATAGTTCTTCTAAGCGATATTGCATCCCACTGTGATACAGAATTTTCAACCTGCTGATACAGTTCCTGGTAGCTATTATGTACGGATGCAAGGAGTGCCTGGGTAAACTGCTCGTCGTCCTGGTACTTTTCTAGAATCAGCCGGAGTGTAACCAGCTCAGGATCACCATCTTGGACTGGCTGGGTGTCGGAATGAGAAGTAATATCCAGATGTTGTGCTATCACAGCACTCAGTTCATCGGGGCCAAAGGGCTTTGACAGGTAATCATTCATGCCAGCTGCTAGCACTTTTTCGCGCACATCCGATACAACATCGGCGGTTAAGGCTATAATGGGCAAATGCCGGTAAATATCCCCAAGCTGCCGGATGGCTTGTGTAGCCTCATAGCCATTCATGATTGGCATTTGCAGATCCATGAGTACAATATCAAAAGGAGCTTTCTGTGCCTTTTTCAGGGCTTCTTCCCCATTCATGGCTGTCGTTACCTTGGTGACGCCCAACTTCTTGAGGAAGCTTTTGGCCACGATACAGTTGGCTTCATCGTCATCTACCAAGAGTAAACGCACGTTTTCCAGTGGATAGCTGATATTAACCTTTGCATCCTTCACCTGATATTCCTGGCGGCTCACCGGATAGTCAATACTAAAACTGAAGGTGGTGCCTACGCCCTCTTCACTTCTTACCGATATTTCACCACCCTGAATTTCTACCAGTTTTTTACAGATGCTCAAGCCGAGTCCTGAACCCCCGAAGTGGCGGGTAGTATCTTCTTTTGCCTGAGTAAATCTTTCAAATATTTGTTCTAGTTTATCCTGGCCGATGCCTATTCCGCTGTCAATAATGTCAAAGTGAAGTCCATAAAGCTGATTAGAGCGTCGTTGAGCTCTCACCTTGACGTATACGAAGCCTTCTTTGGTAAACTTAATGGCATTGCTAATCAAGTTACTCAGTATTTGGGTGAGCCTCACTTGGTCACCCACGAGCCACGGGGGAACGTACTCCACAATATCCGTACTAAGTTTCAGCCCTTTTTCCTTTGCTTTGACAGCATAGGCTTTGAGCACGCCGTCCAATACCTCTTTTAGGTTAAAGTCTACCTGTTCCAGTTTGATCTTTCCAGCTTCTATTTTAGCCATGTCCAAGATGTCATTGATAATTGTTAGTAAGTGATTTGCAGAAAACTGCAGGCTCTTGAGATACTCCTCCTGATCCTGACGCGGGTGATTATCGCATAGCAGACGCGTCATCCCGATGACCACATTGAGTGGAGTCCTGATCTCGTGGCTCATCGTAGCTAAAAAATCTCTCCTTGCAATCGCCAGTCGTTCAGCCTTTGCTTTTTCGTTTTGTAGCTTATTTTCTTGCCGTATATGACGCGTCATATCTACGGCTACAGCTACTAGACCTAGCTGTTTATTCTTATCGTCATAAATGGGTGAGCAGCTGATTTTCAAATGGATGTACTCTCCACTCTTATGAGGCACTTTCACTGTACTAACAAAGCTTTTTTGCTCTCCCTCCATCCCTTTTAAAAACTCATCCTCAATTCTTCTCTTGTCGGCACAGGATATGATATTCAGAATATGCTTCCCTACTAGCTCGTGGTTTTTCCATCCCAAAAGTTGTTCTGCATACCAGTTCAGATAGGTGATTTGGCACTGTAGGTCAGTGGCTATAATGGCACTTTTGACCTGATTGAGCAGGGAGGCCTGAAATTGAATTTGCGATTGATAAATCTGCTGCTCCTCAACTTTTTGCAGCAGCCTCTGGGAAGTATCCATAAAGTCCTGCGTCTGCTGTATCATTACCTGCTCTAAATTGGTTTTTTGTTCTGCCTCTTGCTCTTCCTGTGCCATTTGCTCCAACATCCCGTAATCAGCTGAACTGTATTCCGGCTTAGCGCATGGTTTTCTGAATACTGGAATGACAAACGCGATGGCTGATGTGATACAAATGCCTGCTGCTACCCCCTTGAATACAAGTAGGGTAAGTTGATTAGTCAGGTCTGTATAGAGTATTCCTGATACCAAGGATAGCATTCCTAAAAGCAGTAAAAGGATGATAGAAACCTGTAACGTACTTGATTTACTGGTTATCATAGATTTTTGGTAAGAGTATATAAGCCGTCCGGATAACAGAGTTAGGTGGAAAATCACCACCTCGATCAGAAATTTCAGGATCTGACCATGGTTTACTGTTTTTTTATAAGCCAGAGATACGTAAATGTATAGACATCAAAAAAGGAGATCTTATCATTCAGTTTATATAAAAAACTAAAAAGTTTATATTTCTGACTTACTACTATAATCACTCTACTTTTCTTAGAACCCCAATAGTAGAATTCATGGAGATAAATGTAATTTTGTAATGTTTTTATTAAATTATTGACATAAGATTAGGCTATTTACGGGCGCAATAAGCTTTCACGTACGTAGCATGACCGTCCATGTGCGTAAATTTATTTCAATCAGCACATAAAAAATTTAAATAGTTAAAGGAAAAGTTACATGCATAGTAAAGTAGGTGAATTATTTATCAAACGGTAATGTATTGGGAGTTTCACCCATACCGCACCGCCATAAATACTACACATTACCTGGTCAGTCTCTTTGATTTCTTATAAAAATTAAGGGATAATATGATGGAAATTATTAAATAGGTACGCAGACCACTGGCTCAGGAGTTGAAGCCGGACCTATGATAGGTTCCTACGTGTACGCCATTGTACTGGCTTCCGTGTGTAATGTATTCCTGAATGGCAAAACTGCTGGAACTGAAGGCTATTTCATCCCAGGGAATGTTAGTATGCGAAAACAAGGCTACTTCCAGACTTTCGGGACCGGGGGAGCACGTTGCGCTTTTCATTTCTGCCAGGAAATGTAAGTATACTTGGTGTACATGGGGTAGGTTATACAGACAGTGCAGCTTTATGATCTTAACGCTGGCACGTGCTTCTTCCCAGGTTTCGCGAACTGCACCTTCTTCTACCGTTTCTCCGTTTTCCAGGTATCCGGCCGGGAGGTTCCACAGTCCTTTTCGGGGAGGGATAGACCGACGACATAAGAGTATTTTGTCCTCAAAGACCGGCAAGCAGCCCACTACCATGCGAGGATTTTGATAATGGATGCTGTGGCAGTTTTTGCATATAAAGCGGGGCCGGTTGTCTCCTTCGGGTACTTCAAAAACAAGTTGATGACTACCACATTGGCTACAGTAATTCACAAAAAGTCGCGTTATTGAGGATAAATAATTTCACAGGAATCAAGATAAGGAAAATGAGTATAAAAAAAAGCCCCGCATTCGCAGGGCTTTTTGGTTATTAAAGTACAAAAATTAAAATTATTTCTTGTCCTTGTCATCTACCTCCTCGTACTCAACGTCAGAGACATCACCATCGTCTGCTGAGCTCTCAGCACCGGCATTAGCCTGCTGCCCATCCTGAGGGCCCGCTTCAGGGCCACCCTGCTGAGCGCCAGCCGCCTGGTACATTTCCTGCGAGGCATTTTGCCAGGCAGTATTCAGCTTGTTCATGGCAGTATCAATAGCCTCAAGGTCTTGCTTTCCGTGTGCTTCTTTCAATTCGGCCAGTGCTTCTTCAATAGGCTTCTTGTTTCCTTCGGAAAGCTTGTCTCCGTATTCTTTTAGCTGCTTCTCTGTTTGAAAAACCAGCGAGTCGGCTGCGTTAACTTTCTCCACTTTCTCTTTTTCCTGCTTGTCGGCCTCTGCATTGGCTTCGGCCTCTTTACGCATCTTTTCAATCTCTTCTTCGGAAAGTCCGGAAGAAGCCTCAATGCGAATCTTCTGCTCTTTGCCAGTTCCTTTGTCTTTGGCCGACACGTTCAGGATACCGTTAGCATCGATGTCAAAGGTTACTTCAATCTGGGGTACACCACGCGGAGCTGGCGGAATGCCATCCAAATGAAATCTACCGATTGTACGGTTTTGATTAGCCATAGGACGCTCACCTTGTAGCACATGAATCTCCACAGAGGGCTGGTTGTCAGACGCCGTAGAAAATACCTCAGACTTTTTGGTAGGGATAGTTGTATTTGACTCGATCAGCTTGGTCATTACACCACCCATGGTTTCAATACCCAGTGACAGCGGGGTCACGTCTAGCAACAGTACGTCTTTCACGTCTCCGGAGAATACTCCTCCCTGGATTGCAGCTCCTACCGCTACCACTTCATCAGGATTTACACCTTTGGAAGGCTTCTTGCCAAAGAACTTTTCTACTTCTTCCTGAATTTTGGGTACACGGGTAGAACCGCCTACCAGAATAACCTCATTCACTTCGGAAGGGGATATGCCCGCATCATCCATCGCCTTTTTACAGGGATCCATGCTGCGGCGTACCAGGTCATCAATAAGTTGCTCAAACTTAGCGCGGCTCAGCGTCCTTACCAAATGCTTGGGAATACCATCTACTGGCATGATGTAAGGCAGGTTAATCTCAGTACTGGTAGAGCTGGATAGTTCAATCTTGGCTTTTTCAGCGGCTTCCTTCAGACGCTGTAGCGCCATAGGATCTTTGCGAAGATCAATACCTTCGTCTTTCTGGAATTCTTCAGCCAGCCAATCAATAATTTTTGCATCAAAGTCATCACCACCGAGGTGAACATCACCGTTGGTAGATTTTACTTCAAATACACCATCACCCAGTTCCAATATAGAGATATCAAAAGTACCACCACCCAGGTCATAGACTGCGATGGTCATATCCTTATTTTTCTTATCCAGACCGTAGGCCAGCGCAGCAGCAGTAGGCTCGTTGATGATACGCTTGATATTTAAACCAGCGATTTGACCCGCTTCTTTAGTTGCCTGACGCTCAGCGTCGTTAAAGTAAGCTGGTACGGTTACTACGGCTTCCTCAATGCTGGTTCCCAGATAATCTTCAGCCGTAGACTTCATTTTCTGAAGGATCATAGCGGATAGCTCCTGTGGCGTGTAAAGTCGCTCACCAATCTTAATGCGAACGGTATCATTACTTCCTTTCTCCAGCTCGTAAGAAACATTTTTTCTTTCCTCGCTAACTTCGGAGAACTTCTTACCCATGAATCTCTTTACCGAGCTGATGGTATGTTGAGGATTAGTAATGGCCTGACGTTTGGCTGGGCTGCCTACCTTACGCTCACCATTCCCGTTGTCCAGAAAAGCAACAACCGAGGGAGTTGTTCTTCCTCCTTCACTGTTGGGAATGACTACGGGCTCGTTACCCTCCATTACCGCAACGCAAGAGTTGGTTGTACCTAAATCAATTCCTATAACTTTTCCCATAATATCTTTATTCAGTTTTAAGTTTTCTAATTTGCCTAATGAATATCAATGCTTATGCCAAGCGCTGGATACGTGACAGATTGGCAGAATTTGACGATGCGTAAAATTTTGGTCTGTATGGAATGAGTGAATCCGGTGATTATTTGTAATTCCGCTGCCTAAAGTAACTTATAAGTGTATTTCAGCCATGGGAGCCAGGTTGTGGTTACGGGCAATATCGTCTAGTACTCATGAATCTAATAGGATAGCCCTGTCATCAAGTATGACAGTAGTTATGACATATTACACAGCAAATATGTAAGACACAAAAAACTGACGCCATACCAGTAAGCCATCTTTGAGAAGTGAGACTGCAAAGAAACTACTGGTATCAAAGCAACTGGCATGAAGCAGTGTCTGTTTCCGCCTTTGTATCAACAACCTTTCTCACCTATTATAAAGTTTTGCACGAACCCGCTCTGAGAGCATACAAGCAGGTTACTGTACGTGTGTAATCTGCCACCTATTTAACACGGGTTGGCTACTTTAGAATGAGCATATTTGTGCGAACTAAATTATGTAGTGATGAAAACTGGTTCATTGTCATTCAAGCATCTGCTGGGCACTGTAATACTGTGTATACTGGGCGGTGTTACCTTCCTGATTTTCTGGCAGGAACACGCGCGTTTTCAGGTTCCCACCCAAGTGCCTGAACAACATCAGTTTGTACCGGTTGGTAACCAGCCAGAACTTGGGCAATGGGAAATCAGTACTGAAAAAAATCTTACCCTGCTGCATTTCTACAATCCGGACTGCCCCTGTTCCCGGTTCAATCGAGATCACCTGGAAGACCTGATTAGCCGGTATCAAGCGGAAGTTCAGTTTATCGTCGTCGTCCAGGATGAGGAAAAAGCGTTACCGGATGCTTTTCGCCATGCTCAGCCTGTCTACGATGCTGAAGGTAAAATAGCTGATCTTTGCGGAGTTTATTCAACACCCCAGGCTATAATATTGGACCAGGAAGGTGAAATTATCTACCGGGGTAACTACAACCGGGCACGCTACTGCAGTACCAGGGATACCTGGTTTACCGAAATGGTGATCAAAGCCAAACTGGCTGGTCAGCCTGTACCAGTGCTCCCTGATCTGGCCTATCAGGCTTACGGATGCAATCTTCCCTCTGACGAAGAAAGGTTATCAACAGGGAGGGGTGGTAGCTTATTTTTCAACTTTTGAGGTAACTCTCTTATATACTGTAGCGTGCTGACAAAGTCTCTGGAGACGTAGGGACTGTTTGCGTTTTGCTGCATAGTTTTTACCACTAATAAGATAATACTCATCGCCATTTTGACGGTAAGTGGATAAGAGCTTCGTACTGTCTCCAAAAATCCGGTGGAGACATTGCGGTATGAGTAAGCACTCGAGATTTGACCATTGATAAATAGCTAAAGAATGAGCTGGTCGTAAAGGATTTACCTCGTAGTAATTTTATCTTGTTCTTGAAGA
>CAZZGE010000113.1:0-14648 GCA_964653665.1 uncultured Porifericola sp. | reverse complement strand
AGTAGTAGCGAAAGATACAGGCAGGTCTTGGTACAGTTAGCATCCGAAATAATAGGGCTGGAATTCAGTAATTTACCAGCCTTTAACTTGTAGTGTACCAGGGCATACATGGTAACAATAGATACCGCCGAGACGATGATACCCACCCGGGTTGTTTCGGGCTCACTGCCCGCCCAGATGGTCAGCACAGAGCTAGCAGTAATACCCGTAGCTAGCAGATAAAAGCTGAATCCGGTAATACGCAGCGCCTGTTTTTCAAAACGGTCTTTTTCAACATCCGGACTTTGTTGCATCCTGTATATCATGTGTGCAATACCAATCCCTGATATCACCTCCACAAAGCTGTCAACCCCAAAACCAAACAGGGCCAGTGTTTCGTCTTCCATTCCAAAGTAGGTGGATACCACTCCTTCAATCAGATTATAAAAAATGGTGACCATGCTTAGCCAGAAAGCTATTTTCAGCCATTGTTGCGGGTCTGTTTCTTTTTTTAACGTTGTGTTCATACTAGTGTTCTTCCAGTTCACATATCTCCCCTAGTACTTCAAATTGCACCGTAATATGATCTATGTGATGATTTTTAAGCACAGCTTTCACCTTTTTCCGTAAGATGGTCAGCTCATTGAGCGTTTTATTTTCTTGGATGACAAGGTGGACAGTGAGAATATTATAAGTACCATCCATCGTCCACACATGCGTGTCGTGAATATCCTGTACATCTTCTAATTTAACAAGGGTTCTCCTCACTTCTTCAAGATCAACATTTTCGGGCGTGCCCTGCAGAAAAATATGCAGTACACTCTTCAGGTTTTTAAATGCATTCCACAGTATGTAAAGCGCAATTCCCAGAGAAAGAACCGGGTCAATGATTGGAATATAGGCTAACATCATAACGATACTCCCGATGAGAACCGCCACCCAACCCAGAACGTCTTCCATCAGATGCAACATCACGGTCCTCTGGTTTACCGAACTACCTTTTTTCTTGAGTAAGATGACAGCCGCACCGTTAAATGCTACTCCCAGAATAGCCAGGTATAACATTCCTTCTGCATTTACCGGCTCCGGATTGAGCAGACGTGGTACAGATTCCATAATGATAATCAGGGATCCGACCAACAGAATAATGGAGTTGATAAGAGCACTGAGCGGAGAAAAACGCTTATAGCCAAAGGAGAAATTCTTACTCCTGCCTTTTTGTGAATAATTCTCCAAAAATAGGGATGAACCAATGGCAAAAGTATCTCCCAGGTCATGAATGGCATCCGACAAAACGGCCATAGAATTGGTCAAAGCACCACCGATAAACTCTAGGATGGTAAATACCAGATTCAGGAAAAAGGCCACTTTGAGATTACCTGTTACAGAATGATCATGTTCATGATGGTGACCCATAAATCAATTTTGGTGAAATAACGCCTGTTCTTGGAAGATGTTGGTTGATCCGCCAAGAGTTGGTTTTTTAGCTCAGATAAAAAGAAGAAAATAAAATTCCCGTAGCTGATTCCATTTAATGTATGCGTCCCTCTCCCTGCCACATATCAGCGTTAGGGCCCAGTTTTTCTTTGAGTTCACGGGTAACTTCGTTGAGTTCTTCCATCACATCATGATCCAGTTTGAGTTCGGCAGCCTTTACATTTTTATCGACCTGGTCAGCGTTTCTCCCCCCTACGATGACTGAGCACACGCCCGGGCGTTCTAATAACCAGGCCAGGCTTACGTCCACCATGGGTTTACCCAGGCGATCAGCTATCTGCTTAATTTTATCAATTGCCTTAAAGGTTGCAGCCTCCAGCCCTGCCTCTCCATGACGGACCTGCGAGCGTTCCGAAGAGAAATGCCGGGTCCGAGCCCGATCGTCCGGCACATCCTCAGGCTTTGAAAACTTACCGGTTAGTAATCCCTGCATGATCGGCGAATAACACAGCACCGGTAGATGACGCAAACGACATTCGGGGAGAATTTCAAATTCAATAGCTCTCCACAGGAGATTATAGGGAAGCTGGTTGGAGCTGATTTCTGTACTGAACTGGTAACTTTCAGCAAGGTCTTTTTCTCCGAAGTTTGAAACACCAAAGGCCCTAATTTTACCTTCTTTTTTGAGATCAGACAGGGCTCCCAGGGTTTCAGCAATTGGGATTTTCGAATTAGGCCAATGGAGTTGCATCAGATCTACATAGTCGGTATTCAGTGCTTTCAGACGCTCCTCAGTAGCTTTTTTAACATCCTGGCAACCAAAATCATCAGGTTTGAGCTTGGTAGCGATGACTATCTTATCTCTTACATTTTGAAGGGCTTTATGGATGAGATTCTCAGAGGCGCCTGACCCATACAGTTCTGCCGTATCAAAAAAATTGATCCCTGCGTCGTAAGCAGCATGCAGTGCTTGTAGTGAATCTTTTTCCTCCTGGTGCCCCCAGTTAAAGCCCCCTACGATGGCCCATGCACCAAAAGCAATTTCGGATACTTCAAAGTCAGTATGAGGTAGTTGCAGGTAGTTCATTGGTAATCCGTTTTAAACATCAAATTTAAACTTTCAGCAGGATACGCAAAAAATTAAAAATAAGTATCTTACAACGTTTTACAACCAAAACTGATTGGCTCGTGTCAATAAAAGAAATCTTTCACTGTAATTTTTAGCTGCATGAAGACACCTGCCATTTCGTCGTCCCTAAAGCGCAAGTTCTATTTCTATTTTGTACTGAACCTGCTTGCACTAGCCACATTACTGCTGCTCAACCGATGTACTGATCAAGTCACTGCTACGCATACTTACACATACATGAAGCCGGTGTATATGACAACCGCCGAAGTGCGCACGGCAGTAGATGTGCTTCCCCCTCGTACCATACAAGCAGCTGGCAAAATCTACTACTTGGATCAACATATTTTTTTAAACGACCCGGGTAAAGGTATTCACATCATTGATAATTCCGATCCTTCCAATCCTACAAGACTGGCTTTTATCAACATACCCGGCACCTATGACATGGCCGCTTCCGGCGCCACCCTGTATGCTGACAGCTTTGTGGATTTGCTGGTATTTGACATCAGCGATGTGAATAACGTACATCTCAAACACAGGATAGAAAACGTATTTCCCCGCTACACCTCTTACGGAGGCTTCCCGGTGGAAGAAGAACAGGTAATCACCGAGTGGGTAGAAGAAGAGGTCACTGAAGTGATAGAGGGCGAGATGACCCCGTTGGCTGATGGTATGTTTTACTACCGGGGTGGTGTTGCCTTTATGCAGAACGATGCCATGTCAACTTTTGCGATGGAAGCCGGCGGAGGTATGAGAAACAGCACCGGCGTTGGAGGTTCCATGGCGAGGTTTGCCATAGATCGAGATCATTTGTACACAATAGATGACTATTCGCTGCAGGTATTTGATATCAGTCAGCGTGAAGATCCCCGGGAGATTGGAGAGAATATTGACGTAGGTTTTATGATTGAGACCCTATTTCCGTACCAGGACAAACTATTCATCGGCGCCCAGGCGGGAATGTACATTTATGATACTTCTGACCCAGCCAATCCCGAACATCTTTCCACCTACGAACATATCACCAGTTGTGACCCGGTTGTGGTGGAAGGTAACACGGCCTATGTCACATTACGCAACGGTACTGAGTGCCAGGGTTTTGTTAATCAATTGGAAGTGATTGATATTGAGGACCCTACCAACCCTCAGCTGGTCGCTACCCATGCCATGGCCCATCCTCACGGGCTCGGTATTGATGAAGGTACGCTCTTTATCTGCGAAGGTGAATATGGACTCAAAGTATTTGATGCGGCAGATCCGAACAGGATACCAGAAAATCAGATTGCCTACTTTACCGATCTGCACGCATACGACGTGATTCCGCTGGGCAACATACTGATTATGATTGGTGAGGATGGGCTCTATCAGTACGATTATACTGACCCGTCGGCAATCAAAGAACTGAGTGTCATTCCAGTGCCCAGGCTATGAGATATGTATTGATAATTGCCTGGCTGTTCGTTTTCACTTCCACGGCTTCAGCCCAGGAAAAAGTCACAGTGGTGCTCAAGGGTGGAAAAGCCGTAGAAGGCTTGCTCCTGGATGCCCTCTACGATGAGTACATAGATGAGTACATAACCGTCGAGCAAAATGCCCTGGAAAGAGTGAACGTTCATATATCCCAGGTAAAGGGCATCTATTTTGGCGATTATCAGGAAGAAGATTGGGTAAAACCGGTTGACTCGCTCTTTTTCCAACGTGAGCAAGGTTTCTTTCATGTTAGTGAAATACAACTGATGATCGGACAGGAAGCTAATGGCAACAGCTTTGCCAACCAAACCCTGTTTCAGACAATTAACGGGTATGCCTGGCGCCCCTGGCTGATGATAGGCGCAGGAACCGGCCTGGACAAATACGGCGAATTCTTAATATCCCCGGTTTTTGCCAGCGTAAGAGGAACTCTTCGTGAAGAGAAAGTGACCCCTTACTATTTTGTCAACGCAGGCTGGGGGCATTTCTGGCAACCGGAAAATGATGAAGTAACCTACGAGGAAGTGAAAGGTGGGTACCATTTACAACTGGGAGCCGGTTACCAGTTTAGCCTGGATAAAGCCGCCATCCTGATAGGCATGGGCTACCGGATTCAAGACAGCTACATGACTTACGCACTAAACGGTACCGACTGGATGGGTTTTCCCCGAAACAACCAGGTCACCGAAGAGAGACTTTTGAGAAGAATGGTATTTAGCCTGGGGCTTACTTTTTAATGAGCTCTGACGAGCAGGTTACGCGGCACGTGCGCTGTCTTCCCGGATCTTCCGACGGGCCTTTTCCTGTATTACCTCCTGCACAGTCCTTTTTTGAATTTTGCTCTCCAGCCAAGAAATAATGTCAAAGTAACTGAATGAGCGGCTCTCGTAGGGGCTGTCTGTCAGGGTCAGCAGTTGGGCTCGCAGGTTCTCAAAACGCTTGACGAGATCACTATCAGTCGTTTCTTTGGTAAGATTTTTCAGGAATTTTAAGATATACAGCTGGTAGTGGTTCAAATCATCTTTGGCCAGCAGAAAACGATAGGTAGATTTAATGTAATAATCAATGATGTCCGTGTTGCCAAGCTCAAAGTGGCTGATCAGGTTAAGAATACGGGCAAAGCAATGCACATCCTCACGAAGATCCACATGCTGCTCGTTGATGATCTTTTGTAGCCATACTACAGCCATATGGTGATTGCTATCACCCACATACATGCAGGCGATTTTGTAGTAAAAGATGATGGTAGAGTGCTTACCCAACTTATCAACAAACTGATCCAGGTCGCGCTCAATATTAGTCACCAGAGATATTCCGCCGCTGAAGTCTCCCGTCAGGAAGTAGCGGTTGATTTCGTGGATGGTAATGTATTTAAAAAGCATCGCCCGGATATTCTCATTTAACTCTAAGCCTGGAATATGGTACACTTCCTTTAACTTCTGGGTGGTGTTGACAAACTCTTGATATTTCATCAATTTATTCTGGGCAATCAACAGGCTATGTATTCCCCGGATGTACATAATGGTCTTAAACTGAATCTGATCGGGAGAATCGTCAAACAGCCGTACCCACTTTCTGGCATAGCGGTAAGCATTTCCAAAATCCTGGATAAACTGGTAATAGGCCACATGCACGTTGTACAAATTGAGTTTCTCGTTAAAAGAAAGACTCTCTTCATCAAAGCTGGGCATACTGCTCTGAATGAAATGCTTGACTTCTTCCAGATATTCCTCTTTCCTGACAAAGCCGGTTTTCACGTACCAGTTATTCAATCTCACCAGAATGTTAGAGAGCGTATTGATGTTGTTGATCCGGTTATTAACATCTTTGACCTCATCAATAATAGCGTTGACTTTATCGGGGTTTTCGTTTCCGATACCTTGTGCCACTACCTGTTTTTCCATTTTCAGTATCTCTAGCATCAGTTCCAAGTTGTCGTTTTTATGAGCGAGTTTACGAGCCTTTTTCAGCATCTTGTTGCACTGCTGGTAGAGCCCTCGTTCAAAAAGGATCTGTGCCTGATCAATATATTCACGAATACTGATATCCTTATTTTTTCTCAAATGGTATGAACGCATACAGTTGAGCATGCGCTTATAAAGATGAGCCTTCAGGTTAGAAAACTGGCTGGCTTTTATCTCGATAGCCTGGCTTAAGATAGCATCTTCATCATAATGCGATTGCTCATCAATGAGCTCCAGTAAGCGTAACGATTTCTGCTCATCTCCAAACACCTGCATTTGTAGGCGTACGTATCGCTTTTCACTGGGAGTAAGTGATTTGATCAAATGAAAAAGATCATCTGATTTATGCTTTGCCATCGTATTTATTTTTGACTTTTATTAATATTAAACTGTCTGAAAGCGTAAATCTAAAGGATTTACTGGAACCAGACATTGTATTAATTATTATTTTTGACTTTTTTAAGCATATCCAAAGTTCTATTTTTCAAAAGTTTAGCACATATAACAATCTATATTCTATGTCGGACAAGGTATATATTTTTGACACTACACTTAGAGATGGAGAGCAGGTGCCCGGTTGCCAATTGAATAACGAGGAAAAAGTTATCATTGCCAAAGCACTAGAGCAGTTGGGCGTGGACGTCATTGAAGCTGGCTTTCCCATTTCCAGCCCGGGTGATTTCAAATCTGTGGTTGAGATTTCTAAAAACGTATCGGAACCTATCATCACCGCACTATCGCGTGCCGTAGAAAAAGACATTGACCGAGCTGGGGAGGCGCTTCATTTTGCCAAACGCGGTCGCATCCATACTGGCATCGGGACTTCTGATCAACATATCTATACCAAACTTCGCTCCGATCGTGATAAAGTATTTGAACGGGCGGTCGCTGCCGTCAAACATGCCAAAAAGTATGTGGAAGATGTAGAATTCTATGCCGAAGATGCCGGACGAACCGATCAGGAATATTTAGCGCGTGTGCTGGAAGCCGTTATCAAAGCGGGTGCGACCGTGCTCAACATACCCGACACCACCGGTTTTTGTTTACCCGAGATGTACGGTGACAAAATCAAATACTTGAGAGAAAATGTTGCCGGCATCGACAAAGCCATTCTTTCTACGCATTGCCACAACGACCTGGGACTGGCCGTGGCCAATTCTATTGCTGCCGTGCAGCATGGTGCACGGCAGATAGAATGCACGATCAACGGCATCGGCGAAAGAGCGGGTAATACGTCTCTGGAGGAATGCGTCATGATCATGAAAAAGCATCCTGAAATAGGATTACATACTAACATTAATACACGTCAGCTCTATCCTACCAGTCAGCTGGTTTCCAAATTGATGAGTATGCCCGTTCAGGCCAATAAGGCAGTGGTAGGTAAGAATGCATTTGCGCACTCTTCCGGCATCCATCAGGACGGTGTTATCAAAAATCGTGAAAATTACGAAATCATAGACCCGGTAGAAGTTGGCGTTGATAAGTCATCTATTATCCTGACGGCCCGCAGTGGACGAGCAGCCCTTAACCATAACCTCAAACACCTGGGTATAGCTCTTTCCAAAGAAGGACTGGATGAAGCCTATGAAAAATTTCTGGACCTGGCAGATAAGCTCAAGATCGTACAGGATGATGATTTGCGCGAACTGGCTGATACTTTATCAACTAAATCCGTCTAATGGAATATTTCTCAGTTTTTATTATTTAACTCGTAAAACTGTAAACTTTACGCATGCCTAGAAAAACATTATTTGATAAAATTTGGGATAAACACATTGTCACAAGCATAGATAACGGCCCTGATGTCCTTTATATAGATCGGCATTTCATACACGAGGTCACCAGCCCTCAGGCTTTTGCCGGATTGGATGCCCGGAGCATCAAAGTTTTCCGCTCCCAACAAACCATTGCCACTGCTGACCATAACGTACCAACCAAAGATCAGCATTTACCCATCCGAGAAGCACTTTCCCGCACACAGGTGAATAAACTTACGGAAAACTGCGCCAATCATAATGTAGAGCTTTACGGATTGGGCCACCCTTATCAGGGCATTGTGCACGTAATCGGCCCTGAGTTGGGGATTACTCAACCCGGAATGACCATCGTGTGCGGTGACAGCCACACCTCCACGCACGGTGCCTTCGGCTCCATTGCCTTTGGTATCGGTACCAGCGAGGTAGAACAGGTGCTGGCTACCCAGTGCATACTTCAGAGCAAGCCCAAGCGAATGAAAATTGAAATCAACGGCGCGCTAGGTAAAGGCGTCTCTTCCAAAGATATGATCCTCTACATTATCTCCAAGATTTCAGCGAGCGGCGGTACCGGCTACTTTGTAGAATATGCAGGTAGCACAATCCGAAGCCTTTCTATGGAAGCCCGCATGACGATCTGTAATATGAGCATAGAAATGGGTGCCCGGGGTGGTATGATCGCTCCAGACGAAACCACTTTTGAATACGTCCAGGGTCGGAAATTCGCTCCAAAAGGCGAAGCCTTTGATAAACTAGTTGCATATTGGAAGACCCTGCCCAGCGACCCAGACGCCGAATACGACCAGGAGTACCATTACAATGCCAGCGATATTGAGCCGATGATTACCTACGGTACTAACCCGGGCATGGGCATCAAGATCACGGGCCATGTCCCCGAACTCAGCGAAATAGACAAAGATGAACAAGTTTCTTTCAGTAAGTCACTAGAATACATGGCCGTAAAACCCGGTGATATATTACTGGGCAAAAAAGTTAATTATGTTTTCATTGGAAGCTGTACCAACGCGCGCATTGAAGATCTGCGTAAAGTAGCCCAGTTGGTGGAAGGTAAGCAAAAAGCTGCTCATGTCAACGCCATGATCATTCCCGGCTCCAAGCAAATTGAACAGCAAGCCCGTAAAGAAGGGTTGGATAAAATTTTGAAAGCCGCCGGTTTTGAATTGCGTCAACCGGGATGCTCCGCCTGCCTCGGTATGAACGAAGATAAAGTACCCAAGGGCGAGTATTGTGTTTCTACTTCTAATCGTAACTTTGAAGGTAGGCAGGGACCAGGTGCCCGCACTTTCCTGGCTAGTCCTGTGACAGCGGCTGCCACCGCTCTCAATGGCTATATTACTGACGTGAGAGAAATGCTCGAAGAGGCTGAATTAGTATAATTCATGGACAAATTCATAACACTTACTTCTAACATCGTACCCATTCCTACCCGGAATATTGATACCGACCAGATCATTCCGGCACGCTTTCTCAAAGCTACCACCCGGGAAGGCTTTGGCGAAAACCTCTTCAGAGATTGGCGCTACGACGATGCGGGCAGTCCTAAGCCTGATTTTATTCTGAATCAGCCGGATATAGCCGGTAAGATCCTGGTAGCGGGCCGAAACTTCGGGTGTGGCTCCAGCAGGGAACATGCAGCCTGGGCTATTTACGATTACGGCTTTAAAGTCGTCGTCTCGAGTTTCTTTGCTGATATCTTTAAAAATAACGCGCTAAATAATGGACTCCTGCCGGTGCAGGTCAGTGATCCTTTTCTTCAAATCATATTTGAAATGCAGGAAAAAAATCCTAACCTGGAATTAACCATTGACCTGGAAGATCAGACCATTACCATAGTGGGTACCGATAAGCAGGAAACGTTTGATATCACCCCTTACAAAAAATATTGCTTGTCACAGGGTTATGACGATATAGATTACCTGCTGAGCCAGCAAGATAAGATTAAAGCTTACGAGAAAAGCATCTCTTAGATTTCTAACTTTCATACTATTCAAATCAGACAATGCAGAAGAAAATTACCGTACTAGCAGGAGATGGCATAGGCCCGGAAGTGACAAAACAGGCACTCAAGGTACTGCGGGCAGTGGCCAAAGCATATGATCATGCGTTCTCTTTTCAGGAAGGGCTGGTAGGTGCAGCCGCTATTGACGCTATCGGAGACCCTTTTCCCAAAAGTACCGAAAAACTTTGCCTGGATGCTGATGCCATTCTTTTTGGTGCCATCGGTGATCCTAAATATGACAATGACCCCAACGCTAAAGTGAGGCCGGAACAGGGGCTATTGGCAATGCGGAAAAAGCTGGGACTATTTTCCAATGTACGACCAGTAAAGAGTTACGATGCTATCAGCGACATTTCTCCCCTGAAATCACACATTATCAAAGACGTGGATTTTGTGGTTTTTCGTGAATTGACCGGCGGTATCTACTTTGGCGAACCCAGGGGACGTAACGAAAGTGGTGACACAGCTTTTGATACTTCCATTTATAACAAAGAGGAAATTCTGAGAATCACCCGCCAGGCGTTTGAAGCGGCTAAACATAGAAAGAAGCACGTCACCTTAGTAGACAAAGCAAATGTACTGGCTACTTCTCGGCTGTGGAGGGAGACCGTTCAGGAGTGCTGTAGAGAAAACCCGGATATCAAACTGGACTTTATGTTCATTGACAGCGCAGCCATGAAGCTGATCCAAAACCCCAGGTATTTTGATGTAGTTCTCACCGAAAATATGTTTGGCGATATCCTCACCGATGCTGCTTCCGTCATCACAGGTTCATTAGGAATGCTACCCTCTGCTTCCTTGGGCGATAAAGTCAAGCTTTTTGAACCAATTCATGGCTCGTATCCGGAGGTAGCCGGACAATCGCGGGCTAATCCGTTAGGGGCCATTTTATCTGCTGCAATGTTGCTCAACTATGCTTTTGGTCTTCTGGAAGAAAGTAATGCCATCAAGCAGGCCGTTCAGCAGTCCTTAGAAGAATGCTATGTCACTGAAGATATCAATTCAGAAAAGCATCACACAACTGAAGAGGTAGGTGACAAAGTAGCCCAGCTTGTCTATTCCAGTAAAAAAGTTCATACCTGATTACTGGTTTTCTCTAGAAATAAAAACATGGATGAAGGTTTGTAACCCTTAGTAACTTTTTTTATGTTTACACACTGTATCAGATTTTATATCAATCAAAGTAACAAAGCGTATGTTTTCTGTTCTTCCCATTACCGTAATTAACGTAGTGGTCACTCAAGCGACGGAGTGAGAGCAGGATCTTATTATCATAGATAAGCCCTTCTCACTCCGAGAAGGGCTTTTTTTTGGTTTTCAGCCATAAATATTAATGGAAAAAGTAATCAACAAATACAGCCGAACCATTACGCAGGATGAATCTCTGCCCGCGGCACAGGCTATGCTTTACGCAGTAGGCTTACAGGAAGAAGATTTCAATAAAGCACAGGTGGGTATCGTCAGTACTGGCTACGAAGGTAACCCTTGTAATATGCATCTTAATGAGTTTGCTTCTCAGGTCAAAGCATCCGTTAAAGAAAAAGACCTTGTTGGCCTTATTTTTCATACCATCGGCGTAAGTGATGGTATGTCTATGGGTACCAAAGGCATGTCGTACTCCCTACCTTCCCGTGATGTTATCGCCGATTCCATAGAAACGGTAACGCGCGCCCAGTGGTATGATGCTGTCATTCCTATTGTAGGTTGTGACAAAAATATGCCGGGCGCTATGATGGCCCTTTCCCGCCTGAACCGACCCAGTATTCTGGTCTACGGGGGTACGATCAGCCCTGGCCATTATAAAGGTGAAGACCTCAATATTGTATCGGCGTTTGAAGCATACGGGAAAAAAATCACCGGACAGATTACTCCGGAAGATTTTAAAGGTATTATCAAAAATGCCTGTCCTACAGCAGGAGCCTGCGGCGGTATGTATACTGCCAATACCCTGGCGTCAGCCATTGAAGCCATGGGAATGAGTCTGCCTTACAGTTCGTCCAATCCTGCTACCAGCAAAGAGAAAAAAGGAGAACTCCACCGCCTGGGGTCTGCTATCCATCACCTGCTTAGAGAGGATCTGAAGCCTAGTGATATCATGACCAAAGAGGCTTTTGAGAATGCCATTACCCTGATTATGGCGCTGGGTGGATCAACCAATGCTGTTTTGCACTTGATTGCTATGGCTACGACTGCTGATGTAAGCGTAACCTTGGATGATTTTCAACGCATCAGCAACAAAACTCCCTACCTCGCAGACCTGAAGCCCAGTGGTAAATTCCTGATGGAAGACCTGCATAATGTTGGTGGCATCCCGGCGGTGCTGAAAATGCTGATGGAAGAGGCTTATCTCCACTCAAACTGCATGACTGTCACAGGAAAAACCCTGGAAGAAAACCTGACAGAGCTACCCGGACTTTCACCAGATCAGAAAGTCATTTTTCCGGTAAGTCAACCGCTTAAGAAAAGTGGGCATCTGCAAATCCTGCACGGCAACCTGGCCGAAGGAGGTGCAGTAGCAAAAATTACTGGCAAAGAAGGTGAGCGCTTTGAAGGTACTGCCAAAGTATTTGAAAGTGAAGAAGAAGCAAATCAGGCCATTACCAATAACAAGATACAAGCCGGTGATGTTGTTGTTATTCGTTATGAAGGGCCCAAAGGTGGTCCTGGTATGCGGGAAATGCTTAAACCAACTTCAGCTATTATGGGTGCCGGATTGGGTAAAAAAGTCGCTCTCATTACTGACGGACGCTTCTCCGGAGGTACTCACGGCTTTGTGGTAGGCCATATCACGCCAGAAGCATTTGAAGGCGGAAATATTGCACTGTTACAAGACAGGGATAAAATAATTATAGATACAGCTAATAATCTTCTTCACGTTGAACTAAGCGAAGAAGAGTTACATTCAAGACAAAAGTTTTGGCAAAAGCCAGAACCTCGGGTCAAATCCGGGATGCTCTACAAGTATATTAAAAGTGTTGGTTCGGCCTCTGAAGGATGCGTTACCGACAAATAAGAAACATCGCAAATCTATTAAACCAGTTTTAAATATGTCAGTAGTTACCGAAAAAGCGCAACAATTTGCAGCAATGCCTGCCAAACCTAAGCATGACAAAAATGGCCAGATCGTCAATGGATCGGAAGCCCTCATTCTTTCGCTTATTGAGGAAGGTGTGGATACTATTTTCGGCTACCCTGGCGGCGCCATTATGCCTATCTACGATGCTCTCTTCCATTACCGTAAAGTGCTCAACCACGTTCTGGTGAGACACGAGCAGGGTGCCACCCACGCCGCCGAAGGTTACGCACAAATGGCTGGAAAACCAGGTGTTTGTTTTGCCACATCAGGGCCGGGAGCTACCAACCTGATTACTGGTATCGCTGACGCTATGCTGGATTCCGTACCTATTGTTTGTATCACCGGGCAGGTTGCCGAAAAATTCCTGGGAACAGATGCATTTCAGGAAACCGATGTGATGAGCCTGGCAATGCCCATTACCAAGTGGTGTTACCAGATCGCTGATGCGGATGAAATCCCATACATCATTGCCAAGGCCTTTTACATAGCGCGCTCAGGCAGGCCTGGGCCGGTTTTAATAGACATTACCAAATGCGCCCAGTTTGCCGATATGAACAAGCCTTTTCACTACGAAAAACGTCGTCAGATCAAAGGTTATAAGCCAGCCTGCAAGCCTCGTAGTAAGGATATTACCCATGCAGCCGAACTAATAAATAATGCCACAAAGCCTTTCATTTTTGTAGGTCATGGCATCCTGATTTCCAAGGCGCAACAGGAAATCAAAGATTTTTCAGAAAAAACTGGTATACCCGTCGCCAGTACATTGCTAGGACTGTCAGCCTTCCCTACAGATCATCCCAATTATGTAGGTATGCTGGGCATGCACGGTAACTACGGACCTAATAAGCTTACCAATAAGGCTGATGTCATTATTGCGGTAGGAATGCGGTTTGATGACCGGGTTACCGGCAACCTTGACACGTATGCCAAGCAGGCTAAGGTGGTTCACATAGATATTGACTATGCTGAGATGGGTAAAAACGTAATACCTACAGTTGGTATGATCGCCGATGCCAAGGAGGCCTTGCAGGAACTTATACCGGCTGTAAACGAAAACCAACACGATGAGTGGCGGGCAGAATTTGATAAATACATGGCCGAAGAGGAAGAAAAGGTAATCCGCCTTGATTTTACAGCTTCGGGTGATCAGGTAAAGATGGGCGAAGTAATACGCCGACTCTCTGAAAAGACCAACGGAGAAGCTGTCGTCGTTGCGGATGTAGGGCAGCATCAAATGTCTGCTGCCCGTTATTCACACTTTCGCAAGAGTGATAGCTGGCTTACTTCGGGCGGCCTGGGCACCATGGGCTACGCATTGCCAGCTTCCTTGGGGGCTAAAATGGGCGCACCTGACCGTCAAGTAGTGGCCGTAATCGGTGACGGTTGCTTTCAGATGACCATACAGGAACTGGGTACCATCGCACAAAGTGGGTTAGCTGTAAAAATAATTATACTTAACAACAACTACCTCGGTATGGTAAGGCAGTGGCAGGAACTCTTCTTTGATACCCGTTACTCCTTTGTAGAACTACAAAACCCCGACTTCATTACCATTGCCAAAGGCTTTGGTATAGACGGCCATCGTTGCGATCATGCCGATGATCTGGATAGCTCCCTGGATAAGCTTATCCATTCAGAAGGATCTTATCTACTGGAAATGGTAGTAGAAAAAGAAGGTAATATTTTTCCTATGATGCCTTCCGGTTCCGGCGTAAATGATATACGCCTTGAATAACAAATTACCGCAAAACCAGAAAAGCAGCTAACTATTATGAAAAGGCGCTACACCATTATTGTTTTTACAGAAAATAATTTCGGC
>CAZZGE010000112.1:0-14742 GCA_964653665.1 uncultured Porifericola sp. | reverse complement strand
CCTGTGCCCACGCCGACTATAATTAAATGGTGAAGGCATCAGACTCGGGTACAATTAAATTTCTATGCTCCTTTAAGCAGTGCAATACTCAAATAGTTCAGCAAATATACGGGTACCGGCCTACATAGTAATACAAACCCCACCTACCAAAACCAATGACCGATGAAATACCCATATCGCTATCTTCAATCGGCCGTGCAGGACCCAATATATTTTATAAATTTGCTCGAGAACATTCCTTATTTTTTTATCCTTAACAAGCACAAACAACTATGGATCATAGAATAGAAAAAGACACAATGGGCGAAGTGAAGGTGCCAGCCGATAAATACTGGGGAGCCCAGACCCAGCGTTCCCGCGATAACTTCAAAATCGGAGGCAGTACCAACCAGATGCCCCTTGAGATTATTTATGCTTTTGCCATCCTCAAAAAATCTGCTGCCGAAGCTAACCATGAATTTGGCATACTAGAAAAAGAAAAATACCAAATGATCGCCTGCGTCTGTGACGAAATCCTGGAGGGACAGCACGATGAACAGTTTCCTCTGGTGGTATGGCAAACCGGTTCGGGCACACAGAGTAATATGAACGTGAATGAAGTAGTTGCCAACCGTGCCCATGTGCTGATGGGCGGCAAGCTTACCGACAGCCAGAAAAAAGTACACCCTAACGATGATGTCAACAAGTCGCAGTCATCTAACGACACTTTCCCGACGGCCATGCATATTGCCGCTTACAAGATGATAGTGGAAGAAACCCTACCTAAGATAGAAAAACTCAAAAATACCCTGAATCAGAAGGCAGCCTCTTTTGGCGGTGTTGTCAAAATCGGTCGTACCCACTTCATGGACGCTACGCCCCTTAAGCTGAGCCACGAATTCAGCGGCTACGTATCCCAGTTGGAACATGCCATGCTGGCCATTAAAAATACACTGCCTCATCTGTCGGAGCTGGCGCTGGGAGGCACAGCCGTAGGTACGGGGCTTAATACACCTCAGGGATATGCCGAGTTGGTTGCGGACAAGATTGCCAAATACGCAGGACATCCGTTTGTTTCGGCTACCAACAAATTTGAGGCATTGGCTGCTCACGACGCCATTGTAGAAACCTCTGGTTCTCTTAAGCAACTGGCCGTAAGCCTAATGAAAATTGGCAATGACATTCGTATGCTGGCCTCAGGCCCTCGTTGTGGCATCGGTGAGATACTGATACCTGCCAACGAGCCTGGCTCATCCATCATGCCTGGTAAGGTAAATCCTACCCAGTGCGAAGCGCTTACCATGGTATGCGCACAGGTGATTGGTAATGATGCCGCCACCAGTGTGGGAGGTATGAACGGTCACTTTGAGCTGAACGTGTTCAAACCCATGATGATCTTCAACCTGCTCAACTCGGCCCGATTGCTGGGTGATGCCTGTGCCTCTTTCAATGATAACTGTGCCGTAGGCATTGAACCCAACGTAAGTGTCATCAAAGAAAATCTGGAAAATTCTTTGATGCTGGTCACTGCACTGAATACACACATAGGCTACGAAAATGCGGCAAAAATTGCCAAAAAAGCCTACGAGGAAGGGACAACCTTACGTGAAGCGGCCATTAGCAGTGGCCTGCTGACGAACGAACAGTTTGACCAATGGGTTGTGCCTGAGAATATGGTAGGAAGTTTGAAGTAAGGCTTCCCTGGGCATTAATGCTACGTACAACTCAACACATAATACCATGAAGTATTTAAGGACTCTGGCCCTTCTGTTTACTCTGGCACTGGTGGTTATACCTGAATCCGGCTTTGCACAAGAGAAGCTGTCCAGAAAAGAGCGCAAGCGCCTGAAGAAAGAACAGAAGGCCCGGCTAAAGGAAATGAAAAAAATGGGCGCTCAGGAGTTTCAACAGCTCCAGGAGCAGCAGCAAGAAGTCCGGGAAAGAGCTGCTGAACTGGAAAGTGAGCTGGCTTCCGTGAAGGAGCAACTGGATAGCAAAAATTCCGAGATACGCCAGCTGAAAGACCAGATTCGCAGGTTAGAAACCCAGTTAGAAGAAGCCCAAGCCGAGTTGGCTGCTCAACCCGAAGTAGAGGAGAATGTACCGCTTTCCAATGAGTATGATGAGGGCCTGGTCTTCCGTGTGCAGATTGGTGCCTACCGGGATAAAAATCTGGAGCAGTACCTTTCCACTAGCAAAAATTTTAACGGAGAAACTGATCCCCAGGGCCTACAGATTTATACTCTGGGTAATTTCAGAGATTACTGGGAAGCCGATAAGTTTAAAAAATATCTGAGAGCCATGGGTGTCAAAGATGCTTGGATCGTACCTTATCGTGATGGTAACCGGATACCGATTAAAGATGTGTTGGAAGACTTACGCAGCAACCAGGAAAGCTCTTAAAACAAAACTAATCTTCAATTTAACAAGCGCACCCTTCGCTTACAAGGGGTGCGCTTCTCTATTGTATTATTGCTTAGTGTTCATCATCTTTATAGGATCATAACACAAATCTAACAGAATATGCCTAAGCCAATAAAATTACTAATAGCTCTTTTCATCGTCCCCTTGTTTTTTCAGTCTTGCGGCAACGATGACGAAGTTACCCGCCAGGATCTGCTTACCGGCACCTGGGTGATAGAAGCCGCCGCACTCAGCGACTACAGCATCACCATCAGTGGGATTACCCTTACCCGGGAGACCATACGTGATAATCCTTTCTTTGCCGATAGTGCCGACGATTTTGAGGATGTACTGGATGAGCTATCCGATGAATTATTCCCTTCAGGTACGACCATTACCTTCAATGAAGACAATACATACATTTTGGCCAACCCTGGCTCTTCTGATAACGTCCAGGATACCTGGACATTGAGCAGTGATGAGCAGTCCATTACGGTTCAACTGGGTGACGATGATCTGACCGATGATTCTATTGACGAGCTCTTGTTTACTATCAGTGAGCTTACCAGTAACACCCTTACCGTAATACTGACCATCGGCGAAGATGATCTGGAACTGGATATAGAAGATGACGATCTTTCCATTGACAATTTTACCATAGAATACGAATTCCGTTTCAACAAACAGTAAATCCGGAAAGGAGGGCAGATCATGGAGAAGCGATGGGTATTTCAGGATGCTGCAGAGGATGAGCAGGCTAAAAAACTCTCAACAGCAATTAATATCAATCCTGCACTGGCAAATTTACTGATCCAGCGGGGCATTACGAGCTACGATGGTGCCAAGTCTTTTTTCCGTCCCACCCTGAAGATGCTGCACGATCCTTTCTTGATGAAGGACATGGAGCATGCTGTGCATCGTTTGCAGCTGGCAATGGACCGGCAGGAAAAGATTATGATCTACGGTGATTACGATGTTGATGGTACTACCTCGGTAGCGCTGGCTTACGGATTTCTGAGTAGCATCTACGATCACATTGAATATTACATCCCAGACCGTTACAAAGAAGGCTACGGCATTTCCGAAGAGGGAATCCGTTATGCCGCTGATAACGGCTTTTCACTCATCATTTCGCTGGACTGCGGTATCCGAGCCGTAGGTTTGGTGAATGAAGCCCGCCAGCAGAACATAGACTTTATCATCTGTGATCATCACCGTCCGGGAGAACAACTGCCCCCGGCACATGCCATCCTTAATCCCAAGCAAAAGGGATGCTCTTACCCTTTCAAGGAACTCTGTGGCTGCGGTGTAGGCTTCAAGCTGTTGCACGGACTTTCAGTAAGCATCAAAAAATATAAGAAGGAACTGGCATCCTGGCTAGACCTGGTGGCAGTAGCCATTGCTGCCGATATCGTACCGATCACCGGGGAAAACCGAATCATGAGTTATTTTGGTCTGATCCAGCTTAATGAATCGCCCCGCCCTGGTCTGAAAGCCCTGGCCAACCTGGCGGGTCTGCGCGGTGAAATCCAGATTGATAATATTGTGTTTGGCTTTGCTCCACGCATCAATGCTGCTGGCCGAATGGAACACGCCAAAGCGGCAGTACAACTGCTGCTGGCCGATAATGAGGAAGCCGCCGTAAAGGTGGCCAATGAGCTCAATATCCAGAATACCGAACGACGGGGTTACGACAGCAGCATGACGCAGGAGGCCCTGGAGATGATAGCGCAGGACAAAGCCCTGAGAGAAGCCAAAACCACGGTGCTTTACAAAGAGGACTGGCACAAGGGCGTCGTTGGAATCGTTGCTTCTCGTTGCATTGAGAAGTACTACCGCCCTACCATTATTCTGACCGAATCGCACAGTAAGGCCTCCGGCTCAGCCCGCTCAGTAAACGGCTTTGACGTTTACTCCGCTATTGAGGAGTGCTCCGATTTACTGGAGCAGTTTGGCGGACACAAATACGCTGCTGGCCTCACCTTGCCAATTGAAAATATCCCCGTTTTTCAAAAAAAGTTTGAAGAGATCGTCACCCAACGCATCACTGACGACCAGTTGACACCCCTGGTCAGTGTGGATGTAAAAATTGACCTGGCTGATATCAACAGCAAATTTTACGGTATTATTAAGCGGATGGCTCCCTTTGGCCCGGGTAATATGCGGCCGGTTTTTGTGAGTGAAAACCTGATGGTGTACGGCTACCCCCAGATTTTGAAAGAACAACACCTCAAGTTCAGTCTGCGGCAGGAAGGAAACCAGAAGATTTATAATGCCATCGGCTTCGGAATGGCCCACCTTTACGAGATGGTGCTCCACGGCAAACCCTTTATGATGGCCTATACTGTAGATGAAAATCATTACAACGGCACTACTTCTTTACAACTCATAATCAAGGATATCAAGCCAATGGAGGAGGCCTAAGATATGTTTTGATCACGGGCCTAAAATCCCTAATGCTCTTCTAGTAAACGGTTAATCTCCTTCTCCAGCTTTGGCAGATGTAAAGTGATTGCCCCCCACAACGATCACATTACCAACCTTATCATAGCCATGAATTACCCAGTTTCTGGTGTCTATAATTTGTCTGGCATTTTCAATCTGAACTTGATCGTCCAGGTTAATCGCACTTAAAAATAGATGTTTTGCAGAATTTGGATGAAGCACTCATCACTCCATCCTGCTATTTTCCTACGGACTCTTGATGCTTTGTCTGTCATTGACTTGTTTGAGTGCTTGCAAAGCTGTTTTTCTCAGTGTTGCCATATTCTCCGGAGCAAAGTCCTCCCAACTTGCTCTTCCAAAGCAGTGTACTGTCGTACTTTTTCTGAGACTGCTTGCTCACAGAGCGTTTTTGATACTTTTTCAAAGCTAACAGATAAACTAATGCATTTTCCTGCCTCTGCTGTACCTCTGAGTGCCTTCCTATCCAAGGTGATTTTGTGCAAAGACAGAAAGTCCAACAGCCCTGCTGACCAACGTTGCAGAAAGGCTGATAAAGAAGCGGGATCTAAATTTTGTCATTACCCTGGTTAAGTACATATAGAAGGCTTTGGCTTCAAAATATATCCCTATTTCAGACTTTTGTCTCAAAGCAGTAAAGCTTAGCTTAGCACGCTTAGCGGTTAGGACGGCAAACATACATTCTTATATTTGAGAACAAAGAATCTCTACTACTCAAGATACCCGAGATGATTACCATAACTGTTAAACTACTTATAGCATGACCTACTCTTTCCTATTGAGGCTATGCCTCATCGCCTTAGTACCTATCTGGCTGACCAACTGTTCCCCCTCAGCAGAATCAGAAGAGGATACCCGGCCTACCAACTTTGTTTTTATCCTAGTAGATGATCTTGGCTGGACGGATATAGGTATTTTCGGCAGTTCATTTTACGAAACGCCCAACGTAGATCGCCTGGCGGCTAGCGGAATGAAATTTACAAACGGCTACGCCGCCTGCCCGGTTTGTTCGCCTACTCGTGCCAGTATCATGACAGGTAAGTATCCCGCCCGCATGGATGCGACTGACTGGTTTGGTGCGCCCCAACCCGACAATGTTGAGAAGCACTGGACCCGTGACAAGCCCCTGCTACCCGCGCCTTACAAAGAGTATATGGAGCCGGAAGAAAAAACCATTGCCGAAACGCTCAGGGAAAATGGTTACGCCACCTTCTTTGCCGGCAAATGGCACCTGGGTCCAGATGAGCCTTACTATCCTAAAAAGCAGGGTTTTGACGTAAATATTGGTGGCTATCACCGGGGTGGCCCGTACACCGGCAACCAGTATTTTTCTCCCTACGACAATCCCAAGATGGAGAACGGGCCCGAAGGTGAGCATCTGCCCGACCGACTAGCCACGGAAACCGCAAATTTCATAGAGCAACATAAAGATACGACCTTCCTTGCCTACCTTTCTTTTTATTCTGTCCACACGCCCCTGCAGGCCCGCCCTGACCTGGAGCAGAAATACCAGGCTAAAAAAGATAGCCTCGGCTTAGAAGATGAGTGGGGTGCAGAAGGTGAACGTGAAGTTCGCCTGGTGCAGTGCCATCCCGTGTACGCTGGCATGGTGGAGGCCATGGATCTTGCCGTAGGTAAAGTACTGGACCAATTGGAGGCTTCTGGTGTAGCAGATAATACGGTTGTGATCTTTATGTCAGACAACGGTGGCCTCTCCACATCCGAAGGGCATCCTACATCTAACCTGCCTCTGCGAGGTGGTAAAGGATGGCTGTATGAAGGCGGTATTCGGGAGCCACTGATTGTTCGCTGGCCGGGTAGGACACAGCCGGGTAGTACCAGCGAGGTACCGGTAGTAAGTACCGATTTTTATCCGACCATGCTAGAAATGGCCGGCGTACCTGTGCAGCCACAGCAGCACGTAGATGGCAAAAGCATGACCGCCGTGTTGGAAGGAAGTACCGAGCCGGTACACAATGCGATTTTCTGGCATTATCCACACTATGGTAACCAGGGCAGTTCTCCGGGTTCAGCCATGCGGCAGGGCGACTGGAAACTCATCCACTGGTATGAAAATGACACTTACGAACTTTATAACCTGGCACAGGATATCGGTGAGAAGGTAAACGTAGCTGAGCAATATCCAGAGAGGGCGGAAGAAATGAGCGCTGCGCTGAAACGTTGGATTGAAGAAGTAGACGGAAAAATGCCATCTCCTAATCCCAATGCTGCACAGGCCATACGATAGATAAGGTGCATTCTAACAATCTTTTAACAAAGTTGATCAGGAAAAGCCGCAGAGCCTTAACATCTTTGCGGCTTGTTGTTTTTTACCATTAACTTTGGCAGATTTTTGTCTCCGCAAATTCTTAAACAAGATGCTGCAAACCTTTGCCAAAGTTCCGGATTGTTTAACCGAACTAAGATGAAAAAAAGAGTAGCTATTGACATGGATGAGGTCATGGCCGATGCACTTGGCAAGCTCGTCAAACTTTATGAAAGTGAGTACCAGCAACAGGTAAACCGGGAACGTCTGCCGGGATGTTACCTGGAAGAAGTGTTACCCGAAAATCACAAGGACTGTGTGCGCGAGTTTTTATTCAGAGAAGATTTTTTCAAAGACATAGAAGTCATGCCCGATAGCCAGGAAGTAATGCGAGCCATGCACGAGCGGTATGAAATTTTTATCGTAACGGCTGCGATGGAGTTTCCTGATTCTCTGGGTCATAAATACCGCTGGCTACAGGAGCATTTTCCTTTTCTGCACTGGAAAAACTTTGTTTTCTGCGGGGATAAGAGCATTATTCATGCGGATTATCTTATTGATGACCATGCTAAAAACCTGCTTACTTTTGGCGGAGAGCCTATTATGTTTACTTCTCCGCACAACGTGAAGGATGATCGTTTTCGCCGGGCGAACAACTGGCAGGAAGTAGCTGATATTTTTCTTTAAAAACCGCTACCTGACAGGATCATCTTGTAGAGAATCGGCTGTCTCGTAAACAAAGGATACATCAACGCTTTTTTCTAAAGGAATCGTGCCATTAACTTTTTGGACTATGCAGCAAACAAGAAATGATCGAGCCAAACAGGCTATGTACGACATACCCGACCTGCGCTGGGTAGACCAACTCTCCGATCTGATGGACAGTCGATTTCAACTGCCAGGTACTCGCTTCCGTTTCGGCCTGGATCCTATACTGGGTTTGATTCCTGGCGTGGGAGATGCTGTGAGTTTGGCTATCTCAGGTCTGCTTATCAGCTATATGTACCGGCATGGTGCCAGTGGCAAGGCCCTGATTAAAATGATAGGCAACGTACTGCTGGATGCAATCATTGGAAGTATTCCGGTACTGGGGAGTATTTTTGACTTTGCCTACAAAGCTAATGAGCGCAATATCCGGATTATGAAAGAACACTATCACAAAGGGAAACACCAGGGTAGTGGCAGAGGTATTTTGATTATAGTAGGCCTTTTTGTCCTGCTGTTCATCGGTCTGATTATTTGGGGATCCTGGGAATTGATCTCCTGGCTGATCAATTATGCACAAATTGCGTTCTGAGCACGACCCGGCAAACAAGTGCCGGGCTGCACTGTTCTCTAAATAAAATCAATTTTTTTAACTGAAAAACCAACGACATGGATAATAGAGAGAGAAAAGTGATGAAAAACGATGAAATCTCCCAGGCACTTAAAAAGATTACTTACGGTTTTTACATTGTCACTTCAAAAAAAGATAGTAAGGAGATGTCGACTCGCAATAAAGACTTTATCGCAGCGGGCACCATCAGTTGGATCAGTCAGGGGTCTTTTAAACCGCCACTGGTGACCGCTGCTATTAAAAAGCAGTCTGATCTGCACGAGACCATTGAAAAAAGCCGTGTTTTCAATATTAACATTGTAGGAAAAGGTGAAGAAGAAATGCTTTCCAAATTTGCCAAAGATAGTAACGTAGAAGGAAACAAGGTCAACGGTTATACTTTTAACGAAGGAAACAATGGAGTACCTGTACTGGATGAAGTGCCTGCTTACTTAGAGTGTGCCGTGCGTGAAGACGTAACTATCGGGGATCACAGTATTTTTGTAGCAGAAGTTACCGGCGGTGGTACGCGCGACGCTAACGCCGTACCTCTGATAGAATGGGAGACTAACTTACACTACGGTGGATAAACAAAAAAAGGGGCTTAATGCCCCTTTGATCCTTTTCACCAACTCAACCCAAAACATTACTGCTGGCGCAATTGATCTATTGTTGCGCTCGGTACAATCTCCTCAGTCTTTTCCTCCACCAGGTTATTAGCCTCATTTTCTGCGCTTACTTTTTCTAATTTCTGAATTGGAGCAATGCGTACTGCCTTTTCTTCTTCTTTCTCAGTGGTTTTTTCAGTCTTAGCCACTGGATCAACCTCCTTCAAAGGCTCTGCTTGCTTAACCTCTGCTACTTCCTTTACTTCTTCCGGCTGCTCAGTTGACTTCTGTGCTAGCTGAGGTTTAGCGGCTTTCTTTTTCTGTGGTTGAATGGTTTCTTTCTTTACCCCTTTTTTGGGTTTTGTCTGAGCAACAGGCTTTTGCTGTGATGCTCTCTTGGGAGTAACCTGGGCTACTTTTACGGCTGGCTTCTTCGCTGCTTCATCTTCAGCAACCTGTTTCTCATTATTATTCTTGCTCTTTTCTACCTGGGTGCTTACTTTCTTAGTAGTCTGCTGGTCTTCAGGGAAGACACTCTTACGTACAAAAGTAGCTTCTTCGGTCTGAGGCTCCGAAATCAGGCTAAAGTCTTTGTCAATGAGAGTGTCAAAAGCAAAAAATGAGGATGACAGCAGGATAACCACAGCCGCCGCTGCCTGTATGGTTTTGATCTGTACTTGGCTAAAGAGGGGTGTCCTAGGTTTGGCTGACTCAATGATTTTACCCTTAAGAGCCTTCATATGCACCTTATACTGATCGGGCTCTTCTTGCATAACATACTGAACTATTGTCTCTGAACAGTGTATACAATGCTTTAAGTGAGTTTCTACTTCAGTAACTTCTTTCTGATTGAGCTGGCCATGCAGGTATCGCCGCATTTTGGATCTTGAAATGTGAAGACTAAACTCTGTGGTTTTGTGTTCTTTGTTCATCGGTGAAAAGTTTCAGTGTAAATAATTAGACATTGTATCTGTGTTTTCCTCTAATATTTCAATTTTTGTACCTTCTGTTAGGATTCGTAAAGAGACTCCTAAAAATATTTACAAAAATACCGTAATAAATATTCAAAAAGTACAATTACATACTTGTTTATACTATACTTTTCAGAAAGGAATTACCTCTTTTTGTGTCGGGAAGTGATTTTTTTCGTTTTTGGCAATATGTTGAAAGGTAGCTTATAAATGCGTATACGAGCGGATCTGTGCCAGTAACAGGGATATTCACGAAGTACATGCTCGTTTTGGTGGGGCTTTGGTACTGCTGTAAGCTTTGTGGGGGGGAAATATTAAAAAAAGCCTGCACTTTTATCCAGGCTCTTCAGGTATTACAATTAATGGTTCTGCATTTCATTGACAAATTCAAAGGTGAGTAAGCAACTCAGCGTATCTACGTGATCTTCAGGTTTTATTTTTTTGCAGATAGATTTTCAACAGATCGTCATACCTAAGTAGCATTGCGCATTGAATCTCCTTAGGATCGTCCGGCAGGCTGTAGTACAGTGCTACGTGCTCTTCAGTACCGATATTATAGTCATTTAGTACATCTTTGCCTGGTTATGGGTGGGAAAAGCCAGGTACTTAGGCTCATCATTTTGTCCTACCAGGTGACGAGAAAATTAGTTCTTATCTGCTCTTCAAATAATATATTTAAATTACTGATTTACAGTTACTTATATTTGATAATAACAGTCCGTCACTCTCGATACGAAATTAAGTCCACCATGCGAATGGTGGACTTCTTTACGTCTGGGCCTTTCTCTACTCTACAGGTTTTGTTTTTTCATTTCATCCATGGCGTAGTTGGCCGCACGAGCTGTGAGTGCCATAAAGGTCAGAGAAGGATTTTGATTACCTACCGAGGTCATGCAGGCCCCGTCGGTGACGAATACATTTTGGCAGGTGTGTAGCTGGTTCCACTTATTGAGCAGGGATGTTTTAGGATCCTTACCCATACGTACGCCACCCATTTCGTGGATATCCAGTCCGGGAGCCTGCTTGCTGTCCATCGTCCGGATATCTTTGCAGCCTGATTTATCCAGCATTTCGGCACCCTGCTCCAGGAAATCTTGCAATACTTTTTCATCATTGTCATCGTAGTCAACCGAAGTCACCAGCTGTGGCATGCCATGCGGATCTTGTTGATCCTGGCTCAGGCGAACGTGATTTTTATACTTAGGCACAGTTTCGCCCTGCATCATCATATACACCTGCCATTCGCCAGGGGTAGTTAGCGAATCTTTCCAGTCAGCACCGAAACTTGCCGGTTTGGCCATACCCCGCTGCCAGCCTTGCCGCGAAGCACTAAAAGCTACCATATAGCCGCGGAGAAAATCTGTATCCTGCTTAAAAACATTACGGAAGGAGGGCATAAAAGCTGTAGTTGGTCGTCGGCCGTAGTAGTAGCGGTCTTCGAAGCCTTCGTAAGAAGCCAGCATACTGCCCCGGTAGTTATGAAATGCCACATAATGGCCCAAGAGTTCACTGTCATTGCCCAGTCCATTAGGAAAGCGGTCGGATGTAGAATTGAGTAGAATCAGGTTACTGCCTAATGTAGAAGCATTAACAAAAATGATACGGGCGTAGTACTCTTTCGTTTCTTTGGTTTCGCTATCCATCACCCGTACACCGGTAGCCTTACCCTTTTTGTCGTCGTAAATAATGGAATGTACGACAGAATGCGGACGGAGTGTCAGGTTGCCAGTCTTAGCAGCCCAGGGAAGGGTAGACGAGTTGGAACTGAAGTAAGCACCGTAAGGACAGCCCCGATAACAAAGGTTCCGTGCCTGACACTTGCCTCTGCCCTGCTGCAGGTGGATTTCCTGTGGTTCAGTAAGATGGGCACAACGTCCGATGATTACATGTCGATGCTGGTAATTTTCTTTGACACGCTGCTGGATGTGTTCCTCTACGCAATTCAGCTCAAAAGGAGGTAGCACCTCGCTGTCGGGCAGTTGTTCCAGACCATCGCGATTACCGCTGATACCAGCAAATTTTTCTACGTGCGAGTACCAGGGAGCCAGGTCATCGTAGCGAACAGGCCAGTCTACAGCAAATCCATCACGGGCAGGTGCTTCAAACTCAAAGCGGCTCCAGCGTTGCGTCTGCCGCGCCCAGATAAGCGATTTTCCCCCTACCTGATTACCCCGTATCCAGTCAAAGGGCTTTTCCTGTACGTAGGGTTGTTCTTTGTCTTTCATGAAAAAATGCTCAGTCGCTTCCTCAAAAGCGTAGCAGCGGTCCACGATAGGGTTTTCCTGCTTTACCTCAGGAGAAAAGCGGCCCCGGTGCTCTATTTCCCAGGGAAATTTGTTAGTGGTAGGATAGTCTTTGACATGTTCTACCTGTCGGCCTCGTTCCAGTACCAGCGTTTTGATTCCTTTTTCACAAAGTTCCTTGGCAGCCCATCCGCCGCTAACTCCGGAGCCGATAACGATAGCATCGTAGGTCATTTCTTTTTTTGCGTCGCCCTGTAGGTACATGTATCTGTTGATGGTTTAATGTGTAACAATAAGGCATTTCATAAGCTGTTGAGTTCCTGCCATAAATATTAGAGCGGCTAAGTCAACTCAGTAGTGTGGATAAAGCCTGAAGCAGGAAATCATAATAAATCGCTCACCGCTGTTCATAATTTAGGTACCAGCATTTCTGCTTGCATAACGGTGACCGCTTTACCTTTGAGCTTTACCCGCTTACCCAGGTATTCCGTACCTACGTAGCCGCCTCGCGTCGATGCCTGAAAGCCGGTAAGCTTACTGCTGCCCAACACACCTGACCAGTAGGGAGCCAGGGTACAGTGGGCCGAGCCAGTCACCGGGTCTTCATTGACCCCGCAAGCGGGAGCAAAAAAACGGGAGATATAGTCATAAGCGGATGCATGCGAACGAGCCGTCACAATAAAGCCACGGGCATCTATTTCTGCCATGCGGTTGAGATCCGGTTGAAATTCAATAAGTGCTTCCTCATCGGCTAGCACCACTAGGTAATCATAGTCGCTTTTACCCAGAAAGTTTATCTCCGGTTCTGGAAAGATAGATTTCACATCCTGCTGAGTTACCTCAGCGGCAGGCTTTGCAGGAAAATCCAGCACAATATCTTCTCCTTCCCAACTCGCTGTAAGTTCGCCACTCAACGTCTGGAAGACTGCATTTTCGTCGGGCGATAGCAAGCCTTTCTCCCAGAGTACATGGGCGCTGGCCAGGGTTGCATGGCCACAGAGTGCTACCTCAGTCGTCGGGGTAAACCAGCGCAGAAGAAACCCTTTTTCTTCTTTGACCAGAAAAGCTGTTTCGGCCAGGTTCATCTCACAAGCTACTTGTTGCATCAGGGAATCGGACAGGGGTTGAGCGGTGACGCATACTGCTGCAGGATTACCACAAAAAGGACGATCGGTAAAGGCGTCTACTTGTATGAGTGAAATCGTTTCTTTCATGACTTCATTTCCTCTATGACTGAAGTGCCTGAGGAGCCATCGCCGGACGTCCATTGCCATTCCTCGTGCATTCTAAGCCGTCCGTCAAGGAGAACTTCCGGGCGTGACAGGCAACGGCCGGTCTTAAATTCGTTGTCGGTAGAAATATGCTGGTAGTGCATTTCCAGGACATTCTCTGCTATCCAGAGGGCGATCAGGTTACCTCGCCTGATACTGCCCCCGCTATATTCGGCCCACACCAACTCCCCCTGCTGCCGGTAGTAAAATACGGTCTGACTGCCAACATCCCCATTGTCAGTGTTGGCCACTGAACTAAATTTACGATTGTTAAGATTAGCGGTCATTTTGAGTGGTCGTTCTGTAACAAGTATAAGATAATTCCAGTAAGCTTGGTACTTTTGTGCCGACAAAAACTACACTTTTTACACAGAGTTTTTTATGTATGGTCAGTTTCCTGGAAGCTTTGCTGCCAATTTTTGCGGTTGTTGTCTTGGGGCAGTTCATTTACCGTTACGGATTTCCCGGCAGTGCTTTCTGGCCTCTGCTTGACCGACTTACCTACTACATACTGCTACCCGCATTACTGACCAGCAAGATTGCTGCAGCACAACTGATCGGCTCTGGCGTACTTATGATGGCTATCACGCTGGTAATAGCTACGATCTTAGTAGCTCTGATTTTGGTACTGATTCAATGGAGTGTCCATATTGATCCGAAACGCTTTACTTCAGTTTTTCAGGGGAGTATTCGGCCCAATACATACGTTGCGCTGGCAACTGCAAGTGCCCTCCATCAGGAGCAAGGGCTCGCCCTGACTGCCATAGCCATTGCCGGAGTGGTACCACTGGTTAATGTATTGAGCGTCTGGGTATTTACTTTTTATGTTCCACAGAGTGAGAGGAACTGGAAAAGGCTTTTCAAAAATTTTCTCACCAATCCGCTGATCATTGCCTGTCTACTCGGTATACTAGTTAATTTGACTGGTTTTCCCACCGTCGGGATAGAATTTTTGAACATTTTCAGCCGAGCTGCACTTCCCTTAGGCTTACTGTCGGTGGGCGCCGGGCTCAACTACGGGGCGGTTCGCCACTCAATCCATCTGATGAGTTTTACCGCTAGTTTCAAGCTGCTCTTGCTACCTTCGCTGGTCATGCTTATGTGTTGGCTTTTTCAGATACGAGGCATGACACAGGAGATAGGCCTGTTGTATGCATCAGTACCTGGCGCTATATCTTCTTATATTTTGGCGCGTCAACTGGGAGGTGACAGCGAACTTATGG
>CAZZGE010000111.1:0-14976 GCA_964653665.1 uncultured Porifericola sp. | reverse complement strand
TCAGCTTTAAAGCTGAGGGCGATGCGCTTACGGACCACATCCACTTCTAATACTGTTACCTGTACTTTCTGATGTACTTTTACTATGTCAGCCGGGTGTTCTACATATTTATCAGCCAGGTGACTGATATGCACCAAGCCATCCTGGTGGACCCCCACATCTACGAATGCACCAAAATTTGTGACATTGGTGACAATGCCGGGGAGCTTCATGCCCGTTTTCAAATCCTCAATTTCGTGCACACCTTCCATAAACTGAAAGGCTACAAACTGCTGACGGGGATCACGGCCCGGCTTGGATAGTTCGGTTAGTATGTCTTCCAGGGTGGGTAAGCCTATGTCATCAGAAATATATTTTTTCAGATCAATTCGCTTGCGGAGGTTTTCATCCTTGATCAGTTCCTTTACGGTACAGCCCAGATCAGTAGCCATCTGGTTTACTGTTTCATAACGCTCTGGGTGCACGGCACTTTCGTCCAGAGGATTTTCTCCGTCGCGGATGCGCAGGAAGCCAGCGGCTTGTTCGTAAGCCTTACTACCCAGCCGCGGAATCTGCAGCAGTTCCTCACGTGACTTGAAGGGCCCCTTCTCATCACGCCATTTCACAATATTTTGTGCCAGAGAAGGTCCCAGTCCAGAAACGTAGGTGAGCAGCTGCTTACTGGCAGTGTTGACTTCTACGCCCACGTTGTTAACACAGCTTACTACGGTGTCGTCCAGGCTTTGCTTGAGAGAGGTCTGATCCACATCGTGCTGGTACTGGCCTACACCGATGGATTTCGCATCAATCTTTACCAGTTCAGCCAGCGGATCCATAAGACGACGTCCAATGGACACGGCTCCGCGCACAGTTACATCGTGATCGGGAAATTCATCCCTGGCGACTTTGGAAGCAGAATATACTGAAGCTCCACTTTCATTGACCATGACAATCTGTATGCTCTTAGGAAGATGAGAAATGTTACGGACAAAAGTTTCGGTTTCTCGGCTGGCGGTACCATTGCCTATGGCGATAGCTTCTAATTGGTGCTTTTGACATAATGCGAGCAAAACTGCCTCCGCCTCCGTAGTTTTCTTCTGAGGGGCATTGGGGTAAATAGTGGTGTTTTCTAACAGTCGGCCCTGGCTATTGAGCACCACCAGCTTGCAGCCAGTACGAAAGCCAGGGTCCAGGGCCAGTGTGTTTTTTTCACCCAGCGGTGACGACATCAGCAGCTCACGAAGGTTCTTTGAAAAAACACCTATGGCATTTTCGTCGGCTTTTTTCTTGGTAATGAGGCGCATATCGGTTTCTATGGAAGGCTTCAGCAACCGTTTGTAGCTATCTTTAGCAGCAAGTTCTACCTGCTGGGAGGCATCACTTCTTCCCTTTACAAATTTGCGTTGCAGAAGTTGTAGCGCCTCTTCTTCAGGTGGGGCAATACTGAGCATCAGGATCATTTCTTTTTCACCACGACGCATAGCAAGTACCCGGTGAGAGGGTGCTGTTTTTATCGGTTCTTCCCATTCAAAATAGTCTTTGTACTTCTGCCCCTCTTCTTCTTTGCCCCCAATAACTCTGGACTGAAAAGAAGCTTTTTCCATAAAAAGCCTGCGCATTCCGGCACGCGTTTCCTGGTCTTCGTTGATCCATTCGGCGATAATATAACGGGCTCCTTGTAAGGCCTCCTCTTCGTTATTCACTTGCTTATTTTCATCTACGTAGGGTGTGGCTGATGCCAACAGTTCTATTTCTTCCTGGGCAAAAATCAGCTCAGCCAGTGGCTCCAGTCCTTTTTCTCGGGCGATGGTGGCTTTAGTTCTCCGCTTAGGCTTGTAAGGCAGATACAGGTCTTCCAGGTGGGCCATCGTATCGGCTGCGTTGATTTTGTCTTTGAGCTCATCGGTAAGTTTACCCTGCTCATCTACGGATTTGAGTATGGCTTTGCGGCGTTTATCCAGCTCACGGAGCTGGATAACACGATCCCGAATCCGGGTGATGGCTACTTCGTCCAGGCTGCCGGTCATCTCCTTGCGGTAGCGTGAAATAAATGGGACTGTGCCCCCTTCGTCTAGTAATTGAATGGTGGCGCTTACCTGGCTGCTCTTAAGCTTCAGTTCTTCGGCAATGATGTCAATATGCGTCATTTAGGAGGTTATGAATGTTAATATGAGTGTTAGTATAAATATGGGCGAATGGATAATATTTTTTTCAATGCAAGTGCGTGGATAGAGAAAATTAGATAAGAAGCTTGCTTTTAAAATGTTGATTTTAACATAAAAATAGCAAGTGATCACGAAAAAAGACTTTGAAAACTATAGTTTTTTGATCCAGAAGGTTAGCTGTTTATTGGTTTCCCGTGGCTGGTCTACATCCTTCCACGATAGTGTAGTTTGTACTTTAGGGAGCTTCTGATAACCTTGTTTCTGCCAAAAAACATCCAAGGGTAGGTACGCCTGGGGGCATAGTGGATGTGTAGTGGGGCGTTCTACTGCACAAAAACTTGCCAGTGATTTCTTGAGCCGTTGCCCATGCGCCTCTCTTTCCTGAAAAAAAGCCTTACCAATACCCTGTCCACGATATTTCTTGTCCAATACTGATTCGCCAAGATAGATGATATTGTCTGCTTTATAACCGGCTCCTACCAGAGGTAGGTGGATTTCATATATCTCCTGGGAGAGGGGCAGGCAAGTAGATGCTCCGACCACTGTATCGCCATCGCGGACCAGTATGAGAGCAAAGTTCGGTGCCTGCAGGTATCTTCCCAGATACTCCTCTTCATACGTGAGGTCACCGTCGTACAAATAAGGGAAATCGCGAAAAATACGGATGCGGAGGCGAGCTACATCGTCCAGATATTTTGCGGCATCGCCTCCCGTAAGACAAGCTACGGAAACAGGCATCAGGCTTCTACTTTGACCAGGAAATAGTTCTTTTTACCTCTTTGTACAATCAGGTACTTACCCTGCAGAAGTTCATAGTTGACACTGTCATTTTCCCCTTGAACCTTTTCTTTGTTGATACTGATGCCCCCCTGCTTGATCATTCGGCGCGCTTCTCCCTTGGAACTGAAGACCAGGTCCTGAATATTATCCGCTAGCAGTTCCAGTACATTTTCAGCTGAATCGTAATCCGAGTGAGAAATTGTTTTTTGGGGAACACCCTCAAATACCTCCAAAAGTGTTTTTTCATCAATTGACTGTAGTTCGTCCAGTGCAGAACGGCCAAACAGGATAGCCGATGCCTGCACAGCTTTCTCGTATTCTTCTTCGGAATGCACACGAATGGTAATGTCTTTAGCCAAAGCTCTTTTGGCTTCGTTGGGGTTAGACAGGCTTTCCAACTCTTTTACTTTTTCTTCAGAAAAAAGCGTGAACACCCGCAGTAGCTTGGGCAGGTCATCGTCTGAAACGTTGAGCCAAAACTGGTAAAATTTGTACGGTGACGTAAACTCAGGATCTAGCCATACGTTACCTGCTTCTGATTTACCAAATTTAGAACCGTCAGCTTTGGTAACCAGGGGAGCAGTAAGGGCAAAAGCTTCGCCGCCGTCTTTACGTCGGATAAATTCTGTACCGGTGGTTATGTTTCCCCACTGATCTGAACCCCCCATTTGCAGTTTCACATTTTTGGTTTTGTATAAATGGTAAAAGTCATATCCCTGGAGTAGTTGATAGGAAAATTCAGTAAATGAAAGCCCGGTTTCCAGCCTTTTTTTTACAGAATCTTTAGCCACCATGTAGTTCACGGTCAGGTGCTTACCGGCATCGCGGAGGAATTCCAGGAAACCAATACCAGAGAACCAGTCGTAGTTATTGACAATCTCGGCAGCATTCTCACCACCATCAAAGTCCAGGAATTTTTCTAGCTGCTTGCGAATACCTTCCTGGTTTTCTCGCAGGGTGTCTTCATCCAGCAGATTACGCTCGGCTGATTTACCCGATGGATCACCGATCATACCCGTAGCCCCTCCCACCAGCGCAATGGGTTTATGGCCTGCCAGTTGCAGGTGCTTTAGTAGCATGATAGTCGCCAGGTTACCAATGTGCAGCGATTTAGCTGTGGGGTCAAAGCCAATATATGCCGATGTCATCTCCTTAGCCAGGTACGCTTCCGTACCTGGTATAATGTCTTGTATCATACCTCTCCACTGGAGTTCCCGGATAAACTGGCCTAAATCTTTACTGGCCGTGATGGTATCGCTCATTTGTCTGAATCACTTTGATTTTTGGAGGTGCAAATATAGAAAATCAACTGAGGAATTGTGCAAGAAATTTGGGTCGCTATCCCCAGTGTTTATGGTAGCACTGGGGCCATTCTATGAGTACCTCTCCATTGCCGGCAATCAGGTCGCGGTGGTCTTCGGAGAAATTGATAAAGTCTACCGGAGCACGGCGTTTGTTTTTAATACCGGCTAGCCCCTCTTCAATGATGTTTTCAAAAGGCTGTGGGTTAATATTCCATTTTGAAAAGCAAAGGTGCGTATCACGGTAGCGACTGATCAGGGTATGCACTTTCTCCCGGCCTACTTCGCCGCATTCCCCCCAAAATAGAGCTTCTCCGTGGGGATCAGTAGCCAGTAGATCAGGTTTATAGCGGGTCTCTTTGTGATACCGCACTTCAATCTTGATGTCTTCGTATTGAGCGCTGTAGAGTTTTGCCAGAAATACCTTCATCAATACATGCGTATCCTTTTCTTCTGCCCGTTTGATGAGTATCTGCTTTTGGCCGTGAATCCGAAATGACCATTTTCTCCTTAGATTTTGTCGCATGTAATGAGGTTCAGTACAACAAAAAAACCGGCCTTAAGCCGGTCTGTTCTTTCTGAATACATTTGCTTGTCACTTGCTGAATTCTGGCTCCAGCCGTTCTTTAATTTCTTTGGGCATTTGATCCAGAACATGCTGGGCCTCACCCTGCGTAAAGTATTTACGTAGCGCTACGAAGGTACGCAACACCAATTCATTGGTAGGCTCATCCCACTGAAAATCACGTTCACCCATGCGGGACTGTTCCTCTTTGACCAGTTGGCAAAACGCTTCCATTGTTTCAAATTTCAGCGGCTTTTCACGGTATTTCCACTGCTCCACGTAAATGGCTTTTAAAAACATAGGAAGCTGTGCGATAACGTCCAGATTCTCACTCATAGTGATCCGGTCACGCATGACATGTAATACTGAGCGAAGCAGCCGAGAACTCGCTTCGCTTTCCCCGGGATGTCCCAGTTTGTGATTCAGTTCATTGACAAATGTGTTTGCTTCCTGAGAATATTTATCAAAATGAAAGCTCATAACTTAATGTGTTCTAGATGAAAAAATTGGGTCGATTTATGAAATTATTATTCATTATCAACAGTCTATTTCCGGAATATGTTATTAAAAATCAGGATTCTACGGTAGCTATCTGACCAGCATGCCAGCAATGGTGCCGGTCATCATACAGGCAATTGTCGCAGCTAGCAGGGCCCAGAGGCCCAGGCGGGAAAGGTTGGCCTGCTGGTTGGGAGCGATGCTGCCTATACCACCGATCTGAATGGCAATGGAGCTAAAATTAGAAAAACCACAAAGGGCGTAAGTCGCAATGACCAGTGCTTTGCCGTCAATTACGTTACTGGCCTTCATCTCAGACATGCTTAAGTAGGCCACAAACTCATTGATTACTGTTTTCTGCCCTAGCAAACTGCCCACCTGCAGCGTCTCGCTCCAGTCTACGCCCATCACGTAGGCAAAAACACGAAAAACCTGGCCGAGGATATATTCTAAGGAAAAGCCATCAAACTCACCTTCGGTAGACGATATCACCAGGGAGTTCAGGTTGGTGTAGTCACCAATCACATCCCGGAGTAAAAAATTGAGGGCCGCAATCACAGCTATAAATGCCAGAAGCATTCCTCCTACGTTAACGGCTAGCCTAAGACCGTCAGCTGCTCCCCGGGAAAGTGCATCAATAAGGTTGACCCCTAAACTTTGGTCACTCACTTTAAGATCAGAAGCGCCGTACTTTTTATGAACTTCCGGGATGATAAGTTTGGAAATAACAATAGCTGCGGGCGCATTCATGATAGACGCACTCAGAAGATAGGCAGCAAAGCGGGTTCTTTCTGCAGGATCATCGCCCCCCAGGAAGGCTACGTATCCGGCTAGCACCCCACCCGCGATGGTCGCCATACCGCCCGTCATCAGGCACATGAGTTCTGAATAGGTCATGCCGGGGATGTAGGGTCGTACCAATAAAGGCGCTTCAGTTTGCCCCAGGAAAATATTACCGGCTGCCGAGAGGCTTTCAGCTCCGGAGAGCCGCATGGTACGGGCCATGATCCAGGCAATACCGAAAACTATTTTTTGCAGGATTCCCAGGTGGTAAAGTCCCGCCGATACTGTTGAGAAAAAGATGATCGTTGGCAATACCTGAAATGCGAATATGAAACCGAAGGAAGACTCGTCTACCAGACCGCCGAAGAGAAATTCAGCACCGGCTTCTGAAAAGCTAAGAAATTTGACGAAAGCTTCGCTAACGTTTTCAAAAATATCGGCGATCAATGGCACTCTCAGGATCAGGTAGCCTGCGACAAACTGCAGCAGCAGACCGGTGATCACCAGCCTCCAGTGGATCGCCTTACGATTTTGGGAAAGCAGAAAGGCAATTCCTACCAGAACGGTGATACCAAATATGCCACGTAGGTATTCCATGAGCGCCTGAAGCTAAAACTATTTGTATAACAAAAAAACCTCCTGCGGGAAGCAGGAGGCAGTACTTTATGTGTGGTCTTTAGTTTCGGCGATTCATCTCGTCTCGTATCTGGGCAGCCTTTTCGTAGTCTTCGTTTTTGAGGGCTTCGTCCAACAGAGATTGCAGACGGTCGGGAGACAGGTCTTTGAGTTGCTCTTTGAAGGGTTTGTTTTCACGATAGGGTTCTTCAGTGGTTTGTACTTCCTTTTCTGACTCTTCTTCTGTAAGTACAATACCTGCTTCTGATAGCACACTCTCAAAGGTAAAGATTGGCACATCAAATCTCAGTCCTATGGCTATCGCATCAGAAGGACGTGCATCTATTTCCAGGGTACGTCCGCTGCTGCTGCAAACGATTTTGGCAAAGAAAACCCCTTCCTTAAGATCTGAAATCACAATCTCCTCCACGGTAAAGTTAAAGCTGTTCGCAAAGGATTTGAAAAGGTCATGCGTCATAGGCCGGTTGGGTACTATTTTCTCAATCTCAATCGCAATGGCTTGTGCTTCAAACATACCGATGATGATTGGCAGGCGGCGATTGCCAATGGTTTCTCCTAAAACCAGGGCAAAAGACCCCGACTGTGACTGACTGGAGGAAAGACCTAATATTTCTAACTCAATTTTATCCACAATTAATCGGGTATTTATTTTGAAGCTTTAACCGCTTCATTCAGTTTCGGAACTATTTCAAAAGCATCACCCACAATACCATAATCAGCAGCATTGAAAAAAGGAGCTTCAGGATCCTGATTGATCACAACGATGTACTTAGACGAGTTTACGCCGGCCAGGTGTTGTATAGCCCCGGAAATTCCTACTGCCACATATAGCGAAGGACTTACTTTTACTCCCGTTTGGCCTACGTGTTCGTGGTGAGGACGCCAGTCCATATCGGACACTGGTTTACTACAACCGGTAGCTGCGCCCAGAGTTTTGGCCAAGTCTTCAATTATATTCCAGTTCTCGGGTCCTTTGAGGCCCCGCCCGCCTGAAACTACGATATCAGCTTCGGGTAAGAGGACGTCTCCTTCGGCTTTTTCCGTACTTGTGATCCTGGCGTTGAAGTCAGCGTCATCAGGTGTAATGTCTAGGGTTTCCACTGATGCATTGGCCCCATCTTCTTTTATGGGAACGGCATTTTTCTTAATGGCCAGTATTTTTTTTTCGGCGTCCAGGGTCATCCAGGCAAAGGCTTTACCGGTGTAGATACTGCGCTTCACCTTAAATCCATCGTATAAGTCAGGTAGCGCAGCTACATTGGAAGCCAGGGCAGCATGGGTTTTGATCGCCACCCGTGCTGCCACCGGGTCACCCAGGGATGATTTGGCAAGTACCAAATAATTGGCGCCGGTGCTTGTCATAGCGTCAGAGATGACGGAAGCATAGGCTTGAATCACCCCTTGATTGAGGCTTTCCTCGGCCACCCTTAGCACTTTAGACGCACCTTGCTTACCGAGTGAAGCCAGGCTGCTGTCTTCAGCAGAAGAGCCCAGGTAGAGCGCTATAACTTCAGAGTTACCAGTGATATTTGCCAGTTCGGCAGCATATGATACAGCTTCTCGGGAGGTTTTTTTGACCTTGCCATCAGCGCTTTCTATAAATACTAATATTGACATCTTTATAATGGGTTAATGACTGGAAAATCAGAGTACGTTGGCCTCTTCTTGAAGGGCCTTTACCAGTTCATCCAGCTTATCAGCATCTATCATCTTTACTTCGTCTTTAGGAGGAGGCATCTCGTAACGTACCGTATGGGTCAGTTTCTCAGTTGACTGTGGTGCTTTTACATCCAGCGGTTTTTTGCGAGCGGACATGATACCGCGCATGTTAGGAATTTTCCACTCAGCAATTGGTTCCTGGCAACCGGCGATAAAAGGGAGCTTGACTTCAAGGTATTCTTTTCCTCCTTCAATTTCACGAGCCATGGATGCAGTATCGCCTTCTATGTCCAACTGCATGACTGGGGAAAAGGAAGGAAGGTTGGTAAGTTCGCCTACCATACCATGCACCTGTCCGCCGTTGTAGTCAATAGACTCACGCCCCATCAGAACCAGATCGTATTGACCTTCATGCACCACGGCTGCAATTTCCTTAGCGACAAAAAACGCATCGGTAGGTTCTACATCTATCCGGATGGCATCATCGGCCCCAATGGCCAGCGCTTTCCGGATGGTGGGTTCTGTATCTGCCGTGCCAACATTTAAAGCAGTCACTGTACCCCCATGTTGCTCCTTCAATTCAACCGCCCGGGCGAGTGCGTAATCATCATAAGGACCGATGATAAACTGCACGTCGGTGCTGTCAAATTTAGTATTATCTTCAGTAAAAGCTATTTTTGATGTGGTGTCGGGTACGTGTGTTATACAGACTAGAATCTTCATAAAAAATAAAGTAGTATTACGGAAATACTTAACCGAAAAGGTGTAGCGAAGTTACGTAATAATCAAAGAAATAAAAACCTCTGAAAGAATGAATGAGGCTCGCTTAGCGCAATTATTAGCGTTCCTGGAAGAGGATCCCGACGATCCGTTTACATCCTACGCCATTGCCACTGAATACTTGAAATCAGACAAAAAAAAAGCTCGATACTACTTTGAAATCCTGCTACAAAAGCATCCGGACTATGTAGCCACTTACTACCATGCAGCACACCTCTACTGGGATTTGAATTTGCACCGGGAGGCAGTACAAACCTTTGAGCAGGGCATTACCAAAGCCCGAGAGCAACAGGATCATCTCGCCCTTAGAGAGCTACGGAGTGCGTACGAGCAGTACCAGTTTGAAGTAGACGACGATTAGCTTTCCCTGAGGCTTCCAAAGACACGCTGTATGATACGCTGGCCGTATGCGTAAGGATTGGCCCTGATTTTTTGTTCTTCTATCGCAACCAGCTTGAAGAGGCCATCCAGTGCCTTCTCTGTGGCATAACTTTCCAGAGCGGGTAGTTCCCTGAAGTTAACTTCCAGGTCACTGACCAGCGGGGTATCGTTGTACCGCTTAATTCCCTGCTGGAGATTATCATAAATACGACTGGCGCCAACGTCTCCCAGCGCATCCTCAATAATAGGTTCAAATTTTTGTTCCAGTTGGGGATAAGTCGTTCTCCGCAGATACTGGGTGGCAGCATCTTTCTCACCCTTGAGAATATTGACGGCATCCTTGATCGTCATGGATGTAATAGCCTTGATAAAGATAGGAGCAGCCTCCTTAGCGGCCTGTTCGGCACCTCGGTTCATGGAAGTAATCAGATCGTCAATAATTTTATCACCCAGGATAGGTACTTTGCGAATGTTACTCTCCACTTTTCTCAACTCCGGGGGCAGCAAAATTCTTATGTCAATGACCGAATTGTCCAGAAAACCGTCCGTACCGGAAGCACTGTTGCTGGCAAAGCGTGCTCCCTCTTTTAGGGCTTCTTTGAGACCCTGGGTGATTTCGGTGTTGCTCAAACCGGTACCGGTCGTGCTACCATAATCATTGAGGATACCTGTCAGAACATCACAAGAGGTAGTGAGGAAAAGTGAAAAAAAGGATATACCAAACAAAAACTTGCGCATGAGCTTACGTATTAATAAAAATTGAAAAAAAGCAGTTGCTAGGGCTTTTCAAATAGCATTCCACAATTAACCCATTTTCTTGCAATGAAAAATGTTTATGCAGAGGTATTGACCATTGGTGACGAAATTTTATACGGTCAGACGCTGGATACCAATACGAGGTGGATCGGTGAAAAACTTCATGAAGCAGGCGTGAGAATTAACAGGAAGCTCTCCATCCCTGATGACAAGAAAAGCATAACTGAAACACTGGACGAAGCCAGTTGCCGGGCTGACATCGTGCTGATTACCGGCGGTCTGGGTCCCACCAAAGATGACATTACCAAGCATACCCTGGCAGCATATTTCAATACGAGCCTGGTGCGTAATCCTGAAGCACTAGAACATATCAAATCGCTATTTGCAAGCCGAGGCCGTACCATTACACCGACCAATGAAAGGCAGGCGGATCTGCCCGAAGCCTGCACTTTCATTAAAAATCGTATGGGTACCGCTCCAGCTATGTGGTTTGAAAGAGCCGGAGTGGTTTTCGTCTCTATGCCGGGTGTTCCCTACGAAATGGAGTGCATCATGGAAGAGGAAGTGATCCCCCGACTGAAGTCCTTTTTTGAGCTACCGGCTATCCAGCACCAGATGATTCAGACAGTAGGCATCGGAGAGTCCTGGCTTTCTGATAAAATTGCTGACTGGGAGAATCAATTACCTGCCCATATCAGGTTGGCCTATCTGCCTAGCTTCGGTAAGGTGAAGCTTCGCCTAACCGCATTAGGTGACTACCCAGATGCACTACAGATTCCTCTGCAGGAACAAACGAAAAAAGTGCTGCCGCTGATAAAGAAATATGTGTTTGCTGTTGGAAGTATCACGCTGGAAGAAGCCATTGGCAGAATGCTGATCGCGCAACAGAAAAAGGTTGCTCTGGCCGAGAGCTGTAGCGGAGGGTACGTGGCCCATAGCTTTACCAGTATTCCCGGAAGTTCGGCTTACTTTCAGGGAGCCGTAGTGCCTTACCACAATGAATTCAAAGAAGAAGTTTTGGGTGTCCAACGCGATACGCTCGTAAACTACGGGGCCGTCAGCGAACAAACGGTGATAGAAATGGCCGAGCAGGTCAGGGCTAAAATGAAGGCTGATTACGGCTTGGCCAGTAGCGGCGTTGCCGGCCCGGGAGGCGGCAGTGAAGAGAAGCCGGTCGGTACTGTCTGGATTGCAGTAGCTCGAGAAGGACATACTGAAACCCAAAAACTCATGCTTACGCGCGACAGGTTGTTAAATATAAAACTTACCTCAGTAGCTTTATTGAATTTGCTGAGAAAACAATTTCCTGAAGAACATCAGTGGGTTCGTGCTTAGTGGCAGAAATGACAGTGAAATACTGCATATGATGATTCCACTTTTTTACGATTAAATTTTTTAAATCTTAAATTTCCTTTATATTAATATTGTACTACACAATGCGCACTTTTTTACAGCTGTGTATTAATGCATGTTTTTATCGTATTTTTTTTAAAATTTAATTAGAGAGTTTTTTTAGGATTCCACTCTCTGATTTCTAACCGACACATTCTAGCTTAATGTTATTCCCTGGTGAGTTTCATCCAGGTGGTCTAAGAGTTAAACCTGATGTCTTTTTGGTTTTCAGGCAGGTCTTGCTGGGCCAAAACCATTTTTTATTCAAATCTTTTTCTCAAAACAACAAACCAATGTTCGCCAGTCAAAAACTAACGAGGTATACGCTGGAGGAGGTCGCTTTATATCCTCCATCCGCCGTATACCAATGGGCTACTACCCTGGTTATTGCTCCGCATCCGGATGATGAAACTCTCTGCGGCGGCGGGGCCATAGCTTTGCTCCGACAAATGGGTTACCGAGTACATGTGATGATACTATCAGACGGTGTTAGGATGCATCCCCGCAATGAGTTTATGAACTCCAGGGAATTTAGCGCCGTGAGGAAATATGAAGCAGAAAACGCGCTGTTCCACCTAGGAGTATCCAGTGATTCTGTCACCTTTCTGAGCCTTAATGACTCTCTGATACCTGCCAGACAGGAAGCGGGTTTTGAGGAAGTCGTCAGGTTGTGCCGCAATAAGCTGGCTGATCTGAAGCCTGACACCATACTGGCGCCGTGGAGAAGAGACTTTCACCGGGATCATCAGGCAGCCTGGCAAATTACCCGACAGGCTCTCTCCGAGGAAAGTATGGATGATGTTAAGTTGGTGGAATATACCAAATGGGCTTTGTATGCCGATATAGAAGAGCACTTACCTACCAAAGAAGAAGTGCAGCCCTGGCGACTGAATATCAAACCGGTAATGAAGCAAAAAAATGATGCGATGGGTGCTTATGAGGCGGCGTTTTCTTTTACAAAGAAGCAGAGCCGCCTCTACAAGAACCTGCGGCAGGATGAAATGAAGAACTACTTTATGCACCCCTGGGAACTTTTCCTTGACCAACCGGCAGAATGCTAAGTGTGGTTTGCTAGGGCTTATGAGGGTCATCTTGATCTTTATCCTCCTCCGATCTTCCTGGCTGGTTTGATGAATTTTCGGTATCAATGTCAGGTTCAGAAGGTATATCGCCTTCAGGGTTTTCAGAAAAGGCTTGCTGCTCTGAAGTTTGTTCTTCAGTGAATGGTTCCGTAGTCGGAAGTGGTGTTACGGTGTCATCCACAGATTTGGAAGGAGCCTTTTTGCCCACCGCTGCTTCGTCAAGTTGTTGGTCTTCTAGCATCTCTAATTCCATGGGATCCAGTTCACCGATGGATAATATTTTATCCTCTATCAACCGGTATATTTTGGGTGCCAGGACGATGGCTGAAAGCGAAGTCGTAAACCGCACAATGCGCGGTATTTTTTTACCAAAGAGTAGTTTTTCTGCCAGGTAGACCGTACCGAAAATGCCGAGACCAGTTAAAAATTTCCGCTTCAGGTGATGCGGTACATACTCATGACGTACCGATGACAGGTCTTCGTGGAGTTCTTTTTCAAGGGCCCTAGCCTGTTTCTGGTAAGACGCTCTCAGTTGCTGGTATTTCTCTTCACTTCGACTCTTGCTCATCGTCTTGTTGTTTAGGGCTGTCTACAAACTTAAGAAATGACATGACAATTGGGGTTTTGAGAAAGCGTTCGCGATTGGCCCAGACTAAGATTCCGATCAACAGGTAGAGTACTGCAACGATCATAAATCCCCAAAAAAGACTTTTGGTTAGTGCCGCCAGTCCAAATCCCAGACTGATGCTGAAAATCAGTAGGAAGAACCAAACGATAACAAACATAACGACCGCCAATACCAGTACATAAACCGCGTCACCGCCTTTTTTGGAAACGGTCGTAAGCAGTAGCTTTTTCTGGAGGTTGAGATATTCTTTTAGATGCGCAAAAAGTCTTTCCAGCGGGGAAATGTCATTGTTTCTCAAAGTAAAAAAATTTAAAACCTTGGGCCAACGTGCCTGGTAACGATTCGCCATCAAAAACCGTCAGCCAAAAGCTTTGTTTAGATCATTAAGCATTCTGCGCGGAAACCCTGGCTCTTCGGCCCGATAGCTTTCTGAATGCCGCAATTCGGTCAATGAGTTCCTGTAGCTCAGCTACGGTTATATGTTGATGGGTATCGCACTTGGCAGTACCCACTTCAATCAAAACACCGTCGTAGAGGTAGTGCTCCTCGTCTATTTTCATCTGCATGGCCTCTACGGTTTTATCTATGATCTGGTCTCTCATCTTGGGGCCTAGGGAGTGACTAGGGTCAAAGTAGAGAGAGACGTTCTTATCATGATGACGCTTCTTAGTACGCAAAGCGGTGTAGTGGATGGGGAGATTGCGGTATTCTCCTTTGGCCGGAAGGTCGCAGCCTCGCTGAATCAGGATGACCTCTTCTGCAATGGAAGCATAATTGACCAGCCCGTCCCAGACAATTTCAATACTGGTTTTACCATTAAAATCTGCTTTCTCGGCACGCTTGTACTCTTCACCCAGCCACTTTCCGTTCTTCAGGCCCACCATCCAGCCATGTTCTTCAGCAAAACCGGCCATCTGGCGTATGTGCCAGCCCAACTGATCTACGGCAGAATTCCATACAAGAAACGGATCTTCAGCAAACGACTTTTTGATGCAGGCCAGTTGAATGGCGGGCAGCATGATTTCGGAAGACGGGATCAGCCCGGTATCCTGGTAGAGCTTTTCGGCCATTTCTACAGTTGGTAAAGGCACCAGATCGTCAGCATTACCACCGTGGCCGAAGATGTTGAAATTTTGCATGATGGCTTCAAAGTCAAAGCCCATGAAACCTTTATCAGTGTTGTCTTTATCAAAATTTGTTCTGGACTTAAGGCCAACCGTACGGGCACCATAGAGCGCTGGTGCATTGTCAACCTTAATTTCAGCCATTTTGTATACTTCTTCCAGATTGTAGTCGTCCAGCGAGTCGGGACCAGCAAAGATTTTTACTTCAGAATTTTTCATGTCAGACTAGGAATGCTTGCCGGATAGCAAGACATCGTATGATTTTTAATTAGAACTAAATTGCAAACCTAATCAATTAGCTGATTTTAAGTAAGTTTTTTATAGAAAAGTCAACATCTGAATGAAACTGCGAAGTAGATGATCATGATGGAAGAGATGCACTTTGGTATTAAAGCATGGGTGTAGAATCAAAGAACTGTGAAGTAAAGTAGAGATAGTATTCATGCAAAATTTTGAAAAATTAAAAA
>CAZZGE010000110.1:0-15092 GCA_964653665.1 uncultured Porifericola sp. | reverse complement strand
GGAAACTTCAGCTTTGCGTAATCCAGAGCAGCTACCTTTGCATCTGGCTTGATGGTATACTGCCCGGCATCTTGTAACCGAAAATTCAATGCACAGAAGTCCAGTTGCTTTGTACGATCTTTCCCGGCAATCAGGTAATCCTGGTTGGAATCTCTTTGTTGCCGGGGGCTGATGATGATTTGTTCACGGTCCAGATTAACGCGATACGTTTCTGAGTCAAAAACTTTTCCTACCTGTTCTTCCCCCGGATACTTGCTGAGGAGCTCGGCCACAGCAGCAGACTGTGGGTAAGTTAGTCCGTAGTCTTTTAGGATAGCATCCATGATCACATTCAGGCCAGGTATTTTGGTTAACTCCTTGGTTTGTAAATAAATGTGTTTACCTCTTCTGAGCATGTAGCGTCCTCTTATCTCATCGCAACGCGCTTCCAGAAGAGTCTCGGCACCGGTAAGGCGTTCCAGCGTATTGTCCAGCGTTTTGAACAGCGATGGATTGACCTGCTCAAGCAGCGGAATCACTTTGTGCCTGATGAAGTTTCGCTGATACTTAACCTCGACATTGGAACTGTCCTCGCGCCACTTGAGCCCACGCTGCTGCGCGTACTCCAGGATCTGTTGCTTATCGGAAAACAGCAGGGGCCGAAAGATCCGCCCCTGCCGGGGACGCATTCCTCTTAGACCAGAAAGGCCGGTACCTTTGGCCAGGTTAAATACCATAGTCTCCAGAACATCGTTTTTATGATGAGCAGTGGCGATTCCATGGTACTGGTGATTTTGTAATATTTGCTCAAACCAGACATACCGCAGATTCCGGGCTGCCATTTGGATAGAAATCTTCTGCTCCCTGGCGTACATTTGCGTATCAAATAATTTGACGATGCAGTCAACCCCGTAACTTTGCGCCAATGCTTCCACAAAGGCCTCGTCTTTATCAGATTCACTTCCCCGAAGGCTAAAGTTGCAGTGAACGATATCAAAGCGAAATGCACTTTGATGAAAGAGATCTGCCATGACGACAGAATCTACGCCTCCGCTGATGGCCAAGAGACATTTTTGCTGAGGATACAGTTGAATCACTTCTCTTGCAAAAGCTTTAAAATCGTCGAGCATAAAAGTTATAGCAGTAAAAAATTTGATAGACGTCGAACCCTAATGTTAAAACTAAAAAATTTACACCACTCACTTTTACCCATTGTTCTGCTTTTTGTGGGGGTTACTTCCGCCTTGGGCCAGGGACGTATTAACATAGAACAGGCCGAGTCACTGGTAGGAGGTAAAAATGAAGCGGGTGAACAGTACCGTAAACTCATTGGTGATGTAATTCTTCGGCAGGGCAGTACCCGTATTTTTGGCGACTCCGTGATTCTGTATTCAGAAAAAAATATAACTGAGGTCTTTGGAGAACGGGTAAAAGTAGAAGAAGGAGATTCTATCAACGTGATCGGAGACCGGCTCATTTACAATGGTAACTCTCGCGTAGCAGAGATGCGCAACGAAGTTATCTACCGTGACCCCAGCATGACGTTGTACACTGATAACCTGGACTATGACCTCAAGCTCAGTTTAGCCTACTATTACGAGGGGGGCCGCCTGGTTGATACGACTAACGTACTCACCAGCGAAGAAGGTTCGTACAATACGGTGACCAACATGGCGTCTTTCAAAGACAGTGTTGTGCTGATCAACCCTGACTATAAATTAGAGTCGGATACGCTACGTTACAACACCGTGACGAAAGTAGCCTATACCCTGGGACCCACGGTGATTACACGCAACGACGGTACGCAGCTATATGCTGAGGCAGGGAGTGAATATCAAACTGCTGAGAAACAGTCTATCTTCGGCCTGGGAACTATAGAAACGGAGAGCTACGTGATCAGTGCCGACCAGCTTTTCTTTGACGAAATCAACCAATTCTACCGGGGCACTTCTCAAGTAGAAATGGTGTCTAAGGAAAACAATGTAGTCATCACCGGCGATAGTGCCATTTATCGCCGCACAGAGGGTATCACCAAAATTTACGGACAAGCCGTGATGCGTAAACCTATGGAGCTTGATACACTTTATTTGTCGGCAGATACACTGGTCAGTCTGGAGGACTCTATTCCTGAGAACGAAAGAATTCTGGCCTACAAAGATGTGCGCATCTATCGCAGTGATCTCCAGGCATTATCTGACTCCCTGTCGTACCATATTACCGACTCAATTTTATACTTTTTCCAGGATCCCGTCCTGTGGAACGGCGGTAGCCAGATTGTAGCCGATTCTATCAACATTGAAGTAATCGGTGGACAAGTCAGAAAGATGAATACCACTGAAAACTCTTTCGTCATCTCACAGGATACGATCAAAAATTTTAACCAGGTAAAAGGTCGCAACATGGTTGCGTACTTTGAAGAGGGTGATATCCAGAAAATTGATGTCAACGGAAATGGAGAGAGCATCTACTTCGCCCTGGAGCAAGACACCCTACTGGTAGGCATGAATAAAATTATCGGTAGCGACCTGAAAATTGAATTCACGGATAATCAGGTGAGTGACATCCGAGTGTACGTGAAGCCCCAGGCATCTTTTTTACCTCCGCATGAGATTACCGATGAAAGCAAAAAATTGGCTGATTTCCGCTGGAGAGACTCTGAGAGGCCCAGCAAACAGCAGGTCATTGAACGCCTACCATTGGAGCGCCTCCAGGAAAACGACGAAGAAGAACTTGGCGAGAAGGACCATAATTTAACAACAGAACGTAGCTTGCCCCCGGAGTAACCTCAACTGTTAGAGTCGCTGAAATTAAATGGGCAGATTTAGTTGAATTAGTCATAAAAAATAGCTTTATTCAATAAAATATTGTTCGTAAAATTCCGTTATGAGGTTCTTTTTACCAGTTTATATGATTTTACTGTCGGTAGTAGCTCAGGCTCAGGACTTTACGCTCCTCGGTACTGAGAAGGAGTATTATCTACAGGCTGGTGAACTTCATCGGTCCAAGGTCATGATTAAAAATAATGCAATTGAGCCCCGCCGACTCGCGGTACGCATTATTGAATCAGACTTTCATGACAGCGAGGTGAAACCCAATATTTGTTTGGGTGACCAATGCCTGGAAGGTGAAGGGATCCTTGAAGTTAATACACTTGAACCAGGAGAAGTTTTTGATGGTTTGTCATTTTCACTGGAAGCCGGTTCTCAGGAGAAAAGTGGAATCCTACGCTACCTGATCTTTGACACCGATAATCCAGTTAATGCTCAGGAGCGGGTGGTGACCTTCCACATTCAAGGTGAGTTTGCTGCCGGTATTATGTATCAGCGGCCGGACACAAAAATCAGCAATGCTTATCCCAATCCTATCGTTAGCTCAGCCACCATCGACTATTCCATTAACACCTACGATGACCTTGCTCCGAAGATTTTGGTGATGAATCTGTTGGGCAACAAAGTTATGGAATTTGAGCTCATGCGAGGTGAGCACAGCATTAACATCCCAGCTGATGAATTATCCAATGGCATTTACTTTTACACACTGCAATTTGAGGGAAAAAATGTGGCTACGAAAAAGATCGTAGTCAAGAAATAAAGTCTCGCCCTATCCGTTAAGTCATTTTGTGTAAGGAACTTTGTTTGAAAAACTAACATTATTGTCTCGTTTGGATATCCTTACCTTTACATCATAAAAAATACCAATCTTGCAGAAAATATATTTTTACCTCATCAGTTTGCTCATACTGGGAACTTCCTGTAGTGAGTTCAGAAAGATTCAAAAAAGTTCTGACTGGCAGGTAAAATACGATGCTGCCATAGAGTACTACCAGGATAAAGATTACTACAGGGCTATCGTATTACTGGAAGAAGTTCTCCCGATTATCCGGGGTAGCAAAACAGCAGAGGACGCCCAGTACTATTATGCCTACGCACACTACTACGACAGAAAGTATATACTGAGCGCCCACTACTTCAAGAATTTTTATGATACTTATTCAAGAAGCAAGTACGCTATTGAGTCCCTCTACATGCATGCTTATTCGCTTTATTTGCAGTCTCCGGTGCCTAGTCTTGATCAGAGCAGTACGCTGGAGGCCATTGAGGCTATGCAGCTTTTTATCAACAAGTACCCGTACAGCGAGTACAAGGACAGAGCTGAGCAGATACTGGATGAGATGCAGCGTAAACTGGAGCTTAAAGCCTACAAAAATGCTTTGCTTTACTACAAACTAAGCCGCTACGACGCAGCCATCATTGCCTTCAATAATTTTCAAAAGGATTATCCCGATTCTGAACTTAACGAAGAGATCAGTTACTGGAGTGTGGCTGCCCAGTTTCAGCTCGCGGAAAAAAGTATTTCCTCTAAGCAAAGAGAAAGATATTACACAACGATTGAATATTACCAGCGTTTCATTGACCGATATCCTAATAGTGAATTTGTGAAGGACGCTGAAGACATTTACGAAACCTGTATCAACCAAATCGGCAAAGAAAATACTGACAGTAAAGCAAGTTTATAATATGAGCAAGAAAACAAACATCCCTACTTCCATCATTACCCGCGATACCGACAAAATTGCGGAACCCACTGGCAACATTTATGAGTCAGTGGCGGTCATTTCCAAAAGAGCACGTCAGGTATCTATCAGCATGAAAGAAGAACTCAATAGCAAGCTGGCTGAATTCGCCTCTACCGTAGACAATCTGGAAGAAGTATTTGAAAATCGTGAGCAGATAGAAATATCTCGCTTTTATGAAAGAATGCCCAAGCCTACTTCCATTGCTATTGAAGAGTTTATGGACGGTGAGCTTACCTACAAAAAGATAGAAGAAGATCAATAAAACTGGTATCTCTTGCTGAAGGGCAAAAATATAATTGTTGGCATTTGTGGAAGTATAGCGGCTTACAAGGCCGCTATTCTTGTTAGACTTCTGGTCAAATCAGGGGCTGATGTGCAGGTAATTATGACATCTGCTGCCCAAGATTTTATTACGCCTCTTACGCTGGCCACGCTATCAAAAAGACCGGTTCTTACAAAATTTGTAGCCAATGAAGACCAAGGTAGCTGGAACAATCATGTAGAATTAGGACTATGGGCAGACCTGATACTTATCGCTCCTGCCAGCGCCTATTCACTCTCTAAGTTTGCCAACGGTATCTGCAATGATCTTCTGAGTGCCGTATATCTGTCAGCAAGATGCCCCGTTTTTGTAGCTCCGGCTATGGATCTGGATATGTATCAACACCCATCTACCCGCCACAACCTGCGACGGCTAAAAGAGTATGGTAACTTCATCATAAAAGCCGAATCAGGTGAGCTGGCCAGTGGATTAAGTGGTCAGGGACGCATGGCCGAACCAGAACATATCATTCAAAAACTCAAAACGTTTTTTGATGACAAGCAGCCGCTCAGCGACATCAAAGTACTTCTGACAGCCGGGCCTACACTGGAAGCAATAGACCCGGTTCGCTTTATTGGAAATGCTTCATCTGGAAAGATGGGATATGCTTTGGCAGCAAGCTTTGCCCGACAGGGTGCTTCAGTAGTGTTAGTGAGCGGGCCTACCTACCAGCAGATCAAGCATGTGTTAGTAGAGGTTATTCATGTGCGATCAGCAAGTGAGATGCACCGGGCCGCTGAGTTATATTTTCATGACTGTCAGATTGCAGTGTTTGCCGCAGCCGTATCCGATTACCGTCCTGCTCAACCCCGTGATCACAAGATCAAAAAAAAGGAAGCACATCTGACACTAGAGTTGGTAAAAACCCTGGACATTGCGAAAAGTCTGAGTACCAAGAAAAAACCCGGTCAATTTACGGTTGGCTTTGCCCTGGAAACCAATGACGAAGAGAGTAATGCTGCCAAAAAACTAAAAGAGAAAAATTTCGATATGATTGTGCTCAATTCGTTGAACGACCCAGGAGCAGGCTTTGGTTACAATACCAATCAGGTAAAAATCCTGCTGGCTGGAAGAAATGATTTTGTCCAAATTGCGTTGAAAAGTAAACAAGAGGTAGCAGAAAACATTGTCAGGATCGTTACCGAAAGATACCATGCGTAAAAATTTGATCATTATATTTCTACTTTTTAAAATCATTTCGCCGGTCTATCCCCAGGAGTTAAACGTGAATGTAGTAGTCAATTTTCAAAATATCCAGACTACTGAAACGCGTATTTTTACGGACATGGAAACTTCCTTTGAGCAGTTTTTAAACAATCGTAAATGGACCGATGATGCTTTTGCTCCTGAAGAGAGGATCAACTGCAACTTTATTATCAATATTGAGGATATGCCGTCGGTAGGTAATTTTCAGGCTACGGTACAGATTCAGTCTACTCGTCCAGTGTATGGTACGAATTATGAGTCGCTAATGCTAAACTTTGCTGATCGCGACTGGCAGTTTCAGTACGTTGAATCTCAGCCCCTGGAGTTTAACCCCAGTACATTTACTAACAACATTACTAGTCTTCTATCTTTTTACGCCTACATTATTCTGGGGCTGGATTATGATTCTTTCAGTGAATTGGGCGGCCAGCCTTACTTTGAACAGGCCCAGCTAGTGGTGAGTAACGCACAGCAGCAGGGTGGTGCTGGCTGGGATCAGTTTGGCAGCAACAGAAGGCGAAACCGCTACTGGCTGTCAGAAAATTTCATCAACCCTCAAATGACTCCTGTCCGGGAAGGCATTTATAAGTATCATCGCCTGGGGTTGGATACTTTTTTGAAAGAAGAAGAAGAAAGTCGCAAAAATATGTTAAGTGCTCTTAAGGAAATACAGGAGATCAGCAAAATATTTCCCCAATCCATCCTCTTAATTGCATTTTTTGATGCCAAAAATGACGAAATTATCAATACCTTCTCCAAGGGAGGCATGCAAATACGCCGGGAGGCTTACAATGCATTGGTAGAAATCAACCCTACCAAAACCGAAGAGTACGGAATCATTATTGAATGATAACTTGCTTAAAATAAGTACATAATCCTCTGTTGCAATTGGCAATTGGTTATTGTAGCTTTGTTATACTTATTTTAAGAACAATATATGCTGATCCTTAATGAACACTACCCTAAGTTCCCCTTACACCGGTCATTTCACTTTTGTACATTCATTTTTAAGCCCGGTACATAATAGAAACAAACTACTACCTTTTCTGCGTTTACTGCATACTGTTTAATATACTAAATCATTCTGCCTGCTTCGCTTTGAAAGTCAAGTATGCTCAAAAATCTCATCATAAAAAATTATGCCCTGCTGCAGTCGCTGGAAATGGAGCCCTCCTCAGCGCTGAATATCATCACCGGTGAGACCGGAGCTGGAAAGTCCATTATGCTCGGAGCGATTGGCTTACTATTGGGTAACCGTGCTGATAAAAAAAGCCTTTACCATGAAGAGCAAAAGTGTGTGATCGAGGGATCATTTACAGTCAGCAAATATCAGCTTGAGTCCATATTTGATCAGGAAGAGTTAGATTATGATCCAGTGTGCATTTTAAGGCGAGAAATTACGCCCAGCGGTAAGTCACGCGCCTTCATTAATGATACCCCGGTACGGCTGGAAACCATGAGAAGTCTTGGGCGCTTCCTGGTTGATATCCACAGCCAGCACGATAGCCTACTGTTAGGGAATCAGGAATATCAACTGGAAATCATTGATGCCTATGCGGACAACGAACACTTATTAAAAGTTTATCAGAAGTCTTACCAATATTACCGAAAAGCTGCCAATGAGTACGAAAAACTTCGGAGCCAGGCTGCCACGATTAAGAAGGAGGCGGACTATCATCAGTTTTTGTTAGACGAACTGCGCAAAGCTCAGCTGGAAGAGGGCGAGCAGACCAAACTGGAAGATGACCTACAGGTGATGGAAAATGCTGCCAATATTAAAGAGCAGCTTAACCTCCTGGGTACGCTACTCTCTAATGACACTCACAGCATTGATGATATGCTGGTGCAGGGTAGACAAGCCCTGGCCAAGATCAGTAGCTACTCTCAGAAGTACGAATCACTGCACGAGAGGATTGAAAGCTGTCTGATTGAATTACGAGATATTAGTAGTGAAGCAGAGAGTGAATCCCTTGAGGTAGACTTTGATCAGGGTAAAGTTGAGTCTGTAAGAGACAGAATCAATCTTATATACCAGTTACAACAAAAACATCAGGTAGACAGTGTAGAATCATTACTGGAGATTCAGGAAGCCCTGGAACGAAAGTTAGAAAGAATCCTGAATCTGGATAGCGAAATAGCTCATCTAGAATCTGTCAGGGATACAGCTTACCAGGAAATGAGCACCCATGCTACTCAGTTAAGTAACTCTCGTCAAAAGGTTTTCACCGGGTTTACTAATGAAATTACCAGTCTGCTAAAGAACCTGGGTATACCCGATGCTACCATGGAAGTAGACCTCCAAACCATTGAAGCCGGAAAGAATGGTACAGATGAAATCAACATCCTCTTCAGTGCCAATAAGGGTATTGCGCCCCAGGAGATTAAAGGGGTAGCTTCTGGCGGAGAGTTTTCTCGGTTGATGTTTTGTATCAAATATGTACTGGCTGATAAAATATCTCTGCCTACCATTATTTTTGACGAGATAGATACGGGTGTATCAGGTGAGATCGCTATCAAAATGGTTAATATGATGCGTGAAATGGCTAAAAACCATCAAGTGATGGCTATCAGCCACTTACCCCAGGTTGCTGCCAAAGGGGATGCCCATTACTTTGTCTACAAAGATAATAGTGCTAAGAAAGCAGTGAGCAAAATAAAAAAACTGAACGGAGAAGAACGCATTGAACAAATTGCCCGGATGATCGGGGGGAATAATCCCTCTTCTATTGCTTTTGAAAACGCCAAAGAATTACTGGCCTAGCTACTTACACGGTGTATGTTACTGGTTTGCACTGCATTGATGAAACCTACTACCCCCCCCAGCAGGTGAGATTCCCAGGAAACGCCAGTGGTGGAAGGAAACACACCATAAAAAAGGCTACCGTAAATTAACATGATGATCAAGGAAATCAGCAACGATTTGAAATCCTTACGAAACATACCAAAAAAAATCAAAAAGGAAGCCAATCCATAGATGAGACCGCTGGCACCGATGTGAAAAGCAGGGCGGGCAAAAATCCATACAAGTATCCCTGTAAAAAAGTAACATTGTAAAAAGACTCGATTAGCAATGCGGTCATAAAACATATATAGCATAGTGCCCAAAAATAGTAAAGGTATGGTGTTTGACGCCAAGTGTCTTAGACTTCCGTGCAGCATAGGTGCCGTAACGATGCCTACCAATCCACGAATGGTACGAGGCATGACACCAAAAAGGGCAAAGTCAATCCTATAAGTATATTCAAAGAGCAGAATGGCCCACATAATCATAATAAGCCTTGCCGGAACGATAATACTCTGACTTACACTTTGCATGTTAATTTGTCCTCTTGTTGGCCAATTGTAAATTTTTCCCTAATTCTAGGTATACTGGAAGGTGGTCACTAAAGCCCCCCTGGTACCGGTAGCCCTCGTAGGTACGCCGGGGTTTTAGGCCTCCAAAGGTCTTGTCATTCTTTAACATCCACTCCGGATGAAAAATACTGCTGCTGGTAACAACCCATTTCCCTTCATGCATCAACGACTCGCTAACCCAAATCTGGTCAAAATGGCTCCACACGCCCTGATGTTTGTGCGTTCCTTGAAAGCTATCTTCTGTCAATAAGTTGAGCTTGGGTTTGGCGGTTGCTAGCTTATGTAAACTTGCATCTTCCGGAAGATCATTAAAATCACCTAAGATAACACAATTTACTAAAGAGTCTTGTGTGTAAATATTGTTCAGCGCTGTTTTTAGTATTTCAGCAACATAAAGTCGCTTATCCTCTGAAGAGCGTCCACCTCCGTAGCGAGATGGCCAATGGTTCACAAACAAGTCAAATGATATCTTTGCCTCCATCTTGAATTTAAGATGAAGGATATCCCGGGTTCTACTCTGAGGTCGCTGAGGAAATCTGATATTCAAAAAGCTGGTATCCACGACCGTCAGCGCTGACGGACGATATAGGACGGCCAGATCAATTCCACGCCTATCTTCGGAATCCTGGTGAATGATATCGTAGCCAGCCCGAAAGAGCGGGGTTTTCTCCAGCAAATCTTCTAATACTTTGCGATTCTCAACTTCCGCCAGTGCTACGATATCGGGCACCTGCCAACCGCCTATTGCTACTATCGTTTTGTAAATACTAAATAACTTCTGTTCGTACCTTTCATAGTTCCACCCTCTCATACTGTATGGTACAAATTCATCATCATTTGTAAGGCTGTCATCTTCTATGTCAAACAGGTTCTCTACGTTCCAAAAAAGTACCTGTACGCGATCATCTTCGTATTGGGACTGTGCGACGGAATAGAATGAGTTGAAGAAGCAGAGAAGTAGATAAATGAGTGGGCGCATATCGGTGGTTACTTAAGCCGACAAGATACTCTGACCCACAATCACATATAGGATAAAAAAGCAAACAACATTACTCAGAGAGGAATATTTCCATGTTTTTTCCGGGGTAGTTTATCTACTTTATTTTCAAGCATTTTAAACGTCTTAAGCAACTTAGTACGGGTCTGGTCAGGATAGATAACCTCATCAATATAACCTCGCTGAGCTGCCATGTAAGGGTTAGTAAATTTAGCGGTATACTCCTCTATTTTTTCTTGGAGTTTGGCTTTTGGGTCTTCTGCTTCTTTAATCTCTTTGCGGAAAATGATCTCTGCTGCCCCTTTGGCCCCCATCACCGCAATCTCAGCGCTGGGCCATGCGTAATTAATATCCGCTCCGATGTGCTTGGAGTTCATCACATCATAGGCCCCCCCGTAGGCTTTACGGGTAATAACGGTAACTCTGGGAACTGTAGCTTCACTAAAAGCGTACAGCAATTTAGCTCCGTTAGAAATAATTGCATTCCACTCCTGATCCGTCCCGGGAAGAAATCCTGGTACGTCTTCCAACACCAACAGGGGAATATTAAAACAATCGCAGAAACGCACAAAACGCGCCCCTTTCACACTTGCATTGATATCCAGTACACCTGCCAGCGTAGCCGGCTGGTTACCCACAATCCCGATGCTGCGACCACCCAGTCGGGCAAAGCCAACCACTATGTTTTCAGCAAAATTTTTGTGTACTTCCAAAAAGGTATCCTGATCTACGATTCCCTTAACTACCTCACGCATATCGTAGGGTTGGTTGGGGTTAGCTGGAATAATCTTATTCAGCACGGCCCTACTTTCTTCCTGCTTAGCTTCGTACTTGACCAGGGGTGGATCTTCATCGCAGTTTTGCGGGATGAAGCCAAAGAGACGGCGAATATCCTTAATACACTGAAGTTCATTTGCACAGGCAAAGTGAGTAACGCCACTTTTAGTACTATGGGCGCTCGCTCCTCCCAGATCCTCAGCTGTCACATTTTCCTGAGTAACAGTTTTGACCACATTGGGCCCTGTCACAAACATGTAAGAAGTTTTTTCTACCATAAAAATAAAGTCCGTGATGGCCGGTGAATAAACGGCTCCACCCGCGCAGGGCCCCATCACTGCTGATATTTGCGGAATCAGCCCGGAGGCTAAAGTGTTCCTGTAAAATATGTCTGCGTAGCCACCCAGCGACACGACCCCTTCCTGTATACGAGCTCCTCCCGAGTCGTTGAGCCCGATCAGTGGCGCGCCGTTTTTCATGGCCAGTTCCATAGTCTTGACGATTTTTTCTGCATGAGCCTCAGACAATGAGCCACCAAATACAGTGAAGTCCTGAGAAAATACGTAGACCAGCCGGCCATCAATCGTGCCGTATCCTGTGATGACTCCATCTCCTAAAAATTTTTGTTTCTCCAGACCAAAGGCTGTACTGCGGTGTTCTACAAATTTGCCGGTTTCTTCAAAAGACTTCTCATCAAGCAGCAGTGCTATTCTTTCACGAGCAGTTAATTTACCCTTATCATGCTGTGCCTGAATCCGCTTCTCGCCCCCGCTAATCAGTGCTTGCTTATTCTTTTCTTCCAGTTCATGGTATCTATCAGCTTTTGACTTAGGATTAGGTGAAGAATTCTTTTGCGTGTCTTTCATTGTAAAAAGTGATTTAATTTGGCCTAAATATAGTTATATATCGTAAAGCATGTAATTTCGCGAAGCATTTCACTATTGTGAATGATTTTAATGTCTGTCAGCTCTGGTTGGCAGCTGACCATTATGGAGAAGCAAAGAATTGCCGTTATAGACTGTGGTACCAATACTTTTCATTTGCTGATTGCAACACTGGATAGCGTCGGCAAGTATCAACTGATACATCGGGAGAGGCAGCCCGTTATGATTGGCAAAGGGAGCATCAATCAGCAGTTTATTTCTGAGAGCGGCCAAATGCGCGCCCTCAAAGCCTTAGTACAGTTTCAGGAAATTATCTATCGGTACGGTGCATCGCATGTGGTTGCCACTGCTACCAGTGCATTTCGGAACGCTAATAATGGCAAAGACCTAGCTGAACGCATTTTTAAAGAAACGGGTATTACTATTGATGTCATCTCTGGAAACCAAGAGGCGGAATATATTTACGAGGGAGTCCGAGCTGCTTTACCGCTGCAGGATACCTCTATGATCATGGATATAGGGGGCGGAAGTGTAGAATTTATTATCTGTAACACTACAGATATTCTCTGGAAAGAAAGCTTTGAAATCGGAGCACAACGGCTTCTGGATCACTTTGAGATAAATGATCCCATCAGTAAAAAAAACATACAGGACATACTTCAATATCTCGAATCCCAGCTCAAAAACCTCAACCTGGCCCTTAAAAAACACCAGCCCACCACCCTTATTGGAGCCTCTGGTACCTTTGATACTTTAAGCGATATTTACGTAATTCATCATAATCTGGCTGTATCACCCAGTGCGTCAGAGTTACCACTATCTTATGACTCGTTCATTCATTCACTTAATGAGATGACAGTAAAAAATCGTAGGGAACGACTTGAAATTCCTGGTATGGCAGAGATGCGTGTTGATATGATTGTAGTTGCTGGCTGGCTTATAAAATATGTGCTTGACATTTGTAGCATCAAAAAAATCCGCGTTTCTGCTTTCGCCTTAAAGGAAGGTGTATTAAAAAGCTTCACGCAGCAATTGATTGCTAATCAGTAATTTTGCGACCTATGCCAAAATGTACTTTCTCTGAACTACTTGATTTCGCAAAAGATGTTTTTCTGTCTATAGGCTGCTCAGCTGCTGATGCTGAGCTAGCGGCGCACGTTCTTCTGAAAGCTGACCTGAGAGGCGTAGATTCACACGGAGTGGCCCGGCTGGTTGGATATGTCAGGCTATGGGACAAAAAGCGCATCAATGTGAAGCCCAAGATACGGGTAGTTCACGAAACTCCCAGCACCGCCGTAGTAGATGGAGATGCTGGTTTGGGCCTGGTAGTAGCTCCCTTTGCTATGCGCATAGCCCAGGAAAAAGCAGCATATGCCGGTACTGGCTGGGTCAGTGTGAGAAATTCTAACCATTTTGGTATCGCCGGCTATCATGCTATGCTCCCCCTCCAACAAAACATGATTGGCCTGGCTATGACCAATGCCAGCCCGTTGGTAGCCCCAACCTTTTCCGGTGAACGACTTTTGGGAACCAATCCTATTGCAGTAGCCATTCCGGCAGACAAACAGCCACCATTCGTAGCCGATTTTGCTACTACCACCGCTGCTAATGGCAAACTGGAAGTATTACAACGAAAACGGGAGCCCACTCCCTACGGTTGGGTACAGGATGCTACAGGTAAGCCTTCCAGTAACCCCAAGGAAGTATCTCAAGGGGGAGCCCTCTTGCCTTTGGGTGGCGACCGGGAGCACGGAAGCCACAAGGGATACGGACTCGGAGCCATCGTAGATATTTTTTCCGCAATCTTTTCAGGAGCCAACTATGGTCCCTGGGTGCCGCCCTTTGTTAGCTTTCTGCCACTTGCCAGCGATCCGGTAGGCCTGGGGATAGGCCACTTTTTAGGAGCCATGCGGATAGATGCCTTCCGCCCGACTGATGAATTCAAAAAACATATGGATCAATGGATCACGCGATTCCGTTCGGCCAAATCCACACCTGATCATGAAAAGGTACTTATCCACGGGGATCAGGAGCGAGAAATGGAGCAGATACGCATGAGTGATGGTATACCACTGCTGGAACCAGTCGTTAAAGATCTTAAGGAAGTTGGCGGGCGCTTTGGATTGAAGCTTAAAGGTTAAAACCGACGTTGAATACCCAGGGACTGCCGTAGGGCGAGCGTACATTGTCGTAAATCAGATTGTACATGGCGGCAAGGGTGACCGCCCCTTTCCTTCCTAAAGGCTGAAATATACCACCCCCTAAAAAAAAGCCAGGCACCCATCCTCTTTCCAATGCGTTGGGAGTATCCAGAGAGGGATAAACGGTATTTAGACTCTCATACTGCACCTGGGCAAAAAACTGAGAGCCTATGATGTGTCTGGCAAAAAGACTCCCTCCATAAGTACTAGTACCCTCAAATCCTCTCAATTTAAAGTAACGGTACGTAATACCCGGCCCTGCTGAAAAACGATTGGTAAAGCGGTATCCTACGAGAGGAGAAACATCTATAAAGGTGACATTGCCAAACTGCAAACCAAAATTTCCACCCACAAAAACCTTATCAAAAAAGTTACCATTTGCCTGACCTTCACTGACCTGGTTTTCTTCCTGCGCAATGGAACAGAAGCAAATCAGGCATAGCACAAAAGTGAAAAGTATCTTTTTCATAACAGTGATACACTTATTGCTTTACGATGACAAAAACATCTTCATGAGGTTTTTTCATGAGGTATTTTTCCCGGGCAAATTTCTCGAGAAGTTCATCGTCAGTCATTAATTCTTCTCGCTCGGCTTCTACCGTCTTGATCTTTTCCTGATAAAAAGCCTTCTCTTTTTCCAGTGCGTCAAGCTTGTTACTGCGTATGATCTGACTTCCTAAATTATTAGCATCAAGGAAAAGCATCCACACTACGAAACCCAGCGAAAAGATGAAGTAGAAGTTTTTAAGCTGCTTAGGAAATTTACGAAAATTCATGAGTCAGAGCTTTTTAATTA
>CAZZGE010000109.1:0-15130 GCA_964653665.1 uncultured Porifericola sp. | reverse complement strand
AAAATGGCATATTTTCTCAAAACACAGCCACAAAAAAGTTAAGATGAAGAATCTGCGAATCATGCCCGTAGACAACGACAGCTTTGTCAGGAGCTTCACCAGTTGTGAAGGTATCCTGTGTGGTGCAGGTTTTGAAACACCGGCAGAAGCCCTGTACCTTAACAAAAAACTGATGGTGATTCCTATGAAAAATCAGTACGAACAACATTGTAACGCTGCTGCTTTGGAAACCCTGGGCATACCTGTGTTGAAAAACCTTAAGAAAAAAAGGTTGCCCCAGGTTGAAGACTGGGTGAGACAGGGGAAATCACTTGAGATCAATTATCCCGACATCACTGAAGAAATTATCGATATGGTACTCACCAGGCACCAATCCTGATATTAACTTTACTAAGCTTTCACTGTTAAAACAGCCGACATTGCAAGTAACTGACTTTGGTGATGATTTTGCGTGGGGGGTCGCTTCAGCTGCCTTTCAGACGGAGGGAGCCTATCTAAAAGACGGAAAAGGATATTCAATCTGGGATGCTTTTACTGATATCAAGGGAAAGGTCTACCAAAACTAGAACGCCCGTCAATCTTGTGATTTCTATCACCGCTACACTGAGGATATCAAGCTACTTAAGCAGTTGGGCATCTCTCATTTCCGTTTTTCACTTTCATGGCCGCGCATCTTTCCGGACGATTCAGGAAAGCTCAATGATCGCGGTATGGATTATTATCAGAAAGTGGTTGACACCTGCTTGGAAAACGGTGTTATTCCCTGGATCACGCTCTACCACTAGGACCTACCTTGGGCGTTAGAACAGAGGGGAGGATGGACATCTCGGGAAATCATAGACTGGTTTGGCGAATATGCCGATCAGGTATCACGCAAGCTGGGAGACCGAGTGCATCACTGGATGGTACTCAATGAGCCTTTGGTATTTACCGGGGCGGGTTATTTCCTGGGAATACATGCACCCGGTCGGCGTGGTATGAAAAACTTTCTACCAGCTATTCACCACGCTACGCTCTGCCAGGCGGTGGGCAGAAGCATTCTGCGAGACAATTGTCCCAATGCACAGGTAGATACTACCTATTCTTGCAGACTTGTAGAACCCTACAGCAATGCAAACAGAGATATAGAAGCAGCCCGAAGAGCAGACACCCTGCTTAACCGGTTATTTATTGAGCCGACCCCGGGATTGGGATACCCGGTAAATAGCTTACCAGTTCTTCGGCGTTTGGATAAGTATATGCAGACTGGAGACGAAGAGCAGGTGAAATTTAATTTTGATTTTTACGGACTACAGAACTACACTCGAGAAATTATCCGTTACGCCCGACTGATGCCTTACATTCATGCACGCCCCGTGAGTACCAAAAAACGAAATGTGGCGCAGACCCTCATGAGCTGGGAGGTATACCCTCCGGCTATCTACCATATAGTACGACAGTTCCATGAGCGATATCAGCTCAAGCGCATGATTATTACTGAAAACGGAGCTGCTTTTAAGGACAAAGTTGTGAACGGCAGGGTAAATGATCCTCTCAGAATCAAGTTCTTGCGGGATTACATTAGCCAGTGCCTGAAAGCAAAGAATGAAGGCATACCCCTAAATGGTTACTTTGTTTGGACTTTGACTGACAATTTTGAGTGGGCCGAAGGATACAGGCCTACTTTTGGCCTAGTACACGTGGATTTTACAACGCAGAAGCGAACGCTGAAAGATTCTGCTTGCTGGTATGCCAACTTTCTTGCACCAGGCAATATAGACTAATCCTCCTGTTTTTTCTTGAATTGTTTTTCACCAGAAAATACAGCATTAAGGTGTTGGCAGATTTGCTCTTGAAAAAGCTGCTCTCTAGAGACTTGCTCTTTCCAGGTACGCATGCGTTGATACCAGTTGATTTTTTGACTTTTCTTTTTTTCGGTGTAAATCATCTTTTCGTAGCTTTTGTGATTCTACAAAGGTGGGATTACAAACAGACCCTTAGGTCAAATACTGAGGAGTATTGCCGTGGTACAGGTACGCCTGTGCATCACTCATGGAAGAAAAAAGCTGCATTGCCCACGTAGCGTCGTGAGTTCCTTCATCTTTCAGCCAGGGATATTTGGACTGTAGATACAGGCAGCAATCAACAGAAGTTACCAGTGCCACCTGACATTTGGTAGCTACATAATGCTGAATGAACAGTTGGTAAGCTTTCTGTGACCAGAGCTGAATGAAACTGAGAAAAGCGTCAGGACCTATGTCCTCGTAATCTCTTTTTTGGAGTAGCCAGCGATTAGTATGGTAAATCAGTGAGATATTCATGGCAATGTCCATTGTCTCGTGGTATAATGGAGTCAGCCCTGTACCTAAAAAATTAACCTCAACAGCATTTAATTTTTGATTAAATGCTGCTTTTGCCAAGCTGTTGATGATCCGGTTCATAGAATCGTAGGTTTTTGTTTAAAAAAATTTAAAAAATTCTTACTAGTAACTACACTAGGTGAATTCAATACATAACCGTAGTTATTGGAAAGGGATAAAACGTAAAAAATAATCAGTAAATAGTATCCTTAATTCTAATAATATAGTAAATTATTTTAATACTGTATATATTACTCGGAATATTTTTTAGAAATGTTACTGATTATTACATGCTCTTCCACCTATGCAGGATAATTCTATAATCAATCCCTTTTATTTTTCACCCATAAAATTACTTGATTGGTATTAATAGCAGTTTATCAAGCTGTTTTTTCACAGATAATACCAAATAATATTGCTGAGACATAGAATTTCTCAGGTACTGAAAAATTCTTAGTAGCATACAGACGATTTCCTGTTGTTAAGTGAAAAAATAGGCTAAAAAAAAAGCATCTGTCTGATCAGACAGATGCTCGCATGTATAATAATGACTTTAGAGACTGTATCCCAGCGTTACCAGCAGTATCTGAGACTCTCTTTTGTATTCAAAACTTTGGCTGAAGTCCTGACCGAAGTTTTCACCAGCAAAATTGCGGGTGTCAAATACATCTCTAAAACTGACACTAACGTTCACTTTATCATTAAGCAACTGCTTTTGTAAGCTCATGTCAATGTAATAACGGGCGAGATCTCTTCCCTGTGCCTCAATTTCCGGTGCTGTATAGTTACCTGTCAACTGAAAATCAATGCCAAGAGGTAGATTGACATCAGTAGTCACTTTTACATTCCAGGAGTACCCGGAATTGGTAAAGTCGGAATCCAAGTTACTTCCGTCTACCTCGGTACGGAATATAGAGTAACTACCATTAAAGCTCCACCATTTGGCGATTTGGGCAGTGCCTATCAATTCAAGACCATAAGTCATGCTCGTATTGAGATTTGAAGGTTGACGGTAAGAGATCCCGTCCTCAATACGTATAATGTAATCTACCTGACCGTCAACGTGTCGGAAGAACGCATTGGAAGTTAAATCAGCTCTATCAAAACTAATCATGTGGCCTAACTCCATGGAGTGAATATACTCCGGTTGCAGGTTCGGATTTCCGATACGGATATTCAGCGAGTCACCTATATCTGGAAAAGGGTTCAGTCTTCTACCGTTCGGGCGGTCGATACGACGACTGTAGGTAAATTTCACTGAATTGCTTTCGTTCAGATTATACAAGGCTTGCAGACTGGGAAAAAAGTTGAGGTACTGCTGTTTATTTTCTTCACCCGTGTTATAAAGCTTAGTGTCTACAAAAGTCTGTTCAAGGCGTGACCCTACCAACAGGTCAAATGCAGAAAAACTACGTGAGTAGATAGCATAAAGCGCATGAATCTGATCCTGATACAGGAAACGGTTACTAACTCCTTCCTGATTGATCCATTCGCCGGTAGAACGATCCTGTATTTCATAAGCGTAGTCATTATCAAACGATCGGAAGGTAGACTTATAACCTGCTTCTACCTTACCTTCACTCAGTGGCTGTACGTAGTCAGTCTGTAGGATGGAGGTTTGACTAAACTCATCATTTTCAGCACGCTCCAATCCGTTAGGATCTTCGCTAACCGGATTAATTGTGCCATTAAAAACTCTAATCCGCTGATTTTCAAGTTGGTCACGGAAAGAGTGACTGGCTACAGCACGAAATTCTTTACCTTTTTCATCAAACAAACGTTCATAAATCAGTGCATTATCCAAAGAATAATTATCCTCAGTCTCTCGGTTTTGACGATTGTATTGTAGTAAAATATCTTCGTTCAGTCGGTTGAAAATCTGTGTCTGGTTATCTTCAAAATCAGACTCTTCTTCCATATTGAAAGCACCTTCGTAGCTAAACTTATTTTTACCCAGGAAAAGGTCACCACCAATATTGATGGTATGCTCATTATCGTTTCTCTCCCGATTGTTAAACTGCTCGAGCCTTTCATCATTCTGAAAAGTAATTCGCTCAGTACTGAAAAAGCCAACACTTGGCCAGCGACGATAACTATAGCCACCGTAAACGTTGAGACCTTCAGTTTTGTGACTGAGTCTCAAGTTGCTATTTAGTCGATATCTTGTACCTACACTTAATTCAGCTTTAGCAGTTGTACCGGTCTCTTGTCCCCTTTTCAGCTTGATATTTATCACACCACCAGCGCCTTCAGCATCGTACTTAGCATTGGGATTATTCACGATCTTTACCTGCTCAATGGCACTAGCCGGTATCTGTTCCAGATCAGAGGCCAGCACTGAGTTTCTTCCATCAATTAGCACGTTGGTACCACTACTACCCCGTATGGTCACTGTTCCATCCTGACCTACATTTACAGAAGGGGTATTCCTTAGTACATCCAGTAAGCTACCCCCTACGTTAGAAATCGTCTGGTCGGGGCGGATGTTGAGCCCTTCTAAATCAGTGGAGACGGGGCGTCTCACTTTTTGACTTTCTACAACCACCTCTTGAAGTTGCCTAGTAGCAGGCAATAACTTTATTGTACCCAAATTGAGTGAGTTATTATCCACACTTATATCTTTGATTTTTTTATTCTGATATCCCACGTAGATAATTTCTAGTTGGTAATCACCCGGCTCAGCCTTAAGCGAAAAAGTACCGTCACTCTGGCTGATCCCACCGGTGTAGGGAGTTGCTTTACCGGGTTGGTATAAGGCAACCTGCGCAAAAGGAACCAGTTCCTGGGTGTCTTCGTCATAAATTTTTCCACTTACCTGATACTGATTTTGTGCATGAAGAGTAAAAGATGTTAATAATAGGAGAAAAGATAATATAGCGTATTTTAGCATTACTAAGAATTAATATGAAGCTTTTTGTTAAATAACTAAATGTTATTTTATAAACAAGAAGTCATATCCTATGTTCGCTGATTGGTAGAACCACAACATTACTTGGTAGAATAGCCATCAGAAAATTTTCTCTAACAGAGAAATCAATTCGGTACAGTAGGTAGTTGCTTCAACGCATTACTGATATTTTGTACGGGTAGTTTACATAATTTATCCTGGCACACATAAATAAAAGTTTTCCCCTGAACCAACTTGTTTTCAAGTAGAGGTAGGTCTTTATCATCTCCACCACCTAAAAAAATAACATCAGGAAAGTAATACTGGTCAAATTCACGGCGTTTTGTCCGGTAGTCAGGCCCAACGATCGCTACTTCATACGGTGGGTAGGCGTACCGTAGCATTACCAGCGCCCAGTATGAAAAAGCATCAGGATACTGAAGCATGTCCGTTTTTACCCGCTGAATCATGGCTTTAGACTTGCGTAAGTAGGGTTCGTGATAGAAAAGCTCCCCCAAAATCATTAGGTTTTCCGCCATAATAGCGTTGGAAGATGGAATCACGTTATCCTGTACTTGGTTTTTACGGGCGATCAATGATGGCTGCGTTTGCGAAGTGTAAAAAAGAAGCGCTTCGTTTTCATCACTGAAATTGGAGAGTACGTAATCCGTAAGCTGCCGCGCTTTCACAAGCCATGTTATCTCAAAACTTACCTCATACAGGCTAATGTATGCTTGAATAAGCAAAGCATATTCGTCCAGAAAACCATTAATCTTCACTTGACCATCATAGTAAGTGCGATAAATCTGGCCGTCTTCATCTACCATGTTTTCATCCAGGAATTGAGCAGTTTTCTGTGCCTGCTCTAACCACTTCTCCTCGCCTAATGCCTGGTATGCGTCCACAAAGGCTTTGACTGCCAAAGCATTCCAGGCAGTAATCACTTTGTCATCCGTAGCAGGCCGTTCGCGATCATTGCGAACCTGTAAGAGTTTTTGCTTACTCCGATTCAAAAGATTTTCGTCTGCAGATTGAAGTTGCTCCAGTGACGTATGAAGCACATTTTTCCCCTCTTCCCAGTTTCCTTCTGGTGTAATATGGTAAACTTCCCTGAAAGTGGCTGCATCTTCAGCTAGTATATTGTTGAGTTCTTCGGATGTCCAAACGTAATATGCACCCTCTTCACCTTCGCTGTCAGCATCCAGGGATGAGTAAAAACCTCCCGCTTGGTGATACATTTCTGTTTGTAAAAAACGGAGTGTTTCTCGTACTACCCTTGCGTAGCGGGAGTAGCCAGTGAGGCGGTAGGCATCACAGTAGAGACTAACCAGCATGGCGTTATCGTACAGCATTTTTTCAAAGTGAGGGATTTTCCAGCCCACGTCAGTAGCGTAACGAGCAAAACCACCACCCAGGTGATCGTAAATACCGCCCATCGCCATAGCATCCAATGACTTTACCAGTGCTTCATGAGCAGTATCATGGCCCGTGTGAAAGTAGTACTGCATGAGAAAGTGCTGCTTGGCAGTGATGGGAAATTTAGGTGTACCTTTCGTTCCTCCCTGCTCCAGGTCAAGCTTGCCAGACCAATTACTGAAGTATTGATCCGCGTCAGAGGATGACAGGGCCGTTGTGTCATTCACATTATTAACCAAACTTTCTGATTGTATGCCTTTAGTAAGCTGTTCCGCCACCAATTCTAGTCGTTCAGGCGATTGCTGGTACAGTTCAGCCATCTGACGAATGATGCGTAGCCAGTCTTCTTTGGGAAAGTAGGAACCGGCAAATACTGGTCTACCATCGGGAAGTGCGATAGCATTGAGCGGCCATCCTCCCCGGCCATTGGCTAGTTGAGCCGCCTCCATGTAAATCTGGTCAATGTCAGGTCTTTCCTCCCGGTCCACTTTGATAGATATGAAGTGATCGTTCATCATCGCTGCTACGGTGGTATCTTCAAAACTTTCTTCTTCCATTACATGGCACCAGTGACATGCAGCATATCCCACACTGATGATCATTAATTTATTCTGTTCCCGAGCCTTTTTTAGGGCTTGCTCTCCCCAAGGATACCAGTTGACCGGATTATGCACGTGTTGTAAGAGATAAGGACTGGTCTCATGAATGAGGGCATTGGCATTTTCCTGTTGATCAGGCTGACAGCCGTAAAGAGCCAAGCCAGTAAGCAGGAAAAACAGGAAACAAATTTGATAGTAAGGCCCTTTGAACACTGACAGTATTTAAGTTGAGCGTTTCTTTCGTGAGTGCAATTTACAGATACAGTAATAAATCCAAAGGCTAGGTAGCCTAAAATAGTGCCCTTAGCATCATAGTGCCGGAATGGATGGTACTACGATCAGCCGATTTTCTGCCAAAGTAGTTTACAGAAAGTTGTAACCCTTCAAGGATCTGTTGCTGCCAGTTGAGTGTCCATCGCAGGTTGTTTCCATTTCGCAGGCCTTCCAGCATTTCATAAGCGATTGCTGAGTTTTCTTCTGCATTGTAATTGATAGACACATATTCTAGGTTTGCCTGTACAGTGTGCCGCACCATTTTGTTCATCCTCAGTTCCAGTCCTATCACATGTTGGAGTGCAACCTCTGATTGGTTTTCTGCTTGGGGGTTTGCCAGGTTCTGGCGATAGGCGTGACTATAACTGGTCGTGATGCGGGTATTCATATTCGGTTGCCAGGAAACTTCCGGAGTCAGTTCATAATAATGGATCTGAAAATTGCGTCCATTCTGTGAATTTTCTTGCTTACTTAAGTCTAGCAACTGCGTCTCCTGTCCGCTTTCACCCTGCCAACGAAATCCCCACTGACGACTCAGATTCCATCTAAGATTAAGCAAATAAGCGGCTCTCTGTCTTTCTTCAAAGCCACGGTTCAGGAGCTGTTTACGATGAATTCTCCTGACGCCAATGTCAGCACTAAATACAGTACTGCTGCGGTTAAAAAAAAGTGTAGAGCGTAGGTTTTCTTTTAATGATAATAAGTGATTGTCATCAACTTTCGTCATAGGAAGAGTCCTCGCTGCTAATTTACTATCGCTGATGCGTTTACGAATATCCCAGGAAGTAACTGACGAAAACCGCCCAAGTAAACTCTTAATACCACCTTTATCCAACCAGTCAGAAGGGGGCTGAATTTTGATGCGGTAGTCAAGGCTGTTGGTATAAGCCAGCATAAAATCATTGCCGGGAACAAAAATTCTTAGATAGTTTTTTTCATCAAAATAGCGCGCTTCGTAAAACTCATCCAGTTCTTCAATCCCATTATTGTTGTCATCTCTCCAGGTGTAAATACCCTCTCCTACAGGCACTCTCACGTACACAAATTCTCGGCGTGGCTCTCGGCCGTTGGCCAGGTTATAGTGAAGTTCCGAACGAATAGCGCCCTGTGCCAGAGTACTATTCCAGTGCAACTGACCTAGTATCGTCTTACGTTGCATATCATCCCGATTTTCTAATCGCTGGGAAAAACGCTTTTCATTGACAAATGCTACTTCCCGGTAAGTAAGCTGCAGCTTGAAATCATGATCGGGCAGCATATTCAGATCGGCAGTAGCTCGTAGTGTATTGGCCAGGTCACTGGCGCTAAGCACGCCTTCGTAGGGCAAAAAGTCTTTTCTTACGCGGTAGTCAAGGCGAAAAGTACCGTTCAAACTGTCACCACTCTGAACGTAAAACTGATGCTGCTCAAAATTCATAGAAGTAAAAGAAACTGAATCCGACTCGGCGTTACTTTGCTGGTTTTTATCCATTTTGAACGTATATCCTGGACGAAAATATCGGCCTTTTATAAAAATATTCGCATTTATGCGATTCCACTCAGCCTTTTTTTCATGGATATGGTTTCTGAGCATAAAGGCTTCACCACTAAGCTGGAAGATGCCTAAAGATTTTTGCCAATGCATATGATGCTGTTGCCCCAGCATCATATTTTCCTGCTTTCTCCCCATCCACTGGTAACGAAAATGGTTAGCAGCATTTTGCGATAAGGTGAACGCAGAGCTAAGAATATGATCGTTGGGAGAATAGCTGGTGTCTGTAACCTGATAGGACTGAATGAACCAATCCCGTTCAAATTCAATGCTTCGGTATGGGTCAATTTCCTGAAAATGATGTTGTCTGAATTCATATGAGGTCTCATTTGACCACTTCCAAGATGACTTCAGGATCTTTCTGTTGTTTGCTCGATAATTTAGATTCACCGCCTGACCACGGTTATCATGAGCATCCCGTGGCGAAAGCACGTTGAGGTCCTGATCTGAAACTGCTAATTCAGTACTGATGAAATCATAGGACGAAAGCTGTGCTTCAGCTCCCATCACCAACACCTGATGTCGTTTGGGTGTCACAACAGGCCTGACCGGGGCATAACTACCGCGAGATTGACCATTGATGGGGGCGATCCATTGGTATACCTTACTATTTACGGTGGCACCCGAAATTTCATAATCACCCAGCCCCTCACCAACGAAATGAAAATCTACCCGAAAAGCACCATTCTGCCCGGCAAACTGGTAAACCTGATAGGACTGACCTGCCACGAGTGAATCAATACGATTGTAGGTCACGCGATAAAGATTTCCAACACCTGGAACATCTGCATTTCTACCCACCTGAAAATCGGGTTGATAAGGCACATGCTTTACCGAATCTGCCGAGGGTATAAGTAGATGGTGCGGTGTGTCACCTGCTTCACTGATCAGGGCTTTATCACTCCCACGTAGACTAAAGTCAAGGCTTTGGTTGGGGTTATCTGCTTCACGGAAGTAATCCAGGTAAAAATTGAGATTTTTAAATTGTTGTTGGTGCGAAATCGTAAATATGCTGCGGCTGTAGTTTCTGTCAGCATACTCAAAGTCTACATACATCCTAGAAAAGCGTGTCAGTAATACATTACTGGTAAAGGTGATTTCCCCCAGGTTGTAGTCAATCGTATAGTCATGCGTCAGGCCTCGCTTCAATAATTTGCCGTCAAGGTAAACTTTCTCCGAGTTGGCAATGATGAAAAATGCTCCCAACTGACGGCTATTACCACCTCCTAATGTCTGATTATCTCCGGACTGCAATTGGTAAGGGCCTTGCACTCCTTCCTGGATTTTGAGTTCTAAAGAGGTAAACTTCCCTTTAGCCAAAGCAAAGCCGGCACGGGTCTCTGCATGTCCATTATTTTGGTTGGATTGCTTCCACCTGAACTGAGCCCCCTGAACGTTGCGCCGATAACGCAAAAAATAAGGCCCGTCGGAGGATGTCTGTAATCCGTTTCCTGTGCGTTCGTTTCCCTGCCAGACGGTGCCGGACTGTTGAAAAACCACGTCGCCTGCCTGCAAAGAAAGGTTTTGGTTATAAAGCTCCACTAGTACATTGTCAAAATCCCGGATATGCTGAGCATTGCCTTCCGGTTGGACAGGAATGTTCTGATCAGTTATAGAGGCTTTGATCCGGAGGTCATCAGTAAGTTGCCCTTCCAGTTGCAGATTGAGTGATGCATTGACAAAAATACTACTTTGATTCCCCACAGAAATTCCTCGACTGATACTACCACTTTTGGCTAAATTTGGAGTAACAAAAAGCTCCTCCCCGGCACCCAAACCAGACTGCCATTTTTGCTTACTTTTTTCCCGGAAGAAAGCCGTAGAATCGTAAAGAGAAAGGCTTCTTTTAGTAGTGCTATTACACAAAGAAAAAGAAAGCTTCCTGTATTGTATGCTTACTAAAGATTGGTGTTTTTGTGCCTCTTCTGCGATGTGAAGATAACCCGTTGCATAATCGTAATGATACAAACTGGTATCCAATACTTGCCCATCAACAGTAATGCTTAATGAGCCCGGTACCAACGAAAAACTGTCTAGTTGTAACGAGTCAGGAAGTTGATTGAAGGAGATTGTCTGTTGGTCAATTGGACCTGAGGCTTTGTCTGACTGGGCTAGGGAGAGTTGCGTAAATCCCGTTAAAAGAAGTATCAGACAAACTCTGAGCATGTTTAAGCACTTTGCTTTTCCATTTTAGACTGAAAGGCCAGCGGTAATTCAATGAGAAATGTAGTGCCTTTACCTTCCTGTGTATCAAAGGCAATACGTCCACCCGCATGTTCAATACCTCGTTTTGAGATAGCCAGACCAATGCCTGAACCTGCATATTTGGTGCTGAAGTTGGGTAAAAATACTTTATCCTGTATCTCCTTGGCTATGCCCGTACCATTATCAGCAATTTTTAGGATCAGCTTGTCCCGCCCCACCTTCTGAAGAGTGATTTCCACGCTGGGGGTACGATTTTTAGGTATTGACTGGCGTGCGTTAATAATCAAGTTACTAATGATACGTCCGATCAGTTGCTCATCGCTGATGATGTGAAAATCCCCTCCCCCGATCTGCACCTTTATGTATCTACCATCTTCTTCAAAAAGCCCTACTATCTTCTTAAGTAATACGGCAAAATCAAAGTATTCACTTTTAGGGGTAGGCATTTTAGCAAAGTCAGAAAAAGAGGTGGCAATGTCACTTAAAGTATCAATCTGGTGAATCAGGTTGTCAAAAGGTGAGCTCATCGATGAGACTTCTTCTGGATTCATGCCGTTTCTATAATCGACTTTAAGCTTTCTTTTCAGATGCTGCAGACTCAGCTTCATAGGGGTAAGGGGGTTTTTGATCTCGTGCGCCACCTGCCGGGCCATCTCCCGCCAAGCCGATTCTTTTTCGCTACGAGCCAGGGCCTCTTTACTAGCCTCCAATTTGACCAGCATCTTATTGTATTCTCCGATCATCAGACCTATTTCGTCGTCCGTATCCCACGACAACGGTTCGTTGTAATCGGCCAGCGAAGTTCTTCTTATCTTTTGGGTGATGTACTTAAGCGGGTAAGTAAGCAATACAGAAGCCAGATAAGAGATAATCAGGAAGGCAATAAATACGAAGGTAAAGATGTTCATAATATTAGTAACTACCTGAATAATCTGCTCTTCCAACTGACTGCGGGATTCAAAAAACGGTAAACTGAGTATCCCCATAAGTTTACCGGTATTAGCTGATTTTAGCCCAATGTAGGATGACTTATATGAAAGACTTCCCACTGACTCCTCCAGTACCAACTTATTATTATCGCCCTCACGGATATTAGCCAATGCCAGCGGGTTGATGTATGCTGACAAAAGACTGTCCTCGTATACCAAAGGCTGAGAAGTGATAATCAGCTTTCCTTCTCGGTCAAATATATTGGCATCGGTTTCAGCATACTTAGATAGCTGAGATAATGAGCTGGTAAGACTTTCCCTAGTCATCTGATCCTGCTGAAAATTTTCCAGCATATCTTTTACATTAGTGCTAATCTGCTCTGCTTTATTGAGGTAGGCTTCATCAACTTCTTCACTGTATGACCGACTGATTACACTGAGAGTCGTGATACTCACTGCTAACAGAGGCATAAAAAAGGCAGCATTCAAATAGAGTTGAATCTTAGTAGAGAAGTTGAGACTTTCCTGTTTAAAAGCAAAGTAAATTGAATAGGCTGCCAGTAGTATTAGAATAGCCAATACTAATAATAAGAACAAAAATGAAAAATTAGAAACGAGATTGATCAGGGAGTATGTTTCAGATGCAATAACAATGTATTCATCGGCCTTACCAGAGATGACCAGGTAATCAAATTTACCCCTGGCTATTACTTGCTCTTTCTTGATTTTCTCTGCAAACGGATAATCAGTAAGTTGCTGAAAAGCCACTTCGTCGCCGGTACTGTAAGTCATTTTTCCTTCAGCATTGAAAATAGCGTAATCGTAATCGTTACTGGGATAAGATTGTAGGTATTGGCGGTCAATCAACAACTCAGGATAGACACGATTGGGAATAAATCGCTTCAAAGAAAGATCAATGATAATGTACCCAATCGTGGTATTATAGTCTTCCAGTTCTATCAGGGTCAGATACCTTTTGGGAGAACCTTTGGCAAAACGCTTATCGTTTACCTCGTTGATAAAGAAGATATTTGGGTACTCCGTTACGAATTTGCTATCCTGAGCTATCTCCTTGTATTGCTGGTAATCAGGCAGTTCGCTATTATCCAGTGGTTGCCCCCTACTGTTGAAGATATATATTTCAATATCATATCTGTCAAAATAATTACTAAGATAAACCCGGTTGATTTTGTTTCGGATTACGTCCTTGGATGCAAAGGTGGAAAACAACCTGTTTTTGATGAATTTGTCTTCTTTAATCTTAGCTACTATTTCATCCAAAAGATATTCACCCAAAACATCATTATCTATCAGGAGAGTATTGGCGAATTTCTGTTTGTTGTCCAGACTATTGATTTGGTGAATATCATAAGAAGCTAAGGCACCGGTAATGGCACTGGTAAGTGAGCAAAAAAACAGGTATAAGAAAGAAACATAACTAATACGGGTAAGGTAACGAGGCAAGTGAAAACTGTACAGAACCCCCAGATAGGCAAAGCTGATAAGAATAATGGAGAAAGTAGGTATTCCCCAGACGAAGTAAGCGGTCAACGAGAGTCCGAAAGCAAACAACAGTAACCATCGCAGAGTGATATCAGCCTGATGGCTCAGGCTGATAAAAGTGCGATAAATAATGTGGGCAAAAAGAAAGTAAGTAACGGTATTAATAACAAAAATAAGCAGGCTAATAATCTTGAGTGATGAGAAACTCAGATTTTCTGTGATGTCCAGTGTCCACTGGGAGTTGAAGTAGATGGATTTGATGGTGTAGTAATGCAGATAAAGACCTGCTATGCCCAGCAGCAAAAAGAACAGCGATACAATAGACTTGTACCTTGGTTTCAGGCTAAAAAGAAAATGATAAGCATAAGACCTACGGAAGAAAATAAATATGTAGATGAAAATTAGTAAAAGACTAAGTGAGTTGAGCAGTAGGTCTCCCAATGAAGGATTCATTGCTGAAGCAGCGTAGTATCTTCCGTCAAAGAGTTTTGCAGGCATGATACCAAAAGGAAAGTCAAAGTACAGCATCAAAAACCTGATGAGTAGAAAACTAATAATAATGACTAACAAAGCCTGATCGTATTTCTGTTTGTCTAAATAGGCTTGTACACTTCGGAAAATATTTAATAGCACCAGGCCTGTGGATATTAAAATCAGAACGATCAAAAGTGTCTGAAAGGACTTTGCCGTCTGGTGCTCACGATACCCCCTAACAGGTGCTTCCAGGGATACACGAAAAACAGGTTTACCCTCATAATAGATAGCTTCTTCTTGCGGAGTATTACCATTCGCGGCATTTACATACAAAGCCCCTTGTGGAAAGATCTCACTGTTAAAACCAGAGCTTATGTATTTATTGTTAATTTTAGTTTTCCGATAGATGGGTAAGGTGATAATAAGCTCAAGCTTACGGTTGGTATGAGCGTGAGTAATCGTATCCTTTGTAATTACAAAACTACCTCCCGAAGTTTGGCGGTACTTGGTACTGTAATTACCCTTAATCTCATGATAGGCAGGGACATGACGGTAATCAGACCAGTAAACTAATGTCCCATTTTCAAATAAATAGTAAGGAGTAGAGGAATCAATGTTTAAAGAGCTGAAGTTGAGGGACTCTACGTTGTTGATACGATTCTTGATTTTGCGTTTATCACGCTTAATTTCATCCAGTGCGCTTTCCAGATTATCAGCAACGGCTTTTCTGTACTGTGCTTCACTTCTAAATCCTCCGATAAAAAAAAGCCTTAGAACAAGCGCAAATAGCAAAAGGATCACAGCTGTAATGAGCGTCAGCTTTTTGGTCTTAAAAAGATGCAGAATTGGGTGATTCAGGTTCATATCCTGAAATTCTGGTCTCAAAAATTATGCTTGGCTGGATATCAGAACAAGCTTACTAAATCGCTGCTCGTAAGTTCATGAAATCTAAATCGTAAACAAATAATTATTTA
>CAZZGE010000108.1:2034-15244 GCA_964653665.1 uncultured Porifericola sp. | reverse complement strand
AGTGACGGTGGAGGGCGACAGTGCAGTGGCCGAATTCAGCCTGGAAGAAAAAGAAACGGTCAACTTTATCATGGAAGCCGTTTCTGAGCACGGTGACAAAGAAGATCAAAAAGAGAGCTTAGCGCAGTATGTATCCGACACTTTTACCGAAACGGTCAACTACTGGAAAAACTGGATAGGTGGTTCAGCTTATAGAGGCAGGTGGATGGATATGATGCACCGCTCAGCACTCACGCTCAAGTTACTTACTTCCTGTCATCACGGTTCTACCGTAGCTGCTGCCACCTTTGGGCTACCTGAGCTAGTGGGCGGCCAGCGCAACTGGGACTATCGCTACACCTGGATACGGGATGCTGCCTTTACCATGTATGCATTCATTCGCCTAGGATTTACCTACGAAGCTGGTCAATTCATGAAATGGATACGTACGCAGTTTGAGAAAAATATTGATCAGAATACCAATCTGCAGCTCATGTACAGCATTGACGGCCAGTCTGAGTTGAAAGAACAGGAACTGAATCATCTGGAAGGCTATCAGCAGTCCCGACCGGTGAGAATTGGAAATGGAGCCTACCAGCAGTTACAACTGGATATTTACGGCGAACTGATGGACAGTATCTATCTCTATGATAAGTACGGTGAGCCTACCACTTACGACTTCTGGGAAAAACTGATGCCTCAGATTGACTATGTCTGCAACAACTGGGAAAATGAAGACCACGGCATCTGGGAGATACGTTCCCAGTCCCGGGAGTTTGTTTACTCCCGTGTCATGTGCTGGGTGGCCGTAGACCGGGCAGTACGACTGGCTGAGAAACGCTCTTTTCCCTACCCCTTTGAGAAGTGGCGTAAAACAAGAGACGAGATTTACAAGGACATTTACCAGAATTTCTGGAATGAAGAAAAGCAATCGTTTGTACAGAGCAAAGGTAGTGATGTGATCGATGCATCTGTACTGCTGATGCCTCTGGTACGTATCATCAGCCCTTACGATCCCCGCTGGCAGGCAACCCTGCAGGCCGTAGAAAAAGAGCTGGTAACCGATACGCTGGTGTACCGCTACAATACCGAGGCTTACCAGGATGGCATAGATGGTTCGGAAGGTACTTTCAGCATGTGTTCGTACTGGTATGTAGAATGCCTGGCCCGTGGTGGCCAGATAGAGAAAGCGCGGCTGTATTTTGAAAAAATGCTAGGCTACGGCAATCACCTGGGGCTTTTCGCTGAACAGATTGGGCTGCGGGGAGAACAGTTGGGCAACTACCCGCAGGCATTTACGCACCTCTCGCTCATCAGTGCAGCCTTTGCCCTCGATCGAGAACTCCACACCTCAGACTAGGCTATACCTTGTCCTGAATATCTCTGAGATAAGTGCTGCTCTGGGCGATGCTTTTTAGCGGGTCAGGCGACTGGTCCTGCTCTACAAAGCACTCTTCAACGCCCACTTTAGGGGCCAGCTTCAGCACTTTCCTGATATCAACGACACCGTCTCCCAGCTCCTGAAATGCATCTTTAGATACTTTACTTTCGTCGTATTCATCAGCGATACCGTCCAGTTTATCTTTGAGGTGCAACAGGCGGATTTTACCTTTCATCTTTTTCATGAGCTTTTCCGGGGCATGCCCTGCCAGGCTTACCCAGAAGATATCCAGCTCAAACTGAATATGGGACGGATCAAATTCCTCTATCAGCACGTCATAGGGTACTCTACCATCAATAGGGCCAAACTCAAAAGAATGATTGTGGTAGCAAAGGTGAACGCCTGCCTGCTCACACTTCTCACCCATGCGGTTAAGTCGATCAGCGTAGCGTTTGTAATCGTCCAGACTCTGCCGCTCAGCCTTGTTGAGATAGCCAAACACCAGGTACTTTAGCCCGTATTTCTCGGCAGCCTCAATGAGTACCTCAGGTTGTTTGGAAGAAGTATCTCCGTGAAGATCCCACCGTTCGGTAATGTAAGCCGGACTGAAAAAGGAACTTTGCAGGTACATACCAGCATCTTTAACCATGGGTAGCATTTCTTGCATAGCCAGAGGGTTGCCCCCTTCTACCTGGCTGTAGCCGGCTGATTTGACCGCTTGCAGTGTACCGGCAGGGTTAGCCGCCATCTGTTCCCGCACCGTATATAACTGTAAGCCAATCTGTTCAATATACGGGTTTTGTGTTCGCAATACAGCAGAAGGAAGCAGGGAAAAACTCAGGCCGGCTGCAGCACTTTTGTGAAGGAAATCTCTTCTTTTCATCTCGTCATAGGTTGTTGAAAGTCACTGCCAAACTTACGAAAATCCTTGCATGATTGCAGATGCACTCATGCCAGGTCCTTTAGGGAAGGCACAAGCTTCCTGAGCATTTTGATGTCACAGCCTCTATGCCCCGTGTTTCCCAACCGTTGGGGTATCTCTGCAAAGCCATACCTTCGGTATAACTGGCGGGTTTCATGCATCTGACTAAGCGTTTCAATGTAGATATGTGCATACCCAAACGTACTGGCCTGTGACAAACATTTCTCCATCATAGCTTTCCCGATACCCTTGCCCCTGGTTTCCGGTAGGATAAACATTCGCTGAAGTTCGCACACATTGTCTTCGGTACCTTCCAACTGTCTGATACCACAACCTCCCACCACTTTTCCGAACCACACTGCTGTAAAGTAGGCGGCGCGGGCTTCCTCATAGTTTTCGTACATATGATGAAGCGTAGGATCTCCGGCTATTGCAGTGTTAGGGTCGGCATCAAAACCCTCCATTACGCGTAGAACAATCTCTGCGATGCGTGGATTATCAGAAGGTACTATAGTCGTATGCTGAGCATGCGTTGACAAGCTTGTCCTATAAAATTAGCAAAAACCAGCTTGTTAGTCCGAAAAATACAGACATTGGTATTTTTACCAAAAGCGATAACGGGCAGTGAAGAGCGTAGCATTGTCCGCAAACCCGGACCTGCTAATTCAATAGCCTAGAGCGCAGCCCTCAGAACCATCCGGACATAAATTGGTTTTAACAGTGTCCCAAATTTGTTAATTTGCAATATATATTCATTTTATAAACTATTTCATGAAAAAACTGATTAGCTTTTGTGTACTTGCCTTATTAAGCGCACATACTTTTGCCCAATCTCCCGCCGTATCAAGTGAACAAGAAACTTACCGAGTGGATACCTTACTATCAGGGCTGGTCGTGCCTTGGAGTATGACCTTTTTACCCGACGAAACCATGCTGGTGACAGAGCGGGGTGGTAAACTCATACATTTTGACCCGCAGACCCAAGCGACAAAAGAGATTAAAGGACTACCCGAGATTTATGTTAGAGGTCAGGGAGGTCTTTTTGACCTTGAACTACACCCCAACTATGACGACAACGGATGGCTGTATATCACCCATGCCTACTCTGATGGCAGCAAGAAAGGCAATACGTCGCTGATGCGTGCCCGCCTAGAAGGTGATCAGTTGGTCGACCAAGAGGTACTCTTCCAGGGAACGCCCCTGCGGGATGCCGGTCAGCACTTTGGAGGCCGCATTGAGTTTGATAAGGAAGGCTATCTGTACCTGTCTATCGGGGATCGGGGTGCCCGTGAAAATGCCCAAGACCCTAGTAATATTCTGGGAACCATCATGCGCTTCAACGATGATGGCAGTATACCCGATGATAATCCTTTTATCGATGACAATAGTAAGCGTCCGGAGATCTTCTCTTATGGTCATCGTAATCCGCAGGGTATGGCCATGCATCCCGTTACTGGTGAAATCTGGGAGCACGAGCATGGCCCTCAGGGTGGCGATGAAATCAATATTTCACGTAAGGGCAATAACTACGGCTGGCCTACTATTTCTTACGGTATTAACTATGACGGCACCAAGTTTACTGACATCCGTGAAAAGGAAGGTATGTTACAGCCCGTGTGGTACTATGTACCATCCATCGCCCCCTGCGGTATGGACTTTTATACCGGTAACAAATTTCCCAACTGGCAAGGCGATCTTTTCATAGGGTCACTGAAGTTTCGTTACGTCGAGCGAGTAGAACTGGAGGGAGACCGGGTAATCAGCACCGAGCGAATTCTGGAGGATATTGGCAGGATACGCACAGTACGCGAGGGACCCGACGGCAACCTTTACGTAGTGGTAGGTGCTCCCGGCATGGTGGTCAAACTATCACCAGCTGATATGAGTAAAGCCTCAGCACAGTAAAACGTGAAAGTAATAATGAAAGAGAAGCAGCTTCGGCTGCTTTTTTTGAACCTATCTTATTCATCGCTTTTTCCTGAATACCATCATTACATGTCTGCACTCGTGCTCGCCAACGTCTACCATGCTTTTCTGATGCAGTTTTAGAAGAACTTTACGGAAAGGACCAAAATTAAGGTTGAGTCGTTGATTGCAAAGCAAAAACTGTAAAAACTTATAGCTGCGCGTATTCTTTTTAGAAACGTAATGCTCTTCCACAACTTCTAACTGTGGAAAGTATGACTTCAGTAAATCTCCTGAATAATGACGAAAGTGTTTTTTGTTAAGCGGTGTATTCACCGAAGGCACTGAGACAACCAGGGAGCCGTCATCTTTCAGTAAGTAAGTTATACGCTCCACGAAGGAAGCAATCATTTTATCGGGGATGTGCTCTAGCGTCTCTATGCATGAGATCACTTGGAACTGCCTTTCATAGGCGCAGATATCCTCACAGATAAAGGTGACGTTAGGTAAATCGGTGGCAAAAGCCTGAGCAAATAGAATAGGTTTTTCATCAACATCTATCCCTACCCCTTGTATGGACTGCATATCAGCACCGCGCATCAGGTTATTCAGCAAAAAGCCGTCACCACAGCCAATATCCAGGATATCTTCACTAACATATTTTTTTACCAGTTGAATGGCTTTGTTCATATAGGTAAAGTAATCTAACCCCCAACCGAGGTTCTTGCTAAATTCTTTACGCTGAATGTCTACCAAGTAATGGTAAGGGAATTGATACTGGGCTGATTGAATAGCGAATTCTTGACTCATGATAGTTTAGTATGATTGGTTGAATAAAGATAGAGATTAACAACATCATAACTGCATCTTACGAATGACTTTACAGGGATTACCTGCAGCAAATACATCTGATGGAATATCCCGGGTTACTACACTACCCGCACCTATAATAGTACGATCGCCAATATTAACTCCCGGACAAACAATCGCACTGCCTCCTACCCATACGTCTTCTCCCATCGTGATCGGTTTGGCAAATTCCCGCCCACTGGCTCGTTCCCGGTGATTCGTGGGATGAGTAGCGGTATAAATTTGTACATTGGGCCCAAATAAGGCACGGCTGCCAATCTTGACGCAGGTCACGTCCAGTACAACACAATTGAAATTGAAAAACACTCGCTCCCCAAGGACTATGTTACTACCGTAATCACAGTAAAAGGGAGGCTGAAGCCATAAGTCTGTACCCGCCTTCGGGATCAATGCGCTTAAAATACGAAGTCTTTCCTCAGTCTGATCCTCCCGGGTATTGTTCAGTTCTTGGATCAGTAGTCGAGCACGCAGTCGCTCGTCGACGAGTTGCTGGTCTAGCGGATCGTATAGTTCGCCGTTCAGCATCTTTTCTTTTTCCGTTTTCATAAAAGTATGGCATTGGTTGATATGAGTCACGATGGTTGAGCAGCCTTGCAAAATGGTCATTCCAGGATGGCCACGGCTCTTACCGAAGACCCGGTATCATCCCCGGATCTTGAGCGGCGCAGGCCGATGAAGCAAAAGCGTCCCTTGTCCAGCAGCAGGTTTAGGTTCACCAGGTTTTCGAAGTGGGTGTAGTGCATCTGAACACAGATACAATACACCTCTTTGTTGGACACGCCAGCCCCTCCGACGCTACCGTTTCTACGCCAAAAGCAGCAATCTGCTGATCACGTAACCAGCGGGCCGCATCTGCACTGATGCCCGGCCTTTTTATCCAGCCTTCAGTATTGTGAGCACGGCGGTAGTGATCGGTACAAAGCAGCACCGTATCTCCGAGTCTGATCTCCTGCTGCACTTGCTCACAGGCAGCCAGTATCTCTTAGGTTTCTATAAGTTCTCTCAGCCTTTTGTCTGAAATCCAGGCAAATACCTTCGGAGTAAAACATAGTTAGCAGCATGATGTCTAGACTGCCCCAGTTTTCGCGGTGCATATGGCTGAGCGCATCCACATGGGTACCCATATGCTCGCCAATTTCCAGCCGGTTGACGCTAAGCGAAATCGTATCAGCATTGTCTAAATCTTCCCACTGCTCGTAGGTTGCCTATATGCTGATCGTTACCTCCGGCTGTGTCTTATGTACCAGCATACCACTGTAAATTTCCTGACTTAGGTCTACTATCTGGGACATCGGGCAGTTATCTTATAAAAGTACTCATAATTCAGCAAAGATTTCTGGTAGTCTGAAAAATCAAAGGCTACTCAAACCCCATAGAGAACGGCATATGACGCACGGCTCATTAAATGATTAAGTATTTATGCGTAGTAATCTTTGACCCATCTGGTACTTTACAGTTAACAAGCTGATTTAGCCGTGCCTATTTTTAAAGTAGCCTCAACTTTCTTATAACAAATCCACCAGAAAAACACTTTTAAACCAACAATTAATTACCAACAGACTGGTATAACAGCCTCATCGGTTTTAATCTAACCTAACTTTTGTTTTAAGAATGATGCACAAGTACGTATCGCTCTTATCCCTGACTATGCTTTTTACGATAACCGCATGGGCACAAAACACAATCAGGGGTACAGTAACCAACGCTGCTGATGATGAACCTATCATTGGAGCTACAGTTCTGCTGAAAGGTACTAATACTGGTACTTCTACCGGACTGGACGGTTCATTTCAATTAGAAGTGCCTGCCAATGCCCAAACGCTCATTTTCAGTGCTATCGGGATGACTTCTGTTGAAAAGCAGATTGGGAATGCTACGCGGATAGATGTAGCCCTGGAAGAGTCTGTTATCAACCTGCCTTCGGTAGTGATTACAGCGCTGGGTCAGGAAAAAGCCCGTGATAAGTCTGCCATGTCTTCTACGACCGTCAGTGATACTGACCTGAAGGGTACAGGAGAGACGGGTATCCTTCAGGGGCTGAGTGCAAAATCGGCAGGCCTGGTGATTACCAGCAACGGTGGTGACCCGGGCGCAGGCGCTTACATCCAGATTCGTGGTCAAAACACCATCAGCGGGGATGCGCAGCCGCTTTTCGTCATAGACGGCATGCCTGTCAGTAATACCAGCAGTGATCTGGGCGCTACGCGAGGTAACGGTATTGTACAGCAGTCCAGAATTAACGACATTAACCCTGAGGATATTAAGCGGGTAGAAGTGCTGCGAGGTGCTGCAGCGGCGGCAATATGGGGTACCAGAGCAGCCAATGGAGTGATTGTCATCACCACCAAGAAAGGCCGAGATACCGACGGTAAAGTCAACATTTCGTTTAAATCCACTTACTCCATTGACGAGGTCAATAAGATGCATCCGTTACAGAGAGCATATGGCCAGGGATCCAACGGGCTTTACATACAGGGGGCCCGTACCAGCTTTGGCGATCGCATCGCTGACCGCCCGGGTGGTGAGGATAGCTTTATCACCAACCCTGACGATCCCCGATACGCGGGCTTCCTCACTTTTCCCAACGGCGAACAACGCTACGCGCTGGCGCCGGGCACTCCGGAGAATCCCAGTGGGGGTAAAAATTCCCGTGAGACGTTTGATCATCGCGAAGATCCGTTTGATACCGGCTATTTCCTGGATAATAATATCACAATGAGTGGAGGTGATGATAAAGCCACGTTTTTGCTGAATTTTTCTGATCTCAATCAGGAGGGTGTCATTCGTGCCTTTAGCGACTACCGGCGTAATACGGCTCGTTTAAACTCTGACTACACCTTCAACAAGTTCCTGAAAGTAAGCGCCAACGTAGGCTATTCCCGGGTAGAGTCCTCACGGGTGCAGGAAGGCGACAACGTGGATGGCATACTGCTGAGCAGCCTGCGTACACCACCCGATTTTAACAACCAATTATCTACCGGTGTCTACACCAATCCTGCCGGAGAGACTTTTACCAATGCGAATGTCGGCTACCGTAACCCACTCGGGTTTGACCAGAATACCATTTACTCCAACCCCATTTGGAATATCAATAATAACCGGAACACCAGTGAGGTAGACCGCGTATTTGGTACCGTTGAACTGGGCGTGAACCCTCTGGAATGGCTTAGCGGAACCGCCCGGGTTGGCATTGATAACTACACAGACGACCGGGTAGAACGCTTTGCCCGCAATTCAGGAAATTTTGCAGACGGTTATTTATCCATTTCCCAACTGGCGGAGCGGCAGTTTAATACTGACCTCTTCACGACCGCCACATACGCCCTGAACGAAGATCTGGAAGGTTCTCTGCTCCTGGGCTTTAACTACAACAGCCGACGTCGGAGCGAGTTATTCAACGCTATCACCGACTTGATTATTCCTACGGCGCCGGATATCCTGAGCAATGCCCTCAACTCCAACCTCAGTGCCATCAATTCTACCGCACTGATCCGTACCTATGCTTTTTACGCCCAGTTGGAAATGGAGGCTTACCGCAGCTTATTTCTCACACTCACGGGCCGTAGTGAAGCTGCCTCTACCTTCGGCAGCCAGACCAATAGTAGCTTCTTCTTTCCCAGCGCTTCCCTGGCCTGGCAATTTTCCGATCTTTGGCAAGCTTCTCCTTCCTCCGAGGGAGCAAACCAATTTAATAACCGCCTGATCACTTTCGGTAAGCTGAGGTTCTCATACGGCGAAGTGGGCATACAGCCGAAGCCCTATCAAAACTTTACGAACTTTATACCGGCTCGTTACAGTGATGATTTTGTCAATGGTTTATCAGGTATCAGTACGCTGTACGGTGGCGGTTTTGTGCGTAATACCGTACGTGGGAACGAATTCCTCAGGCCAGAGCGTAAATCTGAAACGGAACTGGGCTTGGACCTTCGGCTGTTTGATGACCGAATTACCTTGTCCACCACGGCGTATCTCAACCGCAGCAAGGATGTTATCCTTCCGCTAAGTACGCCCAACGAGACCGGGTTTACCATCGTCAACAGCAATGCTGCCGAGCTGGAAAACCGGGGTTTAGAGCTTGACTTCAGCGTTGATGCCGTGCGCTCCAGCAGCTTTAACTGGATGATCACGGGAAATTTCTCCACCAATCGTAACCGGGTCAACTCCCTAAGTGGGGTAAGCGCGTATACGCTACCCAGTAGTTTTATCCAGAATGCCTCACTGATCCCCGGTCAACCCTTCGGTGTCTTTCTTTCTACCGATTTTCTCAAAAATGAAAATGGGGCATATCTCCTAGATGTCAACGGCTTTCCCCAGCCCGGCGTAGGTGTTGAAGTCATTGGCGACCCCAACCCGGACTGGCGCGGGGGGCTGGGCAGTAGATTGAATTACAAAAATCTTTCGTTGTTCCTGCTCTTTGAGACAGTACAGGGCCATGACTTTTTCAACGGCACACGCGGCTCGTTGTATGCGTTTGGTACGCACGGTGACCAGGGGAATAACGCCATTGCTCCAGCAGGCGGCCTCCGTGATGTGAATGGTGATGTAATTCCGGAAAGAACTGCTTTTCAGGGTAATATTGTAGACTTCGGTGCGGGGCCGGTCGCCCTCAACCAGGCATGGTACACAGGCCGCGGCACCGCTTCCAATACCGCCTCTTACCGGCAATTCGTGGAGGACGCCAGCAATACGCGTCTGCGGCAGGTCACGCTAAGCTACCGCCTGGATGGAGATAAGTTCCGTAGGTTGACCCGGCTATCTGATATTGACTTCAGCATCACCGGGCGTAACCTGATTCTCTGGACAGACTACAGCGGTGTAGACCCTGAGACCAATGTATCGGGTGCCAGCCTGGCCCGGGGTCAGGACTGGTTTACCAACCCCAATACCCGTTCGGTCCTGTTCAGTGTGACTATCAACTATTAAAAAAGCTCTATTAATCAATATACGTATGACCAGCCGTACACAAATCAATACCTTTCTGGCTAAAACGAAATGGATTCCTGTGGTGGGTATTTTTTTACTGGCAACTGCCTGCCAGCACCTTTTTGACGAAGAGGACATCACCCAAAACCCGAATGCTGTCAATGATGTAGATATGCGAACCCTTCTCAGCGGGACCATGCTAGGCGTAGGTTACCTGCATCAGGATACCGACGTACGTATCGCTGCCCTCTGGACCCGTCATATCAACGGCCTGGCCCGGGCCCACCAGGGTTATAGCCAGTACATCGTATCGTCTACCAACTTTAACTGGAATCAACTGTACCCTGTGGCCGGGCAGGCCCGCTTACTGCAGAAAAAAGCAGAAGAGGCAGGTGAGTCACGTATCCAGGGAATCGGTCAGGTGCTGGAGGCGCTGGCCATTGCCAAGGCTACCGCACTGTGGGGTGATGTACCCTACCTTCAGGCGTTCCAACCGGTTGCCTTCCCTACCCCGGTTTATGATTCCCAGTCCGAGGTGTATGACCAGTTACTGCTTCTGCTGGATGAGGCGATTGTAAATTTATCTGCGAATACCGGGCTGAGTCTGGGTACAAACGATTTCTTCTTTGGTGGAGATAACACCTTGTGGACTGAGGCAGCTTATACCCTGAAGGCGAGGCTACATCTGCACCGGGGACAATATCAAGCAGCTATCGACAATGCACTACAGGGACTTAGCGCTACCGAGCACGATATGCTGGTTCCTCACGGAAATAGCCAGGGTGTCAACATCTACCTGAACCACGACTTTTTTGCTATTACCCGTGCGGGAGATACCGGTTTTGACGGTGCTTTCTTTCCTGAGCTACTCCGGTCTCGCATCAGTGGTGAAAACACAAAAACGAATGAAAGCGCCCTGTACGACCACTTTATCACCAACGGTCTCACAGGTTCTAACAGCCTTGACCCCAATATAGTAGATGGCGCCTTTGTGGCTGATGCGCCTCATCCGGTGTTAACCTACTATGAGAACCAACTGATACTTGCAGAGAGTTATGCCCGAACAGATCAGTTGACCCAGTCAGTCAGTGCGCTCAATACCTTACGACAGGGTCTTCATTCAGGGTACATCAATGGTCTCACTTTTTCTGATACCAACCGACAATACGATGCCTACGACATGGCTGATTTTGAGCCCTCTGGGCTTGCCAACACCCGAAATTACCAGGAACCCCAACTGGCTATTTTATATGAGATCATTGCCCAGCGCTACATTGTGTTACTGATGCAGTATGAGTCCTTTAATGATTATCGCAGACTGGCAACGGCCTTACCCCGTGTAGAGCTTGATATCCCACTAAGCACCGGGACACGGCGCCCCCAGCGGTTTATTTATCCCCAGGAACAGGTAAATACTAATCCCAATACGCCCAGTCCACTCCCTGACCAGTATCAGGTAATACCTGTTTTTGAGTAATGTCACACGGTAAAAAAATATCTTTCATGACGGAGCGGAGCATTTATAAATACTTAGCTATCCATCAGGTTGGTAGGCAGCGAACTATGTCAGATGAGCTGCTCTACCCACGACGATACGAATTCCTTAGCTCAATTTGATTCATTGGTGTAATGATCTTAAATACAAAATTGCCGACACTTGCCGATAGTGCCAACCTGCGCTACTTCAACTTCATTTCGCTATACTTCACTGAGGGATTACCGCAGGGCATGTTGTACATCGGCATACCCGCGTGGATGGCCGACATAGGAAAAAGCCCGGCGGAAATTGGTGCTTTTGCTGTAGCAGCCTCAGTACCCTGGACCTTTAAGTTTGTGGTGGCCCCGTTCATGGACCGTTACACCTACTTGCCTATGGGTCGTAAAAGACCCTGGGTTCTTTTGGGACAGCTTGGACTGATCCTCAGCCTGATCTTCATGGCTTTGGTACCTGATCCATTAGAGAATTTTAACTGGTTTTTGGTAGCGGGTTTCCTGGTTTCAGCCATGGGAGCCATACAGGACGCCGCAGGAGACGCTATGGCCGTTGACGTTATCCCCGAACCACAGCAAGCCCGGGCCAATGGCTACATGCAGGGATCACGTATGTTAGGTAGTTCACTAGCGCTGGCAGTCGGCAGTATCATTTTAGATACGTACGGGTTCTCCTATGCCATTTTGACGATCGCTGCAGCCATTGTTGTGATTACCTTGGTGCCCCTGCTGTTGCGGGAGCAACCTGGAGAAAAGCTGTTACCCTTCCTCAGGGGGAAAGCCTCCCACATATCTCAGGAACTACAGATCATAGAATGGTCTACTATCCTGAATGCACTCTTCGGAGTTTTCAGGTTAAAGAATAGTGTGATTGTCGCCTCCATCTTATTCATCACGATGGGTGCCTACAACTTTTTTGAGCATCTGCTGCCCATCTTTACGATTGAGCAAACCGGCTGGACCAACGTTTATTACAGTCAAACTTTTGCAACAGCAGATATTGTAGGAGGGATTGGTGGTATCTTTCTGGGAGGCTGGCTTATTGAACTTTTTGGTAAAAAGCGGATGATCACAATCTACTTCCTGGTAATCATCAGCCTGGCCCTTACCCTTTCGTACATGAAAATCGTGTGGGGTAATTCTGACTTTATGTACGGCTTCATCATTACCTACCGCTTATTCAATGCTTTTGCTAAAATTGGCATGTTCGCCGTAGCCATGCAGTGCTGTAGCCGTAGTGTATCGGCCAGCCAGTATACCATTTACATGACCATGGGGGCAACCGGGAGCATCGCTGGGGCCTCACTCATCGGTCCTATCAAAGAAAGCTTCAGCTGGGAAATTTCTTTTCTGTGCTTCATTGGTTTTATGGCATTGGCATTGATCTTACTGAAGGTTTTCAACATTGATAAGCATCTTGACCGTATAGCAAAACTGGAAAAGCAGGAAGTAGCCAGCTAAAATTTAAGTCTATGAGTACAAGTATTCATTCCTTATCTTAATGCGCAAAGAGCAGCTATTGATAGAGCTACCTGTCAGCGTGAAAGGTACCACTCAAATGGCTGGTAAAGAGTCCGACAAAACATCAGTTAAAATTTCCGTCGTGCCGGGCAATATCCGTTCATCAATGCTTCAGAATAGCATCTTTCAAATGCTCAAAACACCACCTGATACCGGGATCTTCAGCCATACCCACACCACCTTGCTCATAGCGGGTAGGATAGCCGCCGGAGGGGCCC
>CAZZGE010000108.1:0-1934 GCA_964653665.1 uncultured Porifericola sp. | reverse complement strand
GCTTTACCTTCCTCGGTATAGACACCCGGCGGAATAAACTTTTTGGTCCAGCCTCCGAATAATTCTACATTGACCATCGGTTTGTCAGGTACGCCCATCGCCCTGAAATGATCGTAGTGCCAGCCAGTGTGTTGGTTATTTTCAATATCTCCGCTGAAGGTGTCAAAAAGCAACACAACTACCACTTCCGACTTGCCGACAGTGATATTCAGAGAATCATCGTATTCGCCGGCACCTACGATTCTTTCAGGATCAAACTTTTTACATGCCAGCAAAGATTGATGATATTTTGTGGGGCATTAAAATCAAAAGCTTCATACTGGCGGTAGAAGGATGAGTTTTGCTCGTTGGCAATGTTGATGGTGACATTCCGGTAAGGCCGAAGTGCTTTGGTCAGTATTTTTACAGCACGGTAAATTTCTTTTCTGTTCTCCAGGGTACGCTGACAAAAAATACCGATTGTCGGCACCATCGCAGTACCTGGCAGGCCTCTACGATACGCTTCAGCAAGCCCAGGTGCACCTCCTCTACGGCTTTTCCTTTTCTTCTAAAAGGGTCAGAGTGTTCCCCACTGGAGCCCTGCACATACACACTGATAGTTTTGATACCGTTGCTTTTGTAATCATCGAGCACCGATATGAGCTTTTGCGTATTTTCCTCACTCTACGAGCCGCTGGCCAGCCGGGTGGCCGGAATAGTCAGTCTACTCATACAAGAGATCGGTTTTAAAAATACTGGTGAAGGGCAAACTCCTCCGCACACTTAAAATTAAGAAGAATCCGACAATCCGGATAAAACTCTTTGACTAAGAAAAAATGGAGCCCGGTTGTCGGATAGAAAAGGAAAATAGTGTGTACTAGCACATGTTAAAACAACGTATTGTTTATCTATTTTTTCAACTGAGACAGATAAAAATGACACTTTTTATGAAGAGTTCACGCATCTATTTTTTTATACTTTTTAGCTTAGCTTTTTTCCTCCTATTCTGTGGTAACCAGCAGCAGTCAGACGAAGAAGTACCCGGCAAAGAAGTAGAACTGGCCGGTGACGAAGCCGACGAAACGCCGGTTGATACTTCCGAAGTGATAAAATACGATCCAGGCGATACCGTAGTGATTGTCAATGAATCACAAATCAACGATCGGCTCCGCGAGCATACATCGGTCGTAATGAATACCTACCTGGAACTGGGCAAGGCACTTATGCAGGGCGATGCAGAGGCGTCCCGCGACCGGGCGGAGCAAATACGGGAAATGCTGGAAAGGAACGAGCAGGAAAATATGGATCTACAGCCGCAGGCTAAAGAACTCTACACCCATGCGGCCCACATCATCCGCCAGAGCGCCCGTAATCTCATCGCTGCTGACAATATGCCTCCCATCAGAACTGCTTATGCAGCCATGGCACCAACTGCTTATAAACTGGCTAAAATATCAGATTTTAATGGCCAGCGTTTGTACTACCAGTTCTGCCCCGATGCTTTAGAGGGCGAGGGTGCCTACTGGCTCAGCCGTAGTGAGGAAATTAATAATCCCTATAGTGAAGGCAGCGAATTAAGAAATTGCGGACAAACTGCAGGGAGATTTTGACAAATAAAAAAAGCGCAGAATTCTTCCTGCGCTTCTCAATAGTATTTGATTGAGGATCAGGCTTTCTCTTTGGCCAGTTCCACGCCTATATTCGTACCTTTATGCTTTACATCGCTTAGCGCTGACAGCACATCCTGCTCATAGCTGTGGTCTACCTCAAAGAAAGAGAAGTTGTTAAGAATTTCTATCTGACCGATCTTCACCTCTTCATCCGGCATATGCTTATTGACCATACCGATGATAGACTTAGGCGAAATGTGGTCTTTTTTGCCTACATTCATAAAAATGCGAGAAAAGCCGTTGCTCTTTCCATTATGCTTAGGCTTACGAACGCGCTTCTCTTTG